>DATFRY010000161.1:0-3816 GCA_035262925.1 Kofleriaceae bacterium | reverse complement strand
CGCCGCCTGGCCCACCAGGAGATCCAGGCGGTCGAGGGCTATCTGCCCGCCTGGCGCATCCGCCAGGTCATCCGCTCGTCGGGCTCCAAGCGAAGGCGGCGGCGCCCCTGAGCCAGGGTCCGCTCGTCAGGCACGAGGCGCCCCCGGCGCCGCTCACCCGGGCCCCGCTGCGCCTGCCCGCGCTCATCGGCGGCGGTGAAGTCGAGACCGCCGAGACCCTCGCCGTCGAGTCACCGATAGACGGTCGGCGCCTGGCCGAGATGGCCGCGTGCGGGCCGGTGGAGGTCGACCTGGCCGTCCGCGCCGCCGCGCGCGCCCTCGAGGAGTGGCGGCACACCCCGCCGCTCGAGCGTGCCGCGGCCATCGCCGCCTACGCGTCGCTCCTGGACGCGGCCGCCGACCACATCGCCGAGCTGGTCCACCTCGAGGTGGGAAAGCCCATGGCCGAGGCCGCGGCCGAGGTGGCGCGGGCCGTCGAGGTCGTCCACCACTTCGCCGCCGAGGCCGCGCGGCGCTGGAACGAGCACCTGCCGGGGCCGACCATCGCGACCGGGAGCTACGTCCGCCCGGACCCGATCGGCGTGGTCGCGGCGATCACGCCGTGGAACTTCCCGGTGGCGCTGGTCGTCTGGAAGCTCGCGCCCGCGCTCGCCGCGGGCTGCACGGTCGTCGTCAAGCCGGCTCAGGAGGCGCCGATCGCCGCCTGGACGCTCTGCGACATCGCGCGGCGCGCCTTGCCGCCCGGCGTGGTCAACGTCGTCACGGGCGAGGGGCCGCCGATCGGCGAGGCGCTGTGCACCCACCCAGACGTGGCCAAGGTCGCCTTCACCGGCTCCCGCCGCGTGGCCGAGATCGTCGCGGGCTGGGCCTCACCCCGGCTCAAGGCGATCAGCCTGGAGCTCGGCGGCCACGGCGCGCTCGTCGTGCTCGACGACGCCGACCTCGAGTTGGCGGTCGACGTGGCGATCGTCCAGGGCTACGTCAACGCCGGCCAGGCCTGCTACGCCGTGAACCGCGTGCTGGTCCCGCCCGCGCTCGAGGACCCGTTCCTGGAGCGCTTCCGCGAGCGCATGGACGGCCTGGAGCTCGGCCCCCTGGTTACCGAGCGCGGCCTGCGCCGCCACGAGGACCTGCTCGCCGGCGCGCGCGCGGCGGGCGCGCGGGTGGAGGGCGGCGAGGCGCTCGGCGGGCGCCGTGTGCGCCCCGCGCTCGTGACCGGCGCCGGGCCCGGGGTGCGCCTCGTGGACGAGGAGCCCTTCACGCCGATCGTCGCGGTGATGCGCGCGCCTGACCTGGAGGCGGCGATCGCCGAGGCCAACCGCCCGGACTACGGCCTTGTCGACTACGTCGTCGGCGCGGACATGCGCCGTGCACTCGAGACGGCCGAGCGTCTCCAGAGCGGCACGGTCGCCGTCAACGGCTGGCGCGTGGTCGTCCCCCACGCCCCGTACGCCGGCTGGCGCGGGTCCGGCGTCGGCGCCGAGCTCGGACGGCCGGGGCTGGAGGCCTTCTGCCGCTGGCAGCACCTGCGCGTGCTCGCCTAGGGTCCCGGCCCCCCGCGATGCACCCGCCGGGCGTAGACCAGCTGCTCGAGCTTCGGCCGTGCCCCGCCGAAGCCGCTGTCGCCGACACCGCCCACCACCAGATACGGGTCCGCATAGAGCGGTCCCTCGTTGACCAGGACCCGCGCGGCGCGCACCCCCGCGGCCACGCGCTCGGCGTCGGCGGCGCCGAAGACCGCTGCCCCCAGGGCGAAGGGGCTGTCGTTGGCCAGGGCGAGCGCGTCCTCGGGCCCGTCCGCCAGCATCACGCCACGAAGCGGCGCGAAGCTCTCCTCCCGCCAGAGCAGGGTGTCGCGGGCCTCGCGCGGCAGCAGCACGACGGTCGGCGTGAAGAAGGGCCCGCGCTCGCCCTCCCCCGCCACCACCTCACCGCCGAGCGCAAGCGCCTCGGCCAGCGCGGTGCGCGCCCAGCCCGCGCCCGGGCCGCTGAACGGCCCGACGTCGGTCTCCTCCCGCCGCGGGTCGCCGAGCACCAGGCGCTCGACCTCGCGCACGAGGTGCACCCGGAAGGCCTCCCACACGTCCCGCTCCACGATGATGCGCTTGGCCGCCATGCACAGCTGGCCGGCGTTGGTGAAGGCGCCCACGGCCACGGCCCGCGCGGCGGCGGCGGGGTCGGCGTCGGCGAGGACGACGGCCGGGTCGTTGCCAGAGGCCTCGGCGATGTAGGGGCGGAGGGAAGCGCCCTCGCCATAGGCGGCCGCAAGGCGGGCGATCTGACGCTTGACGGTCGTGGTCGAGGCGTGGGCCACGACGGCGTGGACGCCCTCGTGCACGAGGAGCGCCTCGGCCTCCTCGGGGTCCATCGCGACCATCTGGAGCGCTCCGTCCGGCCACGGGCCGGCCAGCGCCTGGAGCACCATCCCGCTCGTCGCGCGAGTGCGCCGCGACGGGCGTGCGAGCACCGCGTTGCCGCCCACGAGCGCCGAGGCGGCCACCACCGTGGGCACCCAGATCGGGGAGTTGGCGGCGTGCCAGCCGAGCACGACTCCGTACGGGGCCCACTCGAGCTCGGTCGTGCCCGAGACGGCCGGTACCGGCCGCGGCCGAATCGCCTCGGCAAGCCCCGGCAGCGCTGTGAGGAAGTCGAGCGCCGAGGCCAGCTCGCGCCTGGCGAAGCGCACGGTCTGGGCGCACTCCCGCACCGCCTCGTCGACGATCGCGGGGCCGGCGGCCTCGAGCGCCCGCCGCGCCCTGCCGGCACGCTCAAGCCGCTCGTCGAGCGGCAGGGCGTGCACCGCGGCCTGGGCCTGGGTGGCTCGGGCGACAAGCAGAGAGCTCTCGGCCGACGCCACGAGGGGCGACTCTAACAGTCTGCCCGCCGGGCTCCTGGTGGCCGGCGGGCGCCCGGCGCTCGAGCGTGCGTTCGGCGCGCTGGCTCCGCTCCAGCCGCTTGAGTGGACCGCCGCCGGCCTCGTGTGCGCACCCCTCGCAGCGCCGGAGGTCGCCGCCGCGGCGCTCGCGGCCTGCCCGTTCCCGACTCGACCCGTCGCGCCCCCGCCCGGACCGCCGCCGGATCCGCCGGCGGAGATGGTCGCCGGCTGGTACCGCCGCTCCCAGCGCCATGCCCCGGCCCCCACGGGCGTCCGCGAGGTCGTGATCGAGCCGGGCCCGGCGTTCGGCTCCCACGCCCACCCCACCACCGCGATGTGCCTGGCGGCGCTTGCGTCCCTGCCCCCGGGCCCCGCGCTCGACATCGGCTCCGGCTGCGGGATCCTGGCCGTCGCATGGGCCCGGCTCGGTCGCGGGCCGGTGCTCGCGGTCGACCTCGATCCCGCGGCCCTCGACCAGACCGCCCGCTCGGCGGCGGCCAGCGGCGTGGCCGCGCTCGTCGCCCTGCGCCGGGCGCCGGCGGCGGCCGTGGCCGCGGAGCTCGCCGGGCGCACGGTCTTCGCGAACCTGCCCGCCACTGCGCACCGCGAGCTCCTCGCGCAGACCGTCACCCCACCCCGCGCGCTGGTCGTCTCCGGCATCCGCGCCGGCGCCGGCGCGCCGATCCTCGACGCATGGCGCCGCCGCGGTCTGCGCCTGGTCCGTGCGACCCGCATGCGGCGCTTCGAGTGCCTCGTCCTCGCGGAAGCGCCGTGAGCCGCATCTGGCGCACCTGGACGGTGCTCGTGCTCTTTGCGATCGGCACGAGCCTCATCACGCCGCTCATCCCGATCTACAAGAGCGAGCTCGGCTTCAACGACACCGTGGTGACGCTCTTCCTCGGCTGCTACGTCCTGACGCTCGTGCCGTCGATGCTCACGCT
>DATFRY010000160.1:0-35423 GCA_035262925.1 Kofleriaceae bacterium | reverse complement strand
GGAGCCGGCACCAACATCCAGTCGGCCATGCAGCTGGCCTACGGCCTGTACCCGGACGGCTACCTGCCGCGCATGGTGATCGTCTCGGACGGCAACCAGACCGGCGACAGGAGGTCGATGGTCCGGCCCTGCCACTCGATGTAGATGCCGCCGTCCTCGGGCGCGAGCCAGAGGTGGAGGGCGGCGGCCACCAGGCCGGCCGCCGCCAGGCCGCCGAGGATGCGGACGAGGAGCGCTTTGCTGAGGGCGCGCATGGAATCAGACCGTGATGCGTCGGTTGAAGGTGAGCCACTCGGCGCACAGGAGCGCCGCCGCGAGCAGGATCAGGTACATCCAGATGGAGCGGGGGTGGGAGATGCCGAAGCCCTCGGGCGCGGCCAGGACGGCCCCGCCCAGCTCGAGCCTGGGTGCCGGCGTGATGTTCGACTCGGTCGGGCTCGACAGGTTGGCCGCCAGCGAGACCTCGGCCAGCACGCGTCCTGCCGCCCGGCCCGCCGGCCGATCGAGCGCGCGCAGCACGTGGACGCCGACCTCGCTGGCGTAGAACGTGGCCTGGCCCTCGACCAGCGGCGCGCGCGACACGCGCTTGCTGGGCGCGGTCACCGTCACCTCCGAGACGCCGAGCACCCCGTCGAGCGGCACCCGCGCCCGCGTCCCGGTGGCGTAGGTGGTGAGCAGGTCGGCCTCGTCGGAGGCGAACCAGTCGATGGTGTTGACCAGGAACAGCGGGAAGGCCACGCGAAGCATGAGGTCGGTCGAACCCAGGCTGAACGAGCAGGCCACGATCTTGCGGTCCGCCGTGCGCCTGGCCGCCATGATGGGATCGCGCACCGAGCTGGCCAGCGCCACCTCGCCCTTGTCGCGGTCGAGCTCGAACACCGACGAGCTGTCGAAGTTGACGTCGTTCAACACCAGCCAGCGCATGACCGGGTGGTTGTCGTTGACCTCGGTGATGTGCGGGTGCGCCACCTGGCCGCGCAGGCGGAACGGCGAGTGCTCGCCCTGCGGGTTGAAGTACATCAAGTTCGTGGGCGGAGGCGGCAGCGCGGCCGGGGTGTAGTCGTCGAACACCACGGCGGCGTAGTCGGGCAGCTTGTGGGCCGCGAGCCGGGCCTCGAACTCGTCGGGCGTGAGCTTGTCGACCTCGATGTTGTCGTAGACCAGCATCGCGCCCTCGAGGTAGAGGTTGTCCCTGGTCACCAGGAGGACGTGCTGCTTGCGGCGCGCGGGCAGGAGGGCCCAGGCCTGGTCGTCGAGGGGGAAGACGTCGCGGCGCGGCGGCCCTGCCGCCGGCGTGCCGGCCCCCGCCGGCGGCTCGAGCTCGAGCGAGGCGCGCAGCACGGTGTCCTCGCCGCCGCCGCGGCTGTAGATCTGGCGCAGCCGCTCGCCCGGATTGAGCTCGAGCGTGCGCACGTCGGTGGCCAGGTCGCCGTTGTAGAGGACCAGCTTGCGCCGGGCCGGACGCTTGCCGGTGTTCTGCACCTCGATGTAGACCTCGTACGAGGTCTTGTCGGTCGCGTAGCGCCGGGCGTTGAAGGCGATGATGCCGACGTTCTCGCCGCTCGAGCCGACCGGCTGGTAGCGGACGTCGATGCCGCTCATGTCGATGAGGTCGAGGCGCTTGCCGCCGTCGGCCGCCGCCGCCGCCGCGGGCGCCACCGGGGCCGCGCCCGCCGCCCCCGCCGCCGGCTTCTTCCACGTCACGCTGGCCAGCGCCTCCGGGTCGTAGGCGCCGTCGCCGACCAGGATGATCATCGGATTCGGCCGCCCGCGCAGCGCGTCGGCCGCCGCGCCCAGCGCGCGCCTCAGATCGGCCGGCGTGTCCGACGCCTCCACCTTGGCGACCAGGCTGGTGAGCCTCGGCATGTCGCTCTCGAAGCGGCTGAGCGGCGTGGTCTGCCCGTCCATGCGCATGACCATGGCCGCGTCGCCGCCGCCCATGCCCTCGAGCAGCGCGCGCACCGCGGCCCGGGCGGCGTCCATGCGCGTGGCGCCGTCCTTGCCACCGTCGCGCGCCTTCATCGAGGCCGAGGCGTCGAGCAGGATGACCACGCTGCGGCTGTCGCGGTCGACCGCGCCCAGGCGCGGCTCGGTGGCGGCCAGCAGCAGGAGCCCGAGCACCAGCAGGGTGAGCAGCAGCGACAGCAGCCGCCGCAGCCGCTTCCACAGCGAGGTCGCCTCCTTCTCGCGCAGGACCCGCTGCCACAGGGTCGAGAAGGGCACCTCGAAGCGCCGCCGCCGCATCTTGAGGATGTAGGCCGCGACGGCCAGGCCGGCGGTCACCGCCGCGGTCCACGCGATGACCCCGAGCGGGATGGGGGCCAGGAAGCTCATCGCGGTGTGCTCATCGCAGGAAGCCGCCCTGGCGGAAGATGCGCAGCACCAGCTCGTCGAACGGGAGCTTCGTGTGGGTGCGGAAGTAGGGGATGGCCCGCGCGGTGCAGAACTGGTTCAGCTCGGCGCAGTACTTGTCGTGCTCCGCCTTGTAGGCCTCGAGCAGCGAGCGCGACACCGTGACCTCCTTGAGCTCGCCGGTCTCGCAGTCGACCAGCGTCAGGTCGCCGTGCAGGCTCGGGTTGGCCTCGCGCTCGTCGTAGACTTGGAGGACGAACGGCTCGAACTTGTTGTAACGCAGCTCGTTGATGCCCTCCTCGAAGCCGCGCGGGTCGTAGAAGTCGGAGACGAGCACGGCCAGGCCGCGCCGCTTGTACTGGTGGGCGAACTTGTCCATGCACGGCCCGAGCTGGGTGAGGCCGCCGACCCGGACGTTGCGCAGGAACTCGAAGACCTTGAAGATGCGCCGCTTGCCGCGCGACGCCGCCAGCGGCTCGTGCAGCTGGTCGGAGAACGGGATGATGCCGACGCGGTCGAGGTTGCCGAGCCCGATGTAGGTCAGCGCGGCCGCCACCTGCATCGCGTAGTGCAGCTTGGGCGGGTTGCCGATGCGCATCGAGCGCGACGCGTCGAGCATGATGTAGATGTGGAGGTCCTCCTCCTCCTCGAACAGGCGCAGGAGCAGGCGGTCGATGCGCCCGTACACGTTCCAGTCGATGTAGCGGAAGTCGTCGCCGCTCGAGTAGCGGCGGTGGTCGGCGAACTCGATGCCCGAGCCGACCTTCCTGGTGCGCCGATCGGCCCGCAGCCGGCCGGCGAAGGTCTTGCGCGCCACCAGGCTGAGGTACTCCAGCTTCTTCAGGAACTCCTCGTCGAACAGGCCGCTGCGGTCGTCGTCCGCGACCGAGCGGTCCGCGCGCGAGCGCGACGGCCTGCGGCGCGCGGCGACCCCGTGCGCCTCGTGCGTCTCATGGGCTTCATCGGCCATCGGGGCCAGGGCCGGCCCGCTCTGCTTCGGCTTTCGCTGCGCCAAGGACCTTGCCTTCACACTGCCTCGGGCGTCTTCTCCAGGATGTCGGCCACGATCTGGTCCGGGTCGATGCCCTCGGCCTCGCCCTCGAAGGACAGCAAGATCCGGTGGCGCAGGGCCGGCGCCGCGACCTTCCTGATGTCGTCGATGGCGACCGCGTAGCGCCCCTCGAGCAGGGCGCGGATCTTGGCCGCCAGGATGGCGGTCTGCACCCCGCGCGGCGACGCCCCGTAGCGCACGAACTTCTTGACCAGCGCGGTGGCCTCGGCGTTCTCCGGGTGGCTGGCCTGCAGCATGCGCACCGCGAAGTCCTGCACGTTGCGCGACAGCGGGACGCGGCGGATGAGCTGCTTCATGGCCTGGATGCGGCGCTTGTCGATGACCGGCTGCGGGCTCGGCTCCTCCTCGGTCGTGGTGCGGTCGAGGATGGTGTGGAGCGCGTCGCGGCCGGGGAACGTGACCTTGAGCTTGAAGAAGAAGCGGTCGAGCTGCGCCTCGGGGAGCGGATACGTCCCCTCCATCTCGAGCGGGTTCTGCGTGGCCAGCACGAAGAAGGGCTGCTCCAGCCGGTAGGTGTGCTTGGCGACGGTGACCGAGAAGTCCTGCATGGCCTCGAGCAGCGCCGACTGGGTCTTGGGCGTCGCGCGGTTGATCTCGTCGGCCAGGATGATGTTGGCGAAGATCGGGCCGCGCTGGAACTCGAAGTGCTTGCCGCCGCGCTCGTCCTCGATGATGACGTTGGTGCCGACGATGTCGGCCGGCATCAGGTCGGGCGTGAACTGGATGCGCGAGAAGTCGGCGTGGATGCACTCGGCCAGGGTGCGCACCAGCATGGTCTTGCCCAGGCCGGGCACGCCCTCGAGCAGCGCGTGGCCGCCGCCCAGGACCGCGGTGATGACACCCAGGACGATCTCCTCCTGCCCGACGATCATCTTGCCGATCTCCTCGCGGAGGCGGCGCAGGTCGCTGCAGAAGCCGGCCACGATGGTCTCGATCTCCTTCGCGTCCATGGGCTGGCGCAGGTCGCTGGCGGTCTCGTTCATGGTTCTCCTTGCGTGTCCTCGGTCGCGATCACGGCGGGGCGTCGGCCGGTCGGGGCGTCACATGGCGTGCGGCTTGATCTTCTGGAAGTACTTCTTGACGTAGTACTTGTAGCCGCTCGGCACCTTCTCGGCGTTGATGATCTCCTCGACGATCGTCTTGTAGCGGGCGTAGACCTCGCGGTAGCCGCGCGACGCGAAGCCCTTCTGGGCGGCCGACAGGATGGTCTCGCGGGTCGACGGCCCCTTGCCGTGGATGCCGGACACCGACTCGTCATTGGTCTTCCCGCTCTTGGGCGTGGGATCGCCGAGCAGGTCGGGATCGTGCGAGTCGCCGTAGGAGCTGCCGCCCGGCTGCTTGCCCTGGCCGCCCGGCTGCTGCCCGCCCGGCTGGCCCTGCCCGGGCTTCCAGGCCCCGCGGCTGCCCTGGCCGCCGCGCGCGCGCCGCGCGAAGTCGGCGTTGCGCTTGTTGCGGCCGAACCGGTCCTGCGGCCCGCGACTGCCCCCGCGCTTGGCCCGCCGCATGGCTTCCTTGAGGTCCTCGAGCTGCGACGCGACCTTCTTCTGGTTGGTCACCTTGCGCCGGTCGGCGTCGACCTTGCCGGTGTCGCGCGACATGTCCTCCATGGTCCGCGAGGCCTGGCGCCGGCTCTGCTGGTTCTCCTGCCGCATCTGATCGGCGGCCTTCTGCATGTTGCGGTGGAGGCGCTGGAGCGAGCGCTTCTGGCTGGAGGCCTGCTGCTCCTCGCGGTCGCGCTTGAGCTGCTTGAGCTCGCGCTTCTTGTCCTCGAGCCTGCGGCCGAGCTCTTCCTTCTCGGCCTGGTTCTTCGCCTGGCCCATCTTGCGCTCGAGCTCCTGCGCCTGCTTCTCGGCCTGGGCGGTCTTCTTGTCGGCCTGGGACTCCTTCTCGCCCTGGCGCTTCTCGAACGCCTTGGCCGCCCTGTCCATCGCCTCGGCCGCCTGCTGCATCTGCTTCTCCGGGAGCTCGCCCCTGGCCACCTTGTCGGCCAGCTTCTTCATCTCCTGCTGCGCCTTCTCGAGGTCGCCCTTGGCGAGCGCCTGGCCCAGCTCCTTGGTCGGCTGGCTCTTCGCCAGCTCGTCGCCCGTCTTCTTGAGCTCGCCGAGCGCCTCCTCGGCCATCTTCTCGCTGTCGCCCTTCATGTACTGATCGTTGGCCTTGCTCAGGCGCTCGAGCAGCTCCTCCTTGCTGATGTCGCCGCGCTCCGCCTTCGCGAGCAGGTCCTCGATCTCCTTCGCCAGCGCGGTCAGTGCGTCGTCCTGGTTGGCCAGCGCGGTCTCGCGCAGCTCTTCGAGCAGGTCGCGCGTGTAGCCCAGGTCCTCGTCGGACAGCGCCACCGGCTCGTTCGGGTCGCGGTAGCGGGCGCCGTCGCGCAGGACATCGAAGCGCCGCGGCACCGAGCTGTCCGCGCCGCTCCGCACCGCGACGGCCGTGGGGCCGAGCGGCGCGTCGCCCGGGACCACGATGCGGATGCGGCCCTCCTCCCAGGCGAGGACCGCCACGGCGCGCGCGCCGCTGCCCTCGCCGAACAGCACGGCTCCCCGGTCGGGGTCGCCGAAGCGCGCGCCGATGAGCTCGATCTCGGCGCCGCGGGGCGCGCCAGGCGGCTCGATGCGAGCGATGGCGGGGATGTCCGCCGACGGCGCGATGGTCAGGCCGGAGACCGCGGCGGCGGCGGTGGCGAAGGCCAGCGCGGCGCGGGTGTCGCGCGGCCACGAGAAGGGCGTGGCCGCCTTCACCTGGGCGCGCGGCGCGGCGTCGACCGCGTCGGCCACGGCGGCCTCCATGAGCAGGCGGGTCTCCTCCGGCCCGTCGTAGCCGCGCTGGAGCTGCTCCTCGAAGTCGCAGGCGGTGGCCAGCCGGTCGGCCAGCCCCGACACGCGATCGATGCGGGTCGCGACCAGCGAGGTGGGGAAGCGGCGGCTCGCGCCGATCACGCCGGCCACCAGGACCAGGGCCGCCGCGCCGCCGACCAGGCCGAGCCCGGCCAGCTCCTCGATCAGGTCGGCGCGGACCAGGTAGATCGACGCCGCGGCCACGGCCGCCGCCGGGATGACGGCGAGGACCGCCGCATTCAGGGCCGACTGAAAGCGCAGGCGCCGGCGAGCTTTGGCCACCAGGGAGTGGATTCGAGCGGTATCGGCCATGATGCGGTGGGCCTCCGTGCTCCGCGTCGGGATGGTCTATTCCCCTCGGGTCAGCCCTACCAGCATAGCACTCCAGGGGAACTCGCCAGCGATGGCAGGCTCTCCTGCAACGCGCGAATCCTGGCCCCGATCTTGCGCGACCGTGATCGAACGGGGCACCCCGCGGACCCACCGAGGTCGCCGAGCCAGAGGTCGATCTCGAGATCACCTACAGGGTGAAGCGAAGCAGCGTGAACTTGTTACAAGAGGTGTCGAGGGTGCGGAGGGTGTCGCGCGCGCGCCTGGTCGGGAGCACCGACTTGAGGTTGGCGGCGCGGCCAGCCTCGGTGATGACGTAGAAGGTGCGGCCCTGGCGGCCCGGCTCCCTGACGTACTTCAGGAATTCCTTGTTGTCGGTGTTGATGAAGACGGTGCGCGTGTCGTCGGTCTCGCCGTAGATCTCACCCGAGGACCAGAAGTTCTCGCCGCGCCAGTTGAGCTGCCAGGCGATGAGGCGGTCGGCGTCGACCTGCATCCAGGGCTGGTGCGCCTTGCCGCGCGACTGCTTGCTCCCCCGCGCGATGAGCTCGGCCAGCGCGCCGCGCTGAGCGGGCGGGATCGCGATCGAGAAGCGGTCCTCGCCCACCGACGAGACCTCGCCGCGCAGCTCGACCTCGTCGCCCGGCATGCCCGCGCCCGGCACCAGCAGGCGCACCGTCATGGGCAGGCCGCGGCGGAACCCGTCGGGCAGGAGGCTCTCGACCTCGAGGTCGGCCGGCTGGCCGCCCCACTGGTCGGCCAGGTCGCGCAGGCTCCAGTACTCGATCTCGACCCCGTGGATGGTGCGCAGCCGGTAGTACGTGCGGTGGAGCTCGCGCTGGCCCCAGTGCGGCGCGGCCTCGGCCATGTAACCGTTCTCGCACCACAGGGAGAAGCCGAGGCCGGCGGCGAGCAGGCCGATGAGGCCGGCCGCGCGCGCGCGGCGCCAGGGCAGCGCGAAGACCACCAGGGCCGCGGCCGCCGCCAGCCCGGCGATCAGGATCGGCGCCGACACGTCCACGTTCCACGGCTCGCCGCTCGGCCACGGCCGGTCGTAGCGGTAGACGAAGAGCTCGATGAGCTGCTTGGGCTCGCCGAGGAGGTCGCGGGTGACGAGCAGGGCCAGGACCGCGCCGAGGAGCGCCGCCAGCGCGACCCGTCCGCCGCGGCCGGACAGGACATCGTCGAGCCAGAAGGCCACGAGGATGGCGAAGGCCGGCACGACCGGGAGGATGTAGTGGTGGAACTTGGTCTTGACCAGGGCGAACAGGGCCACGCCCACGATGGCCCAGATGCCGACCAGCAGGCGGATCTGGCCCTCGACGGGGGCGCGCCCGTCCGCGCCGCGCGCGCCCCGGCGGGCCGCGATCAGCGCGACCAGCGCGGCGGGCAGGAGCGCGACCCACGGCCACATGCCGACGCCGACGATCGACGAGTAGTAGTCGAAGGTGCCCTTGTCGCCGTGCACCCCCTGAGCCGCGCGCTCGAGCATGTGATAGATGAAGTACTCCCTCGCCCAGGCGCGGCCGTCCTTGAACCACATGGCCAGGTGCCAGGGCACCGCGACCAGCACGGTGATGAGCGCGCCGCGCCAGAGCTCGACCCGGGCCATGAGCCGCCAGCGCCCGGTCAGGAGCAGGTAGAACAGGCAGACGGCCCCCGCCAGGACGATGCCGGGCGGGCCCTTGCCGAGCACGCTCACGCCGACGAGGAGGTAGAACCAGTACATCCACACCTGGCCGCGCGTGTGCGGCCGGCGGGGCAGGAAGCTCCACGCGGCCAGGCCGGCGAGCACCAGCACCATGCCGCCGGCGAGCAGCAGGCCGGGCTGCCACACGCGCATGCCGGGCGCCAGCTTGGGGCTGGCGTGGAAGTAGAACGCGTCGTAGAGGGCCTGCCACAGGGTGAATGCGGCCAGGGCCGCGAAGAAGACGCCGTGGGCGTCGATGCGCAGCCGGCCGCGCGCGATGACGGGCTGGAGCGGCTCGTCGCCGGCGTGCACGGCCATGGCGAAGCAGGCGATCGCGCCCATCAGCGTTGCGACCAGCGGCATGTCGGTGATGGCCTGGCGCGCGACCATGCAGTAGAGCGGGCTGGTCGCGGTGATGGCGACGGCGAGCCAGGCCACGCGCCGGCTGACCAGGCGGGCCAGCATCCACCAGGTCATGGCCAGGCCGAGCGCGCCGAACAGCGCGAACGGGAGCCGCACGGCCAGCTCGACCAGGTCGGAGCCGACCAGCTCGCCCGAGGTGCCGCCGCCGCCGCCCACGCCGAACGCGCTCATGCCGGCCGCGATGAGCCAGAAGGTCAGGACCGGCTTGGAGCGGAAGATCTCGTTCTGCCACTTGAGGTGGACCCAGTCGTGGTCCTGCAGCATCCGGCGCGCGACCTCGCCGTAGTGCGTCTCCCACGGATCGACCAGCTGGTACGACCACAGCCCGACGACCAGGAACGCCAGGCTGACGAGGGCGACGATGGCCAGCTCGTGGCGCTCGAAGAGCTCGCGTGCCCGGACGGACATCCGGGCGAATCTACCCCCACGACCATGGGCCGCGAAGGCTCTACAGCACGAACCTCACCAGCGTGAACTTGTTACACGACCGGTCGATGGTCTCGAGCGTGTCGCGCGCGCGCTTGGTCGGCAGGAGCCCCTTGAGGCTGGTCACGCGGCCGGCCTCGGTGATGAGGAAGAAGGTCTGGCCCTGGCGGCGCGGCTCCTTGAGGTAGGCGAGGAACGGCTTGTTGTCGATCGCGGTGCGCGCGAACACGGTGCGCGTGTCGTCGGTCTCGCCGTAGATCTCGCCCGAGGACCAGAAGTTCTCGCCGCGCCAGTTGAGCTGCCACGCGATGAGGCGGTCGGCGTCGACCTGCATCCAGGGCGGGCGGGCCCGGCCGCGCGCCTGCTTGCGCCCGCGCGCCACAAGCGCGGCGAGCCGGGCGCGCTCGGCGCGCGGCACCGCGATCGAGAAGCGGTCGTCGCCGACCGACGAGACCTGGCCGCGCAGCGCCACCTCGTCGCCGGGCACGCCTGCCCCCGGCACGATCACGCGCACGGTCATGGGCAGGCCGCGGCGAAAGCCGTCGGGCAGGAGGCTGTCGACCTCGAGGTCGGCATCGTCGCCGCCGCCCCACCGGTCGGCCAGGTCGCGCAGGCTCCAGTACTCGATCTCGACCCCGTGGATGGCGCGCAGCCGGTAATACGTGCGGTGGAGCTCGCGCTGGCCCCAGTGCGGCGCGGCCGCGATCATGTAGTCGTTGGCCGCCCAGCACGAGAAGCCGAGCCCGGTGGCGAGCAGGCCGACCAGGCCGGCGGCGCGCGCGCGGCGCCAGGGCAGGGCAAAGACGACGAGCGCCGCGGCCGCGGCCAGGCCGGCGGCGATGATCGGCCCCGACACGTCGACGTTCCACGGATCGCCGCCCGGCCACGGGCGATCGTAGCGGTAGATGAAGAGCTCGATGAGCTTCTCCGGCTCGCCGACCAGGTCCCACGCGGCCAGGGCGGCGAGCGCTGCGCCGACCAGGCCGGCCAGCAGCACGCGCCCGCCGCGGCCCTCGAGCACGTCGTCGAGCCAGAAGGCGACGAGGATGGCCAGGGCCGGTACCACCGGCAGGATGTAGTGGTGGTACTTGGTCGACGAGAAGGCGAACAGGGCCGTCCCGACCACGGCCCAGATGCCGACCAGGAGGCGGACCTGCGCCTGCCCGGGCCGGCCGGAGCGGCGCCCGGCGATGACCGCGGCCAGCGCGGCGGGCAGGAGCGCGACCCACGGCCACATGCCGGAGCCGAGCACCGACGCGTAGTAGTCGAAGTTGCCGCTGTTGCCGAACTCGGGCTGCGACACCCGGTCGAGCATGTGGATGAAGAAGTACTCCTTGACCCAGGCGCGGCCGTCCTTGAAGAACATGGCCAGGTGCCAGGGCACCGCGACCAGCGCGGTGATGAGCACGCCGCGCGGGATCTCGACCCGGGCCAGGAGCCGCCAGCGCCCGGTCAGGATCAGGTAGAAGAGGCAGATGGCGCCCGCCAGGCCGATGCCGGGCGGGCCCTTGCCGAGCACGCTCACGCCGACGAACAGGTAGAACCAGTACATCCATACCCGGCCGCGCGTGTGCGGCCGTCGCGACAGCGAGCTCCAGGCCGCCAGGCCGGCGAGGAGCAGCACCATGCCGCCGGCCAGCAGGAGACCGGGCTGCCACACGCGCAGACCGGGCGCCAGCTTGGGGCTGGCGTGGAAGTAGATGGCGTCGTAGACCGCCTGCCACAGGGTGAAGGCGCCGAGGACGGCGAAGAAGACGCCGTGCGCGTCGATGCGCAGGCGGCCGCGCCGGAAGATGGGCCGGAGCGGCTCGTCGCCCGCGTGCACGGCCATGGCGAAGCAGGCGACCGCGCCCATGAGCGCGGCCACCAGCGGGATGTCGGTGATGGCCTGGCGCGCGACCATGCAGTAGAGCGGGCTGGTCGCGGTGATGGCGACGGCGAGCCAGGCCACGCGCCGGTTGACCAGGCGGGCCAGCATCCACCAGGTCATGACCAGGCCGAGCGCGCCGAACAGCGCGAACGGGAGCCGCACGGCCAGCTCGACCAGGTCGGAGCCGACCAGCTCGCCCGAGGTGCCGCCATTGGTGGCGACGCCGAAGGCGCCCATGCCGGCCGCGATCAGCCACGGCGTGAGCGCCGGCTTGGAGCGGAAGATCTCGTCCTGCCACCGGAGGTGGATCCAGTCGTGGTCCTGGAGGATCCGCCGCGCCACCTCGCCGTAGTGCGTCTCCCACGGGTCGATGAGCTGGTACGACCACAGCCCGATGACGAGGAACGCCAGGCACAGGAGGGCGACGATGGCCAGCTCGTGGCGCTGGAAGAGCTCGCGGACGCGGACCGACATCGGGCCCACCTCTACCGCGGCGCGGCGCGCTCGACCGCGGCGCTCACTCGGAGCCGCCGCGCAGCGAGGCCTTGACGAAGTTCCAGCGCGACGACGCCAGCTGGCGGACCAGCTGCCACGAGCCGCCGCCGCCCTTCTGGCCCAGCGTGCTGGCGCGGAACATCTCGCGCGCGCGGGGGCGCTGCAGCTTGCCGCTCGAGGTCTTGGGCAGGCTGCCGGGCGCGAGCAGCAGCACCTCGTCGACGCGCAGGGCCAGCGCCTCGAGGATGCGGGCCCGCACCGCGCGGGCCAGGCGCGCGTGGTCGGCCTCGGGCAGCTTGGTCTCGGCCGCCACCACCACCCGCTCTCGCCCCAGCTCGTGATCCTGCAAACCGAACGCGATCACGTTGCCGGTGCGCACGCCGTCGACCAGCGAGGCCTGCCACTCGATGTCGGCGGGATAGTGGTTGCGACCGTCGGTGATGATGACGTCCTTCATGCGCCCGCACACGTAGAGGTCGCCGCCGGCCAGGTAGCCCAGGTCCCCCGTGCGCAGCCAGCCGTCCGCCATCGCCTCGGCGGTGGCCTCCTCGTCGTCGTAGTAGCCCTTCATGAGCGACGGGCCGCGCACCAGGATCTGGCCGACCCGCCGCTCGGGCAGCGCCTCGCCGTCCTCGCCGGCGATGCGCAGATCGTGCAGCGGGAACGGCTTGCCGCAGTTGACCACGAGGAGGTCGCGGCCGCCGTTGGCGCCGCCCTCGCCGCCCTGGGGCGCGGCCTCGACCGGCACCGCCTCGCCCTCGGCCAGCGCGTCGGCGTCGACCCGATCGGCGGCCAGGTCGTCGTGGAGGCCGGTGAACGTGATGGCCAGCGAGTGCTCGGCCATGCCGTAGCAGGGCAGGAACGCGGTGCGGCGGAACCCGTGCGCGCCGAACCGGTCGGCGAAGCCGCGCAGGGTCCGGTACTGGATGGGCTCGGCCCCGCAGCCGGCCACCTGGAGGGCCGAGAGGTCGATGCCCTCGATCTCGTGGTCGCGCACGCGCGCGGTGGCCAGGCCGTAGGCGAAGTTGGGGGCGAAGGTGATGGTCGCGCGCAGCTCGGACAGGTGGCGCAGCCACACCGCCGGCCGCTTGAGGAACATGAGCGGCGACAGGAAGCGGATGGCGCGCGCGCCGCAGTAGATCGGCGTGAACACGAAGCCGATGAGACCCATGTCGTGATAGAGCGGCAGCCAGCTGACCGCGGCCGACTCGCCGTCGATGCGCAGGCCGCGCTCGCCGCCGATGGCCTCGATGTTGTGGGCCAGGTTCTCGTGGGTCAGCATCACGCCCTTGGGCCGCGAGGTGGAGCCCGACGTGAACTGGAGGAAGGCGACGTCACCGGGGCCCACGTCGACCGGGCGCGGCGCGGCGGTCTCGGGCACGCGCTCGGCGAACCGGCGGTAGACCTCGATCGCCTTCAGTCCGGGCGCGCCGGTCATGAGCTTGCCGAGCACGGGGCGCACGCGCGCGTCGGTCAGGACCAGCGCGCAGCCGGCGCGGCGGAGGATGTGCGTGGTGTTCTCGAGGTAGACGTCGAGCTGGCCGAGCGCGAGCGGCGGATAGACCGGCACCGGGATCGCGCCGGCCATCATGGCGCCGTAGATCGCGTCCACGAACTCGGCCGAGTCGGGCAGGATGAGGCCGACCCGGTCGCCCTTGCCCACGCCGTGCTCCTGCAGCGCGGCGGCCACCCGCGCGGCCCTGCGGCCCAGCGCGGCGAACGAGACGAACTCCGGCTCCTCTCCCTCGCGCGTGCAGTGCTGGTAGCCGAGCTCGGTCTCGCCGGCGCGGGCGGCCAGGGAGTCGATGAGCGTCGCGTGGCGGGTCGCCATGCCGTCACTTCGCCGTGTGGCGCGCCAGCGCCGCCGCCACCACCCGGGCGACGTCGCCCACGGTGCGCACGTCCTGCAGGAGCTCGATCGACAGGGTCATGCGGTAGTGGTCCTCGAGCACCGCGAGCAGCTCGAAGCTCTGCAGCGAGTCGAGCGCGAGGTCGTCGACCAGGCGAGTGTCGGCGGTGACCGGCGAGTCGGGCGGCGGCTCGAGCGTGGTCTGGAGGTGGCGGGAGATGACGCCCAGGATGTCTTGCTCGCTCATGAGTTGGCGCCTAGCTTGCCCCGCCGGCCCGCCCGATTCCAGCCGGCCGGGCGACAAGCGGCGGCGGGCTGGAAACCGCATGTTACCCTCGCTGCGTGCCGCGCTTTCCCAGCCTGTCGGCGCCCACCCAGGTGCTGCCGGCGTCGATCCTGGACAGGCTGAAGCGGCGCGCGGCGGAGTTTCGCGGCCCGGTGATTCCGCTCCACATCGGCGACACGCACCTCGCGCCGCCCGAGAAGAGCCGGCTGGGCGCGCTCGGCTTCTCGACCGGGCGCGACGCCGATCTCTACCGCTACTCGCCGCCGCCCGGCAAGCAGGCCCTGCTCGAGGCGCTGGTGGTCAAGCTCCACCGGCAGAACCGCATCCTCGCCGCCGGTCCCGACAACGTGCAGGTCACGGTCGGCGCCACCCACGGGCTGGCGTGCGCGATCCGCGCGCTGCTCGATCCCGGCGAGCACATCCTCCTGCCGTCGCCTTACTGGCCGCACATCCGCGGCATCGCGATCGCCGCCGGTGTGCGCCCGATCGAGGCGCCCTTCACCCACGTGCTGCTGCGCCGGCCGGGCGCCGATCCCGAGGAGCTGCTCGAGGAGCTCGTCACCCCCGAGACCGGCGCGATCTACCTCAGCACGCCCAACAATCCCGACGGCAAGGTTCTGACCCCGGACGAGCTGGCAAAGGTGGCGCGGGTGGCCGAGCGCCATCACCTGTGGGTGCTGAGCGACGAGGTCTACGAAGATCTCGTCCACGACGGTCGCATTCACACCAGCATCGCCAGCCTGCCGGGCATGGCGGGGCGCACCGTCACCCTGTTCTCGTTCTCCAAGAGCTTCGGCCAGGCCGGGTTGAGGGTCGGCTACGCGGTCGGGCCCGCGGGCGCGATGGCCGCGCTGCGCAAGATGTCGCATCACACGGTCTACTGCGTCCCGCGCGCCATGCAGCGGGCCGCGCTCATGGCGCTCGAGACCGGGGCCGAATTTCTGGCCGAGGCGCGCGCCCTGTACCAGGCCACGCGCGACGCGGTGCACGCGCGCCTGGGCGATCTGTGCCTGCGCCCCGAGGGGTCGACCTACCTCTTCCTCGACCTGTCGCGCTTTCGCCGCGCCGGCGAGGCGGACGCGCTCGGCGCGCTCGAGCGCATCGCCGACGCCGGTGTGCTGCTCGCGCCCGGGGCGGCCTTCGGTCACGACTACGGCGACTGGGCGCGGCTGTGCTTCACCTCGGTCGACCGGCCGGCGCTCGACGAGGCGGTGGACCGCATCATCCGGGTCCTTCACTCGTGAGCGAGGGGGTGGGCACGGGCTCGGTCGGGGCCGCGGGTCTCTTGCGGCGGATCTTCGCCGGCGCGCTGGTGCGGGTGGCCCCGGCGAATCCGACCGGGCGCGCCCTGGCCGGGCTCGACCTCGCCGACTCGATCGTCCTCCTCGCCACCGGCAAGGCTGCGCTCGGCATGGCAGACGGCGCCGAGGCGGCGCTGGGCGAGCGCATCGCGGCCCGGACGATCGTCGCGCCGGCCGGGTCCGGCGAGCCGCGCGCCGGGCGACTGTTCGCCTCGCACCCGGTGCCGGACGCGAGCTCGGAGGCGGCGGGGCGGGCGCTCCTGGCCGCGGCCGCCGCCGCGCGCCCGGACCAGGACGTCGTCGCGCTGGTGTCGGGGGGAGGCTCGGCCCTGACCGCGGTTCCGGCCGCGGGCCTGACCCTGGCCGACAAGGCGGAGGCGATCGCGCACGTGATGGCGGCGGGCGCGCCGATCGGCGACATCAACTGCGTGCGCCGCCACCTGTCGGCGATCAAGGGCGGCCGCCTGGCCGCGGCGGCGCGCGCCCGGGTCACGACCCTGGTCGTGAGCGACGTCATCGGCGACGCGCTGCACGAGGTGGCGAGCGGTCCGACGGTGCCCGACCCGACCAACCACACCGACGCGTGCCGCGTGATCGAGCGCTGGCTCGGCGGCCTGGACGCCCTGCCGGCCGCGGCCGCGCGCCGCCTCGAGGAGGGCCGCCTCGCGGAGCGCCGCCCGGGCCTCGCCTCCGGCCCGCCGGACCCGCGACCGCGCGACCGCGCGATCCTCCTCCTCGGCCTCGGGGCGCTGGTCGACGCCGCCGCCGAGGAGGCTCGGCGCGCGCGCGACCTGGCCGTGCCGGTCGAGGTCATGGACGAGAGGCTCGCCGGCCCGGTCGAGGGGGTGGCCGAGGCGCTGGCCGCGCGCATGTCCGCGGCGCGCGCCGGCGGGTGCCTCCTGGTCGCCGGCGGCGAGCCGACCGTGGCGCTGCCGGCGGATCGCGGCCAGAGCGGCCGCGCCCATCACCTGGCCCTGCTCATGGCCCGCGCGCTGGCCGGGGGCGCGCCCGGCGACGCCGTGCTGGTGGCCGGCTCCGACGGGGCCGACGGCGCCAGCGGCGCGGCCGGCGCGGTGGTGGACCATCGCACCTGGGAGCGCGTGCGCGCCGCCGGGCTGGATCCCGAGGCTCACCTGCGTCGCGCAGACGCCGCCGCCGCGCTGGCCCGCGTCGGCGCCCAGATCGTCACCGGCCCGACCGGCGTCAACCACGCCGACCTCATGCTCGCCCACGTGGCCCGAGCCGCGCCGGCGCGCCATCCGGAATGACCGCGTGACTCGCATCGGTTTAAGCTCGACGGATATGTGCCGTGCGCCGTTGCTCGTCGCCGTGGTCGCCGCCGTGGTCGCCGCAGCGGCGCCCCGCCGCGCGGAGGCGGGTGACGGGGAGGGCTCCGGGGACCGCGCGCACGCCGCCCAGCGAGCGCGCCCGCGCGTATGCGTGGTGCCGCTCGGCCCGCACGACCGGCCGCTCCTCCTCGCGGTCATGCGCGGCATCGAGGAGCTGTACGGCCTCGAGGTCGAGATCCGCGAGCCGGTCGCGCTCCCGGCCTCGGCCTACTACGCGCCGCGCCGGCGCTACCGGGCCGAGAAGCTGCTCGCGTTCCTCGACCGCCGCGCCCGGCCCGGCGACTGCGACCTCAACATCGGCTTCACCGACGCCGACATCTCGACCAGCAAGGGGACGCGAGCCGACTGGGGCGTGCTCGGCCTGGCCTGGATCGGCGGCCCCTCCGGGGTGGTCTCCACCCACCGCCTGGGCAAGCGGATCGGACCGCGCGCCCGGGCCATGCGCGCGGTCAAGGTCGTCAACCACGAGCTCGGCCACGCGCTCGGCCTGGAGCACCACGAGCGGCGCGGCTGCCTCATGGAGGACGCGGGCGGGACGGTCAAGACCGTCGACCGCGAGTCGGGCCTGCTGTGCGACGACTCGCGGCGCGAGCTGGAGGAGCGCAACGGCTTCGCGCTGCCGGCGCTCACCCGCTTCAACTGGTCCCGCGTCCTCGATTGACCCCGCTCACGCCGGATGCCGCGCTCCCGCTCACGCCGGCGAGCGGGACCGGCTTGCGCGCTGCCTGCACCGGGCGGCGGCGGGTGGGCTCGAGCAGCATGGCCAGCTCGTCGGCGTGCTCCTCCTCCTTGGCCAGGATCTCCTCCATCATGCGCCGCGTCGTCGGATCGTCGTCGCCCAGCCAGCGGATGATCTCCGAGTAGGTGGCGATGGCGACCCGCTCGGCCGCCAGGTCCTCGCGGATCATGTCGTCGAGGTCGTCGCCCTCGCGGTAGACGGCGTGGGCGCGGGTGGCGAGCCCGGCCGGGTCGAGATCGGGGTTGCCGCCCAGCTGCGCGATGCGGCGGGCGACCTGGTCGGCGTGCTGCTGCTCCTCGGTCGCGTGCTGCAGGAACTCGCTGGCCACCGCGTCGCCGTGCACGCCGGGCGCCATGAAGTAGTGGTTCTTGTAGCGCAGGACGCAGACGATCTCGGTGGCCAGGACCTCGTTCAGAACGTCAATCACCTGGCCGACGTCGGCCCGGTACGCCTCCGTCACGGCCCCCCGGTCCATCTTCTCCCGGGCGCGGCGACGGATCATCTCCATGTCGGCGCGGAACGGTTCTTTCATGGCTCCTCCTTCGCTTCCATCGATTCCATCGATCCATCGTGCGATCCATCCACGTGTTTCACGAACCGTGCCGTCAGGCGCTGCGCGCGAGCCGCCCCACACCGGCCCGAACGGCGTGTCGGGCCGACCCGGTGGTCGACCGAACGGTCGACCGAGCGGCCCCGCCCGTGCGGGATCGCATGGTCGTGGTAGAAGGCCTCGTGCCCGAGACCTGGACGCCGCTCCGGCTCCTGGACTGGACCACCCGCCGCTTCGAGGCCGCGGGCATCGACAGCCCGCGCCTGGCGGCCCAGGTCCTGCTCGCCCACGCCCTCCGCTGCGACCGGGTCGGGCTCTACCTCCAGTTCGACAAGCCGCTCGGCGGCGACGAGCTCGACCGCTATCGCGAGCTGGTGCGCCGCCGCCTGGCCGGCGAACCGGTGGCCTACCTGGTCGAGTCGCAGGAGTTCTGGTCCATCACGCTGGCGGTGGACCCGCGCGTCCTCATCCCGCGGCGAGACAGCGAGACGGTGGTCGAGGCGGTGCTCGAGGAGATCGCCGAGCGAGGCGCGCCGCTCGCCGTGGCCGACGTCGGGACCGGATCGGGCGCGCTGGCGCTGGCGCTGGCCCGGGAGCTCCCGGCCGCCCGTGTGGTGGCGACGGATCTGTCCGCCGAGGCGCTCGCCGTGGCGTCGTCGAACGCGGCCCGGCTGGGGCTCACCGACCGCGTCGAGCTGCGCGAGGGCGATCTCCTCGGCCCGCTGGCCGGCGAGCAGTTCGACGTCCTGGTCGCCAACCTGCCCTATGTCGCGAGCGGCGACATCGACGCGCTCTCCGCCGAGGTGCGGCGCGAGCCGCGCCAGGCGCTCGACGGCGGGCCCGACGGGCTCGATCTGGTGCGGCGGCTGGCGGGAGGGGCGGCGGGCCACCTCACCCCCGGCGGGCTGCTCGCCCTCGAGCACGGGTTCGACCAGGGTGCGGCGGTGCAGGGTATCTTGGGAGGCGCACCCGGGCCGTTCGCGCCGGCCCGCACGCGGGCCGATCTGGCGGGCCAGCCGCGCGTCACCACCGCCCGATTGCGGCAGAATTCATGAAGGTTTTTGCGCAGCCAGTCGCGTCGCGCGCCCGCGGGATTGATCCTGGAGCGGGCATGTCCTATGCCCGGCACTGACGATGAGTCGAAGCGAGAGCGCGTTACGCTCTGAGGCGCGCGGCCTGCCTTCGGCCTCGCGAGGCCGCGTGCGGACGCGCCGCGAGGTCGCCTCCCTGTCGCTCGGGGCGCTCGGCGTGGTCTACGGCGACATCGGCACCTCGCCGCTCTACGCGCTGCGCGAGTGCGTGTTCGGACCGCACTCGGTCCCGCCGACGCCGGAGAACATCTACGGCATCCTGTCGCTGGTCTCCTGGTCCCTGTTCCTGGTCGTGATGCTGAAGTACCTGGTCTTCATCCTGCGCGCCGACAACCAGGGAGAGGGCGGGATCCTGGCGCTGTTCGCCATGGCCACACCGGCGCAGGGCCGCTCGGGGCGCGCCATCGCGGTCCTGCTCATGCTGGGGCTGTTCGGCGCCGGCCTGCTCTACGGTGACGGCGTCATCACGCCGGTCATCTCGGTCCTGGGCGCGATGGAGGGCCTCGGCGTGCGCGCGCCCGTGCTGCAGCCGGCGGTCGTGCCGATCACCTGCGGCATCCTGGTCCTGCTCTTCCTGGTCCAGCGCCACGGCACCGGGCCGATCGGGCGCGCCTTCGGCGTGGTCATGCTGGTGTGGTTCTCGGTGCTGGCGGTGACCGGGGCGCGCGCGATCGCCGGCCACCCGCAGGTGGTGCAGGCGCTCAACCCGGTGTGGGCGGTGCGCTTCTTCGTCCACCACGGCTGGCACGGCTTCTTCCTGCTGGGCTCGGTGTTCCTGGTGGTGACCGGCAGCGAGGCGCTCTACGCCGACATGGGGCACTTCGGGCGCTCGGCCATCCGCATCGGCTGGTTCTCGATCGTCATGCCGGCGCTGCTCCTCAACTACTACGGCCAGGGCGCGCTCCTGGTGTCGGATCCGAGCGCGGCCGAGAACCCGTTCTACGCGCTGGCGCCGGGCTGGACCCTCTACCCGATGCTGATCCTGGCGACCGCGGCGGCGGTGATCGCGTCGCAGGCGCTCATCTCGGGGGTCTTCTCCATCACGCGGCAGGCGATGCAGCTGGGCTACTGGCCGCGCCTGCGCATCATGCACACCTCGGCCCACGAGGAGGGCCAGATCTACGTGCCGGAGATGAACTACCTGCTCATGATCGGCTGCATCGCGCTGACCATCGGCTTCGGCAGCTCGTCGGCCATCGCCTCGGCCTACGGCATCGCGGTGACCGGCACCATGATCATCACGTCGCTGCTCTTCTGGGTCGTGGCCCGGCGGCTCATGGGCTGGAAGGCGTGGGCGGTGACGGCCCTGGTCGGGATGTTCCTCGTCATCGACGTGGCCTTCTTCTCGGCCAACGCCATCAAGATCGCCTCGGGCGGGTGGTTCCCGCTCATCGCCGGCGGCGCGGTGTTCGCCGTCATGACCACGTGGCGGCGCGGGCGCGACTACCTGGCCCACAAGTTCATCACCGACTCGCTCCCGCTCGAGATGTTCCTGGCCGAGGTGGAGAGCGCCAAGCCGCACCGCGTGCGCGGCACGGCGGTGTTCATGACCTCGAGCGCCGCGGGCACGCCCAACGTGCTCCTCCACTACTTCAAGCACAGCAAGGTGCTGCACGAGCAGGTCGTGCTCTTCACCGTGCAGGCCGCGCGCGTGCCCAAGCTCCGGCCGCAGGACATGGTCCGGGTCGAGGAGCTGGGCCAGGGCTTCTTCAAGGTGAGCGCACGCATCGGCTTCATGCAGGATCCGGATGCGCAGGCCATCCTGCGCCAGGCGCGCAAGGAGGGCGCGGCCATCGATCTGTCCGACGTGAGCTACTACCTCGGCCGCGAGACGCTGTTGACCGGCGGCGCCGCGCCGATGGCGCGCTGGCGCAAGGTCCTCTTCTCGTTCCTGTCGCGCAACGCGCGCCCGGCGACCCAGTTCTTCAACCTGCCGCCCAACCGGGTGGTCGAGCTCGGCGCCCAGATCGAGCTCTGAGGCTTGCGCCCGGTGTTTCGCCGGTGGTAGGCACGGATCCTTGGCCAGCGGGGCGACATCGCCGGGAGGGGACGGAGCGCGCCGCGCGCGCGGTGCCGGCGGCGGCGCGTCCTCCGAGGCGGCGCGGGCCGGCCGCGGCGTCATCTACATCGCGTTCGCCAAGTTCTACTTCATGGTGGCCGGCTTCGTGCTCGAGATCGGCCTGCGCGCGACGCTCGGCACCACCACCTACGGCGCCTACGGCGTCGTCAACTCGCTGGTGTCGCCGTTCAACAATGTGCTGGTGACCGGCACCATCCAGGCGGTGTCGCGCTTCGGGTCGCAGCGGCCCGAGGCGGCGGCCGCGGTGCAGCGCGCCGGGCTGCGCATGCACCTGTTCGTGGGGCTCGCGCTCGCGGTCGCGTTCGCCGCGATGGCGCCGGTCACCGCGAGCCTGTTCCACGATCAGGCCAAGACCGGGCCGATCATGCTGGCCGCCCTCATCGTCGCCGCCTATTCGTTCTACTCGGTGTTCGTCGGCACGGCGAACGGCCGGCGCGAGTTCCACAAGCAGGCCGGCCTCGACATCGGCGCCGCGACCACCCGCATGATCTGCATCCTCGGCCTGGCCGCCGCGGGCTTCGGCCTGTACGGCGCGATCGGCGGCTGGGCGGCGGCCGCGATCATCATGCTGCTGGTGTCGACCGTGGTGGTGGGTCTGCCGCGCCGAGGCGCCGGCGCCGGCCACCCGACGCAGGACCTGCGCCCCATGGTCGGCTTCTTCATCGGCGTCTCCGTCTACCTCATCCTGCTCAACTTCATCATGGTCGCCGACCAGCTGCTGCTCAAGCGGCTGTCGGCCGAGTGGTACGCGGCGAGCGGGGCCGACGCGCTCGCCGCGCTGCGCCCGCACGCTCCGGCCTGGCTCATGGCGCGGCTGGGCGCGATCGATCCGGCCCACGCGGCCGACGGCCAGGTCGGCTACTACCGCGCGGTGCAGACCCTGGCGCGCATCTCGTACCAGGCCATCATCGCCGCAACCTTCGTGGTGTTCCCGCTGGTCTCGCGCAGCACGTTCGAGAACGACCGCGGCGCGACCGCGCGCTACATCCGCACCACGGTGCGCTACTCGCTCATCTTCGCCACCGGCATCGCCATCGTCATGGCGGCCAATCCGGTCCACATCCTCAGCATCCCGTTCCAGCCCGACGACGCCGCCTTCGGGGCGCCGGCCCTGGTCGCGCTCGCGCTCGGCAACGTGGCCTTCTCGGTGTTCGCCATCGCCGGCACCATCCTGAACGGGGCGGGTATGACCCGGCACGCCATCGCGGTCGCGCTCCTGACCCTGGTCGCCGCGGCGGCGGCCAACCTCATCGTCATCCCGATGTTCACGCCGGGCCGCTCGCTGCTGCTGGCCTGCGGCGCCGCCACGGCCGGCGCCATGGTGCTGGGGGCGGCGGCCGGTGGGTTCGTGCTCCATCGCCAGCTGGGCGCGTTCCTGCCCCCGGTCAGCCTGGTGCGCGTGGCGCTCGCTGCGGCCGCGGCGGTGGCGGTCGGCCGCGTCATCCCGCTGTCCTCGGCGATCGGCACGATCGCGGAGTCGGTCGTGGTCGGGGCGGTGTTCCTGGTCGCGCTGATCGTCACGCGCGAGCTGGGCCCGGCCGATCTCTCCGCGCTCACGCGCGTGGTGCGAAAAAAGGGAGGAGGCGCGGCCTGAACCGGACCGGGGGGAGGGGCGGAGGCGGGTGGGCGCGCGCGCTGGTGCTGGCGCTGGCGGCGGCCGCGCTCGCGTCGGCCTGCGGCGGGACGTCCTCGCAGTCGGCCGACCTGGTGCGCGACATCCAGGGCTACGGCAACGGGCTCCGGTGGCGCGACTTCCCGGCCGCGGCGCTGCGCGTGGCCCCGGCGCGGCGCGAGATCTTCCTCGAGCAGCGCGAGCAGCTCGACAGCGATCTGCGCGTGGCGGACTGGGACATGAAGCGACTCGAGTACGACGCCACGCGCTACCGCGCGCAGGTCCAGATGGAGTACACGTGGCTGCTCGACTCGCGCGGCATCGTGCACACCACCACCGTCCGACAGTGGTGGAGCCGACACGGCGACCGCTGGCTCCTCGACCGCGAGGTCCGCGTGCGAGGCGTACCGATGCCGGGCATCCCGGAGCCGGCAAAGCGCCGCCAACACAGTGAATGAGGATCCATTTTGGCCCGTGATGTCCGGACCGAGCAGGGCGCCGGCCGCGAACCATCCGGGCTAAGATAGGCCGTCTTGGCCCAAGCCGACTTCGTTCAGCGAGGCCGCCAGCTCTGTGCGCAGGCGCAGTACCAGGAGGCGGTGAAAGTCTGTCGGCTGGGCCTGCTGGCTCACCCGACAGAGGTGGAGGGCCGCCTCATCCTCGGCGAGGCCCTGCTCGCGCTCAGCCGCTACGACGAGGTGCTGGCCGAGATGCGGGTCGCGCTCGAGCTCGACGCCGACAACCCGCGTGCGCTCGGCCTCAAGGGCGCGTCTCTCCTGCGCAAGGGAGACATCCTGCAGGCCTGCGACGTGCTCGCGCGCGCGGTCACCGCCACGCCGGGCGACCCGACCCTGCGCCAGCTCTACAGCGAGGCGCGCGGCATGCGCGACGAGGCCATGCAGCCGGGCTATCGCGGCGGGCAGGCGGGGCGGGGGCGCGACCTGGGCGCGGCGCGGGCCGACAACTCCGGCACCATCGAGATCGATCCGGACATGGAGGGGGTCGAGTTCGTGTCCGGCTCGATCCGCACCCCGCCGCCGCGCGGCAACGACGCGTCCGAGCCGGCCATCGAGCTGTCGTCGAGCGACATCCTGCCGGGCGCCGGTCCGGGCGGCATGCCGACCGGCTTCGAGGTGATCGACGGGCCGTTCGCGCCGCGGCCGTCGGCGCGCATCCCGCCGCTCGAGGCGCCGGTCGACCGCCAGCTGACCGGGCCGAGCCCGAGGCTGGCGCGCTACGGCCCGCTCACGGCGCCAGCCAGCTCGAGCCCGCGCAATCCGACGCCGGCGAGCGGGCCGGCGGCGCGGCGCGAGCACGTCGGAGGCGGCATGGCCGGCGCGTCGCCGGCGATGCCGGGCATCGAGCAGATGTTCCCAGAGGACGAGCGGGGCGTGTCGCGCATGGACATGAACCGGCTCGAGCGGCAAGGGCCGATGGGCCCGCCGGGGCCGATGGGCGCGCCGGGGCCGATGGGGCAGCCGATGGGACCGATGGCGCAGGTCGGTCCGGGTCCGGCGGGTCCGCCGGGCTACGCGGGGCCGCCGGGCTACGCGGGTCCGCCGGGCTACGCGGGTCCGCCTCCCGCGGCAGGCTACGGGCCGCCGGGCCCGCAGCTGCCGGGCGGGCCGCCCATGTCGGGCGGGCCGCCGGGGCCGATGATGTCGGGCGGGGCGCCGGCCGCGAATGCCGGGCGGCACGGCTCGGGCCCTGCGCGCGCCGTGGGGCGCTCCTCGCGCTCGCGGGCGGCGGCGGGCGGCCGGCCCGGGATGCGCTCGCGCAGCGACGACATGCGCATGATTCGCCAGGGGCTGGGCCTGCCGGCCGAGCCCACCGTCGCCGGCGTGCCGATTCCCGCGCCGCCGGGCGCACCGATGGGGCCGCCGCCCGGCGCGCCGCTCCCGGGTGCGCCAGCCCACGGGGCGCCCCAGGGCGGTCCATGGGCGGGCGGCTCGCCTCCGGGGATGTATCCCACGGTCAGCGACTGGCCGCCGGCCCACGACCCGCGCGCGCGCGACCGCGCGCCGTGGGGACCGCAGCGCGCGCCCGGACCGCGCCCCGCGGGTCGCGACCCGCGCGCCGGCCAGCGCCCGATCCTCTCGGGCGCCGCGCTGACCAGCGTGCCGGTCATCGTGTACGCCGGCCTCGCGATCATCGTGATCGGCAGCTCCATCCTGACCGGCTTCAAGGTGCGCAGCACGCGCCTCGACGGGCAGATCGAGGCCGCGCGCGAGTCGGCCGACAAGTCGGCCGCGAGCGACACGTACGTCGGCGACCTGATCGCGCTCGACACCTACGGCCGCATCGCGGCCGCCGCCGGCGACGACGAGAGCGCGGCGGCGCACGCGGCCATGGCCGCGCGCATGGCGGCCGACGTCGGCGACGGCCTGAGCCTGGCCCGCCGGCTGGTCTCCGGGCTGGGCCCGGATTCCGACCTGCCCGACGCGCTGGCCGCGCGCGGCTTCCTCGCCGTCGCCGAGGAGGACGGCGCGCGCGCGACCGCGGCTGCCGCCCGTTTGCGCCAGATCGCGCCCGAGCACCCCGACGCGCTGCACCTGGCCGGCCGCGCGGCGCTCCTGTCCGAGCGCCCGACCGACGCCGCCCAGCTCCTGCGCGCCGCGCTCGAGAAGCGGGCGCGCCCGGCCATTGCGGTCGCCCTGGCCCGGGCCGAGGCGGCGCAGGGCCGCTTCGCCGAGGCCGGCGCCGCGCTCGATCGCGCCTTCAAGCTCCGCCCCAAGCACGCGGCGGCGACGGTGTGGGCCGCGCGCATCGCCGTCTGGGGCAAGAACTTCCCGGCCCGCGCCGGCGAGCCGGAGGCGAGCCTGGACGCGATCATCCAGGAGGGCGCCCGGCCGCCGGCGGCGCAGACCATGAGCGCGTCGCCCAGCCAGGGCGCGTGGGCGGCGCTCGCGCTCGCCGAGGTCAAGCTGGCGCGCGGCGATCGCGCCGGCGCGCAGGCCGCGCTCGGCGCGGCCCAGGCGGCGCAGGCGCAGGGCGGCTTCGCCTTCCGCTCGGCCCTGGCCGAGATGCTGGTCGAGCTCGGCGAGCTGGCCGCCGCTCGCGCCCAGGTGGAGCTCGCGGTCAAGGAGTGGCCGAAGTCGGTGGTGACCCGCACCCTCGAGGCGCGCGTTGCCATGGCCAGCGGCGACCCGGGCGCGGCGCTGGCGGCGCTCGAGAAGGCCGGCGACCTCAGCCGGCACCCGGAGGCGATGGCCCTGCGCGGGCGCGCCCGCCTGGCCACCGGCTCGCCGGACCAGGCGGCCGCCGACCTGGACGCGGCGCTGGCCCTGCGCGCCGACCAGCAGGGGGCGGTCCTGGCCCGCGCCGAGGTCGACCTGGCGCGCGGGGACGCGCGCATGGCGCGCAAGCGACTCTCCCCGCTCTACGGCGACGGCAGCGGCGCGCCGGTCGAGGTGGTGGTGGCCTACGCCGAGTCGCAGCGCCTGAGCGGCGACCGCACCGAGGCGCGCAGGACGCTCTCCCAGCTGGGCGATCGGCGCCCGGGCGACGCGAACGACTGGCGCGTCCTGGTCGAGCAGGCCCGCCTGGCCCGCGCCGACGGCCAGTTCAAGTCGGCGGCCGAGCGCTACGCCAAGGCCATCGCCGCGGCCCCGCGCTCGCTCGACGCGCGCCTGGAGTCGGCCGACCTCGCGCTCGACACGGGAGATGTGCGCGGCGCGCGCGCCCAGCTCGACGCCGTGGTCGGCGACGGCGGCCAGTCGGGGCCGCTCCTGGCCGCCGCGGCCCAGGTGCACATCCTGAGCGGCGACCACAAGGGCGCGGCCGAGCTTCTCGACCGCGCGGGCCGGCTGCCGTCGCCGGGCTGGATCGTCGCGCGCGAGCGGGGCCGCCTGCTCCTGCGCCAGCGCCACCCCGAGCAGGCGGCGGAGGAGCTGCAGCGATCGAGGAGCCTGGCCCCGGACGAGGGCGAGACCCGCCTCCTGCTGATGGAGGCCTATCTCCTGGGCAAGAGCCGCAAGGCGGCCGGGCAGGAGCTGCTCCAGCTGACCAAGACCTTCCGCGGCACGCCGCTGCTCGCGCTGGCGCGCGGACTCGAGGCGCTCACGCGCGAGCGCTGGCGCGACGCCGCCCAGGAGCTCGAGCGCGCGCACAAGATGGCGCTCGACGACGGCGAGTCGCCGCGCGAGCTGGGCCGCGCCGCCTACTGGTGCGGGCGCGCCTACTACCTCGACGACAAGGTGAGCCGCGCCATCGACTGGCTGACGCGCGCGATCGACCATGACCCCAGCCTGGCCGACGCTCACTTCCTGCTCGGCCAGATCGCCTTCGAGGGCCGCAGGCCGGACAAGCGGAAGATGGTCAAGCGCTTCGAGCGGGCCGTCGCGATCGATCCGTCCGGCAACCCCTCGGCCTGGTTCTTCCTCGGCGAGCACTACGCGGCCGAGCACCGGAGCGACCGCGCCCGCCAGGCCCTGCAGACCTACCTCGACAGCTGGCCGAAGGGCGACTTCGCCGCCGACGCGCGCGACCTGCTCGCCAAGATCCGGTAGCGGTCGGCTCCCCCGACTCGCACGGCAAGCTCGTCGTCGGCCCGTCGGCCCGAGAACGTGCCGTCGGTTGGGCCTTCGGCCCGCACTCCGGTAGCGGTCGGCCGCTCAGCCGAAGATCTGGTCGCGGTAGAGGATGAGCCCGGTGCTCAGCACCGCGACCAGGAAGACCAGGATCAGGACGGCGACCACGAGGCGGGTGTCGCGGGTGTCGTGCACGCCCGTGCGATCCGGCTCCAGCATCTGCTGCAGCGACTCGATCTCCTCGTCGGGGCCCATGGGCGGGGGAGGGGTCGGGCGCGGCGGCTGGCGGATGCTGGAGCGCACGGCCGGGACCGGCGGCGGCGGGGCAGGCGCCGCCGGCGCCTGCATCGGCTCCGGGGCGAAGCCGAAGTCGGCGGCCCAGCCGGAGGTGTCGACGAACGAGCTCGGGTCGAGGCTGATCTGGCCCTCGGCCCCTGCCGGCGAGTCGCCCTCGATGAGCGAGGTCACCTTGGCCATCTCTTCCTGGATGAGGACGTCGATGATCGACTCCTGCGGGGCCAGGCTGCGCCGGCGCGCCTGCTCGATCTGCACGTCGCGCACGAGCGCCGCGATGTCGCGCGCGGTCACCTTCATGCGCCGGCTGAACAGGTACTGCGACAGCGCGTCGCCCAGGTCGGCCGCCTCCTGATAGCGGTCGTTGGGGTCGCGGGCCAGCGACTTGCGCACCACCGCCTCGAGCTCGGGGTCGACGTCCGGGTTGAGCGCCGCCACCGACGGGATGCGCGCCTGGCGCACCAGCTCCACGGTCTGGTAGTCGGTGTCGCCGTAGAACAGGCGCCGGCCGGTGAACATCTCCCACAGGAGGATGCCGATGGCGAAGATGTCGGCCCGGTGGTCGACCTCGCGCCCGCTCGCCGCCTCGGGCGAGAGGTAAGAGAACTTCCCCTTCACCACGCCCGGGTCGGTCGACTCGATCTGGCTGTTGGCCTTGGCCAGGCCGAAGTCGACCAGCTTCACCTCGCCCATCTTGGACAGGAGGATGTTGGGCGGAGAGATGTCCCGGTGGACGATCTTGAGCGGCTCGTTCGACTCGGGGTTCTCGGCGTGATGGGCGTAGGACAGCGCCTTGCACGCCTCGACCATGAGATAGATCGCCTGGGGCAGCTCGACCCGGCGGCCTCGCTGCTTGAGCCGGTCGCTCAGCGCCTTGAGGTTGCAGCCGTCGACGAACTCCATGACCAGGAAGTAGGAGTTCTGCGTCTGCGCGATGTCGAAGACCTGGACGATGTTGGCGTGCTGCAGGAACAACGACAGCTTCGCCTCGTCGAGGAACATGGCCACGAACTTCTTGTTGCGGGCCAGGTTCGGCAGGATGCGCTTGATGGCGACGTTCTTCTTGAAGCCCTGAAGCGACTCGGCGACGCCGCGAAACACCTCGGCCATACCGCCCGAGTCAACGCGCTCCGTAATCGTGTAGCGATCGCCCATACGTCGAAGCCGGCGCTCTGTCCGACGGCTTGAGACGCCGTATGTTACCAGACGGAATCGCTAGTTAGCAAAGTACAGTCGGCCGCCGAATGCACGCGGCCTCGACTCGCCACTACTCTTCCGGCTCCGCGTCCTCGCGCTCCTCCTTGCACCCGATGCACAGGGTGGTGACCGGGCGGGCCTGGAGCCGCGCGAAGCCGATCGGCTCCTCGCAGTCCTCGCACTGATCGATGCGGCCGCCCTTGAGGCGCTCGAGCGCCTCGTCGATCTTGCTGAGCAGGAACTTCTCGCGGTCGTGCAGGCGCAGCTCCGTTCCGTACATCCACTCCTCCACCGACTCGTCCATCGAGTCGCGACCGATGCGGTCCCGGTCGCGGTCCATCGAGAAGTCGATGGCCCGCTGGGCATTGCGGAGGAGCCGCTCCCTGTCCGACACGAGCAGGCGCCGGAGCGCCTCGGTCTGGGATTCGGTCAGCATGGGTAGGGAAGAATAGAAAGCCCCGATCCCGGTCGTCAATCGCCGGGCCGGATTCCGGGAGCGGGCGGTTCAGGGGCAGAACGGGATTAGATCCGCCGTTCTGCCCGTTCGTCTGGATGAGCCGTCTCGATCCTCTGGAGAATGCCTTGACCGTCCCCCACGAACGGGCCCGCTCCGCCGGCCGGGAAGCCTCCTCTCGCGGCGCGAAGTCGCGGCCCGGCGTCAGGCCGCGGCTCGACCGGGAGGTCCGCACCTCGCGCCTGCAGCCGCTGACCCGGTGGCGGATCGCCACCGTCATCCTGGCCGTCACGACCGGCTTCTTCGCGATGCGCGGCCGTGGCGAGCGGCCGGCGGCGCCACCCGCGCCGGGCGCGGGGATCGGCGCCAGCGGCGCGGCGGCGGGCAGCCGGGCCGCGACGTTCCGCCAGCTGCGCATCCCGGGCAACCTGGTCGGCCTCGACGAGGACGCGATCCTGCGCGACCTCGCGCGCGCCGGCAGCGTGCAGCAGATCCAGGTCCTGTGCGAGCGTCTGGGCTTCGTCGGCACCGATCGCTCGCTCGACCTGCTCGGCAAGCTGTCGCGCGATCGCCGGCCCGGCGTGGCCGAGGCGGCCATCGCCGCGGTCGGCCACATCGGCACCGACAGCGCCACCTCGCTCCTGCTCGCGCTGACCGACGGCACCAGCATGCGCGTGCGCGGCGCCGCGGTGGCCGCGCTCGGGCGCACCGGGCAGCCGGAGGCCAAGCAGCGGCTCCTGCAGCTGGCCCGGACGCGCGGCGACACCCAGCGCGTCGCCGCCATCAGCGCGCTGGGCGAGGTCGGCGGCAGCGACGTCATCGATCTCTTCCGCACCATGCCGGACCGCAGCCGGCAGGTGATGTACGCGATGGTGTCGGCCGCCGCGACCATGGGCGACGACGAAGCCGAGGCGTTCCTGCTCGAGATCGCCCGCAGCGGCGACGTCCACGCCGACATCCGCGCGGCCGCCCTGGGGGCGCTGCCGGCGGCCGGCGAGGAGCGGCAGGCCATGATGATGGAGGTCCTCGCCTCCGGCGATCCGGCCAGCGCCGCGGCAGCCGCCGAGGTGCTGGGCCACGCGCGCGCGCAGCAGGCCGTGCCGGTGCTGCTCGACGTGGCCCGCTCCGGCAACTACCAGACCACCTACGCCGCGCTGGCGGCGCTGGGCGAGATCGCCAGCCCCGAGGCGGTGCACGCGCTCGGCGAGCTGGTGGCGCACGGCCCGCAGAACCTGGCCCCGCAGGCGGCCATGGCCCTGGCCCAGGCCGACACGCCGGAGTCGCGCGCGATGCTGCTCCAGGCGGCGCGCGCCCCGGCCGGCGACCACAGCGCGGCGCTGTCGGCCCTCATGCAGATGGGCGGCAAGGACGTGGAGCAGCTCCTGCTCGACGTGGCGAAGAGCGGCGCGGTGCGCGATCGCCAGTCCGCGCTGCAGTACCTGGTCCAGATGGGCCACCCGGAGGCCAGCGCGATGATCGTGGACCTCGCCACCCACGGCCCGCGCCAGCAGCGCCAGGGCTTCATGTACATGCTCACCCAGCTCGACGACGACTCCGCGCAGGGCGCGCTGTGGGGGATGGCGAAGACGTCGAGCGGCTACAGCCGCATGCAGGCGATCGAGATGCTGTCGCAGGCCAACCCGGGCGATCCCAAGCTGTCGTCGATGCTGGTCGACCTCGTGCAGAACGGGCGCAGCGACGAGGTCGGCTCGGCGGCGTACGGGCTGGCCCGCATCGGGACGCCGGAGGCGCGCGACGCGCTGATGTCGCTCCTGTCGGGCGGCGACACGCAGCACGCGAGCGCCGCGCTCGGCGCCATCGGGCAGATGCTGGGCGATCCGGACGTGGCCAGCGCGGTGGTCCAGGCCGGGCACAGCAGCGACCCGCAGCTGCGGGCGGCCGCGCTGCAGCAGCTGGTGTCGAACGGGCTGCCCGAGGGCATCACGCTGGCCGAGGAGATGCTGAAGAGCGGCAAGAGCGAGGACGCGACCCGGGCGATGCAGGCGGTCATGGGCAGCCCCCTGCCCGAGGCACAGCGGATCGTGCGCGAGGCGGCCGGCCAGGAGGACGCGCAGGTGCGCGCGATGGCCGCCAGCGCGATGGCCTCGTCGATGGATCCGTCGGCCACGCAGTCGCTCATCGGGCTCAGCCGCGACCGCGATCCGCAGGTGCGCTCGGCCGCGCTCAACGGGCTCGGCCAGCTCGGCAGCGAGGACGCGATCCGGGTCGTGCTCGACGCGACCCGCACCGGCGAGACCGCCACCCGCCAGGCCGCCATCCAGGCGCTGGCCTACAGCGACGACAGCCGCGCGGCGGCGGTCATCGCCGACACCATCAGGTCGAGCGACCCGGAGCTGGCGTCGACGGCGATCTCCGTCTCCGGCAGCGGCGGCCGCGAGGTCGACCAGGCCCTGCTCGCGGCCATGGGCAGCGAGAACGAGCAGATCCGCACGGCGGCGGCCTATCAGCTCCGCTCGCGCGGCACACGCCTCAGCCCCGAGGCGCAGCGCCAGGTCGACGCGCTGACCGGCAGCCACTGACGCGGCCGGACGCGCTGACTCGGGCGGGCCGCCGGGCTAGCTGGCGGCCTTGTTCTCGAACACGAGCTCGGGCCGCTTGCGCGACTCGACGACCGAGCGGTCGACGACGCACTCCTTGACGCCGTCGAGCGACGGGATCTCGTACATCACGTCGAGCATCAGCTCCTCGAGGATGGCGCGCAGGCCGCGGGCGCCCGACTTGCGGCGGTAGGCCTCCTCGGCGATGGCCCGCAGCGCGTCCTGGGTGAAGCGCAGCTTGACGCTCTCCATCTCGAACAGGCGCTGGTACTGGCGGGCCAGCGCGTTCTTCGGCTTCCACAGGACCTCGGTCAGCGCGTCCTCGTCGAGCTGGTCGCACGACACGATGATCGGCAGGCGCCCCATGAACTCCGGGATCATGCCGAACTTGATCAGGTCCTCGTGGCGCACCATCGAGCGCAGCGCGTCCTTGTCGTCCTCGGCGGTGCCGATCGAGGCGCCGAAGCCGAGACCGCGCTGGCCGGTGCGTCGCCGGACGATCTCCTCGACCCCGTTGAACGCCCCGGTGCAGATGAAGAGGATGTCCGTCGTGTCGATCTGGATGAGCTCCTGCTGCGGCCGGTTGCGCGCCCCGTCGGGCGTGATGGTCGCGGTCTTGCCCTCCAGGATCTTGAGCAGCGCCTGCTGCACGCCCTCGCCGGACACGTCGCGGGTGGGGGAGGGGACGCCCCCCTTGCGCGCGATCTTGTCGATCTCGTCGATGCAGAGGATGCCGCGCGCGGTCTTCTCGACGTCGCCGCCGGCGCTGCGGAAGAGCGCCTTGATGACGCTCTCCACGTCCTCGCCGACGTAGCCCGCCTCGGTCAGGGTGGTGGCGTCGGCGATGGCGAACGGGACGTCGAGCTTGCGGGCCAGGGTCTGGGCCAGCAGCGTCTTGCCGCAGCCGGTCGGCCCGATGAGAAGGATGTTGCCCTTCTGGAGCTCGACGTCGGACTGCTTACCGCGCGTCCCGATGCGCTTGTAGTGGTTGTAGACCGCCACCGCGAGGGCCCGCTTGGCGCTCCCTTGCCCCACCACGTAGCGGTCCAGCTCCTTGACGATCTCTTTCGGCGGCGGGTACTTCGGCCGCTCGGCGGCCTCTTCCTTGGCCAGGATGTCGTTGCACAGCTTGACGCATTCGTCGCAGATGAAGACCCGCGGGCCGCTAATCAACTTGCGAACTTCGCGGCGCTGTTTGCCGCAGAACGAGCAGTGGAATTCTTCCATCCGACAGACTCATTCTTACACAGGGGGGTGGCAGCGCAACAGCCCCCGGCCGGTCGCGGAACACTCGGTCGATGAGGCCCGCAAGCCTCTTCGCGGGAGTGCCGGATTGTACTTGACGCAACGGGTCAATTTCGTACGACTGGTCGCGTGCGCGTCCTCGTCGTGAGCGGCGAACCGGAGTCCGCACCAGCTGACCCTGACTCCGCGGCAGCCGTGCTGGTCGACCTCGGCTGCCGCGTCACTCTCTGTCGGTTCGACCTGGGCGACCTCGACGAGGAGGAGAGCGATCAGAAGCCTCCGGCCCTCGTGGTGATGGATGCCGGCGACGAGCTCGGGCGCGCTTCGCAGTGCCGGCGGAAGCTCGATCAGATTCCGAGCCTGTCGGAGATCCCGACCTTGCTCGTGGTCACAGTGCCGCGCCTGCCTGCGCTCGACTTCTCTTCCGGCTTCGACGACTTCCTGCTGCGCCCGATCGTCCCGGCCGAGCTGTATGCGCGCCTGCGCCAGCTCGACTGGCGCACCTCCGCGTTCGGCTCGGACGAGGTCATCAAGATCGGCGATCTGCACATCGACGTGTCCGGCTACGAGGTGTTCCTGGGCGGGCGCCGGGTCGACTTCACCCACCAGGAGTTCGAGCTGCTCCGCTTCCTGGCCCAGCACCGCGGTCGCGTGTTCACCCGCGACCAGCTGTTGCAGAAAGTGTGGGGGTATCAGTACGCGGGTGGAACACGCACCGTGGACATCCACGTGCGCCGCCTGCGCGCCAAGATGGGCCCGGTCACGGGGGCGCTCATCGCCACCGTGCGCCACGTCGGCTACAAGATGCGCGCCCCGAAGTAGCCAGGTCGCGCGCAGCGGCCGCGCGGCTCCTCACGACAGGAACAGCTGGGCCACCTCCATGTAGAGGATGAGCCCGGTGATGTCGCAGAGCGACGAGATGAACGGGTTCGAGGCGACCGCGGGGTCGATGCCGAGCCGGACCATGAGGAGCGGCACCCCGGCCCCCACCAGCGCGCCCCACGTGACGACGCAGACCACCGCGCACCCGACGCTGAGCACCATGGGCAAGAAGCGCGTCGTCTCCCACACCGCCGCGCTGCCCAGGCCGACCACGCCGAGGATGAAGCCGAGCGAGAGGCCCACGGTCAGCTCGCGCATGAGCACGCGCCCGACGTCGCGCGACTCCACCAGGCCGAGCGAGAGCGCGCGGATGACCAGGGTGGCCGACTGCGAGCCGGAGTTTCCGCCCGAGGCGACGATGAGCGGCACGAACCACAGGAGCTTGGTGATGCCCGGCGTCTCGCTCTGCGAGAAGTGCTCGAGCACGTTGCGCGTGGCCAGTCCGGCGACGAACAGGACCACCAGCCAGGGCGCGCGCTTGCTGATGAGATCGCGGAACGGCGTGGTCAGGTAGGGCTGCTCGAGCGGCTCGACGCCGCCCAGGCGCTGGACGTCCTCGGTCGCCTCCTCCTCGACCACGTCGATGGCGTCGTCGATGGTGATGATGCCGACGATGCGGTGGTGGCGGTCGACCACCGGCAGGGCCAGGAGATCGTACTTGGCGATGAGGCGGGCGACCTCCTCCTGATCGACCTCGACCGGCGCGCTCACGATGTTCGGGTTCATGAGCTGGGAGATCGTGCGATCGGCCGGCGACACGACCAGGTCGCGCAGCGAGACCACGCCCAGCAGGGTGCCGTTCTGATCGACCGCGTAGGCCTGGTAGATGGTCTCCTTGTCGGCCGCGGTCTGCCGGATCAGGTTGATCGCCTCCTGCGTGGTGACGTGGGCGGGCAGGGCGACGAAGTCGGTCGTCATCAGCGCGCCGGCCGACGACTCCGGGTACGACAGGAGCTGGCGGATGTCCCGCGACTCCTCCTCGTCGATCGCGCCCAGCAGCTCGGCGCGCAGCTCCTCGCCCAGGGTGGCGTACAGGTCGGCGCGATCGTCGGCCGCCATCTCGTCGGTGATGGCGGCGGCCTTGTCGAGCTCCCTGGTGGCCAGGCTGGCGAACAGGGTCGAGCGCCGCTCCTCGTCCAGGTTCTCGAGCAGGCGGGCGGCGACGTCGACCGGCAGCACGGCGACGAGCTTCTGGGCCAGGTCGGGCTGGAGCGCCGCGGCCAGGTCGGCCAGGTCCGCGGGGTGCAGCTCCTCGGTCAGGCCGACCAGTTCCTCCGGGCTGGTGTGCAGCGCCTCGATCACCTCGGGGAGGATGAGACGGGTCGTGGTCTCCATTGCTATTCTCCGAAGGTGTTCAAGGTCATCGACCTGGCACCCGAAGGCAAGCCCGAAGAGACCGATGATTCGGATCGCGTCGCGCCGCCGCCGGCAGGCACGGTTCGATGGATCGAGCTCTTGCACCCCGACCCGGCTTCGCTCGAGCTCCTCCGCCGCCGCTTCGACTTCCATCCGCTGGCGCTCGAGGACTGCGCCACCTTCGAGATGCGATCGAAGGTCGACGAGTACAGCGACCACCTCTTCATCGTGGTGCACACGTTCACCGAGGCGCCCGAGGATCCGACCTACATCCAGGTGCACGAGATCCACGCCTTCCTCGCCGAGTCGTACCTGGTCACCGTGCACGACAACCCGGTGCCGGCCACCGAGGCGGTGTGGCGCAAGGCGGCCACCGATCCGACGGTCCTGCGCCGCGGCACCAGCTGGGCGCTCTACACCGCGGTGGACGCGATGATCGACGCCACCTTCCCGGTGCTCGACGCCATGGTACAGAAGGTGGAGAGGGTGGAGGAGCGGGTGCTGAGCGGCGAGGTGCACGCGCGCAACCAGCTGGGCGAGGTGTTCTCGATCCGCAGCA
>DATFRY010000159.1:0-19334 GCA_035262925.1 Kofleriaceae bacterium | reverse complement strand
ACGAGAGGATAGGGTCAACGCATGGCGGGCAGCGGGGTGCGGGTCCTGGTGGTGGACGACGAGGCGGGCACGCGGACGGCGCTGAGGGAGCTCCTGCGCGGGCAGGGCTACGAGGTGGACCTGGCGGCGGACGGCGCCGCGGCCCTGGAGCGGCTCGCCGAGCTGCCGCCGGACGTGGTGGTGACCGACCTGGACATGCCGCGGATGGACGGCATGGAGCTCATCGCACGCCTCCACGAGAGCCACGGCGAGCTGCCCATCATCGTGGTGACGTCCGCCACCGAGATCCGATCGGCGGTGGCGGCGATGAGGGCCGGCGCCGCCGACTACGTCACCAAGCCGGTCGACTTCGACGAGCTCCTGCTCGCCATCGGCCGCGCCATCGAGACTCGCGACATCCGGATCGAGAACGAGAACCTGCGCCGCCACATCCGCGAACACCACGGCGAGGGCGTGCGCGGACTGCTCGGCGCGAGCGCGGCCATGCAGAAGGTCTATCGCGTGGCGAGGCAGGTGGCGCCCTCGCGCGCCACCGTGCTCATCACCGGCGAGAGCGGCACCGGGAAGGGGGAGATGGCGCGCGCCATCCACGCGCTCAGCCCCCGTTCCGATCGGCCCTTCGTGGAGGTCCACTGCGCGGCCCTGGCCGACACGCTCCTCGAGAGCGAGCTGTTCGGGCACGAGAAGGGCTCGTTCACGGGCGCCGAGCGCAGGAGGGTGGGGCGCTTCGAGCAGGCCAGCGAGGGCACCATCTTCCTCGACGAGATCGGCGAGATCGCGCCTGCCACCCAGATCAAGCTGCTCACCGTCCTGCAGGACCGCCGGTTCGAAAGGGTGGGCGGCAACGATCCGGTCCGGGTGGACGTCCGCATCATCGCCGCGACCAACCGCGACCTGGCCGCCGACGTCGCCGCCGGCAGGTTTCGCGAGGATCTGTTCTACCGCCTCAACGTGGTGGCCATCGCGATGCCTCCGCTGCGCTTCCGCGGCGCCGACGTCCTCCTTCTGGCCGAGCACTTCCTGCGCCGCTTCGCGCTGGAGAACCACAGGACGATCGAGGGCTTCACCGACCGCGCGCGGACGCGGATCCGGAGCTACCGCTGGCCCGGCAACGTCCGCGAGCTGGAGAACGCGATCGAGCGGGCCGTGGTCCTCTGCGCGCACGACCTGCTGGACGAGGAGCACCTGCCGCACGGATCGGCCGGTTCGCATGGCCTGGAGGGGATCGCGGTGCCGGGAGCCACCATGGCCGAGCTGGAGAGGTTCGCGATCCTCAAGACGCTGGAGGCGGTGGACGGCTCCACGGTGCGAGCCGCCGAGCTGCTCGACATCAGCGTCCGCACCGTCCAGTACCGGCTGCACGAGTACGGCGTGGCCCGGGATCGCGGGCGCGGCGGAACGCCGGACGACCGCTGAGCCGGCCGCTGCGCGTCACCCGGGGAGCGGCTGCACCAGTAGCTCCTCGAGCACGGCGGCCAGCTCGTCGACCTTGACCGGCTTGGTCAGGTACCGGTAGAAGCCCGCGCCGGCGAGGCGCGCCCGGTCGCGCATCATGGCGCCCGCGCTCAGCGCGACGATCGGGATGTCACGCGTCTCGGGCCACTCGCGCAGCCGCCGGGTGGCCTCGAATCCGTTCATCCCCGGCAGGTGGATGTCCATGATGACCGCGTTCGGCCGGCGCGCCCGTACGAGCTCGATACCGATCTCCGCGGTCGGCGCCGTGACCAGCTCCACCCGGTCGAAGTCGGCGATGAGATCCTCCATGAAGGCGATGTTGGACGGGTTGTCCTCGATGTAGACGACCACGTAGCGGGAGCCGTCCGCGCCGGACAGCGACGAACCCAGGGCGCGGGCGGCCGGCGGCTGCCCGCGGCCGGCCTCCTCCGTCGAGGCGTGCGCCGGGATGTCGATCCAGAACTCGGAGCCTTGTCCCTCGGCGCTGTGAAAGCCGACCCTGCCGCCCATCAGCTCGGCAAGCCGCCGGGTGATGGCCAGGCCGATCCCGGTCCCTTCGATCGGACCGGTCTCCTGGCCGGCCCGGTGAAAGGGCTGGAAGACCCGCTCCTGCTTGTCCTCGGGGATCCCGATCCCGTCGTCGACCACGCGGACGCGGACCATCCCCCCGGCCGCCTCGGCCCGGAACGTGGCCGTGCCGCGCCGCCGCCCGTACTTGATCGAGTTGGAGCCGTAGTTGAGGAGGATCTGCTTGAACCGGGTGCGATCGGCGACGACGTGCGGCAGATCGGGCGGCGTGGGCGCGATGATCAGGCTGACCTCGGCCCGGAGCGCCATCGGATCGAGGGTCGTCCGCACCTCGGCGAGGACCTCGGGCAGCGCGAACGGCTCGATCGACACCGACACGCGGCCCGACTCGATGCGCGAGAGGTCGAGGATCTCGTCGATGAGGCGCAGGAGGTGTTCACCGCCCTTCAACACGTGATCGATCCGCTCGCGGTGTCGGTCCGACAGCGGCGACTTCCGATCGCGCTGCAGGAGCTGCGCGAAGCCCAGGATGGCGTTGAGCGGCGTCCGCAGCTCGTGGCTCATCGACGACAGGAACTCGCTCTTGGCGGAGCTGGCCGCCTCGGCCATGGACTGCGCCCGGCGCAGCTCCTCCTCGTGCTCCACCTCCTCGGTGACGTTCCACACCGTCATCACCGTGCCCCCCTCGGCGGTGCGGCGCTCGATCAGGCGCAGGCTCTGACCCTCCGCCGTCCGCACGTCGATGGCGGTCGACGGGCTGCGATGATACGTCAGGCAGCGCGCGCGGAACTGGGCCGCCGCACGCGGCGTGAGATCGAAGACGGCGGCGTCGATGGCGGCGTCGAGCAGCTGCTCGAAGCCGGCTCCGACGACCTCCCCCGCGACGTGGCGGCCGAACAAGTGCCGGAAGCTGCTGTTGCACAGGACCAGGCGATCCTCGATGTCGAAGATCGCGAACGCGCCCTGGATGCTCTCGACCGCGCTGAGCAGGTGCTCCTGGATGCGGCGCATCTTGCGCTCGTTCTGCTTGCGCTCGCTGATATCGCGGATGCTGGCGGATACCAGCATCCCGTCGCGAGTCGGCAACGGGCTCAAGCTGATCTCGATCGGGAACTCGGTCCCGTTGCGCCGGCGGCCGAACAGCTCGAGGCCAGACCCCATCGGGCGGACCTTGGGTGACGCGACGAATCGTCCCCGGTGCGCGGTGTGCGGGGTCCGGAAGCGCTCCGGGATCAGGATCTCGACCTCGCGGCCGATGATCGCATCGCGGCGGTATCCGAACATGCTCTCGGTCTGCCGATTCACCAGGACGATCCGACCCTGCTCGTCGACCACCACGACCGCGTCGGGCGCCGCATCGAGCAGCCTGCGGAACACCTCGTCGCTGTGCGCGCGCTCGCCCAGGTCCACGGAGCCCTTCATGTCGGGGCGGTCATCCCGCATCGGGCAGGCTCACGCAGAAGACCGCGCCCGGCCGTCCGCTCTCGACCCGGATCGTGCCGCCGTGGACCTCCACCGCCAGCTTGCAGAACGCCAGGCCGAGGCCGCGGCCGGTGCGGGTCGCCGCGCGCTGCCCGCTCTCGACGCGGACGAAGCGATCGAAGATCTTCTCGCGCATCTCGTCGGCGACCCCGGTGCCCGCGTCGGCGACGCGGATCTCGACCGCGCCGTTCCCCCGGGCCGCCGTGACGCGGACCTCGCTGCGCTCGGGCGCGTGGCGGATGGCGTTGTCGACCAGGTTGTCGAGCACGCGGCGCAAGAGGTCCGGATCGGCGGTGACGGTGCCGACCTCGACGGTGCGCTCGAGCCGGACGCCGGCGCTGCGCGCATCGACGTCATGCCCCTCGAGCACCTCGGCCACCAGCGCATCGAGGTCGACCGCTGCGCTGTGCGGCGCGAGCTGTCCCTCCTCGCTCTTGCTGATGTCGAGCAGGTTGAGGACCAGACGCAAGAGGGAGCGCGCCTCGTTGCGAATCGATTGAACCGACTCGCGCGCCCGCTCGGACAGCTCCGGATCGCGCAGCAGGAGCTGAGCGTGCAGGTCCATGGCGTTGACCGGATTCTTGAGGTCGTGAACCAGGAAGGCGGTGAGCCGCTCCTTCTGCAGCTGCAACCGCAGCACGTCGTTGCGCTGGCGGCGGACCAGCTCGTAGTGTTCGCGCAGGTCGGAGCTCAGCTGGCGCAGCTTGAGGGCGGCCTGGACCCGGATGGCGAGCTCTGTGGGGCGCACCGGCTTGGTCAGGAAATCGTCTCCCCCGGCCCGCAACGCCTGGTCGAACGTGTCCAGGTCGCGCAGGGCGGTCAGGAAGAGGACCGGCGTGTCGGCGCCGCCCGGGAGCCGGCGGATCCGCCGGCACACCTCGAAGCCGTCCATGCCCGGCATGCGGATATCCAGCAGCACGCAGTCCGGCCGTTCGACCTCGAAGGCCTGGATCCCTTCCTGGCCGGTGGCAGCGAGGATGGCGAGGTAGCCCTCGTCTTCCAGCGCGGCGCGGGCCAGCGCGCGGTTCTCGGAGTTGTCGTCGACGACCAGGATCCGCCCGGTGACCTGCCCCCGCTCCATCGCTCCCCGGGCAGCATACCCCGGCCCGGGTGGCGCCGGCAGCGCTACTCGCGGCGGCCGCCGGGCCCGAGCAATCGGACCTCGACCCGGCGGCGAGCCGGTCACCGGCGGCCGAGTCTCGCGCGCAGGGTGTCGGCGTTCAGGCGGGCGATGACGTCGGTGCGGATGTCCTTGGGGCACGCGGCCTCGCATTCGCCGTGGAGGCTGCAGGGGCCGAAGCCGGCGTCGGCGAGGGTGCCGACCAGGGCGAGGGCGCGGCGGGATTGCTCGGGTTTGCCCTGGGGGGTGCGGCCGAGGTGCGATGCCTTGGCGCCGGCGAAGAGGGCCGCGGCGCCGTTGGGACACGCGGCGACGCAGGCGCCGCAGCCGATGCAGGATGCGGCGTCGAGGGCGGGCTCGGCGTCTGACTTCGGGATGGGGATCATGTTGGCCTCGGGGGCGCTGCCGGTGCGCACGGTGACGAAGCCGCCGGCCATGATCACCCGATCGAGGGCGCTGCGGTCCACCACCAGATCGCAGACGACGGGGAACGCGCCGGTGCGGAAGGGCTCCAGGACGATCACGCGGGTGCCATTCGTCGTGCTCGCGCTGCTGGCCAGGGCGGCGCGAACGGAGAGCTCGCAGGTCGTGGTGCGCGGGGTCCCGCCGTGAGCGAGGCCGTTCACCACGAGTCCACAGGCGCCGCAGATTCCTTCGCGGCAGTCGCTGTCGAATGCGATGGGGCGCTCGCCGGCTGCCACGAGCTTTTCGTTCAGGGCGTCGAGGGCGTCGAGGAGCATCCAGCCGCGTTCGATGTCGGTGTCGATGTCGATGTCGGTGTCGGGGCCGTTCAGGGGATAGTCGACGAAGCGGCCGTCGGCGGCCGGGCTCTCCTGGCGCCACACCTTCAGGACGATGTTCATCGGTAGCTCCTGATCTCGGGCGGCGCGGCCTCGAAGACGAGCGGCTCGGTGAGGCGACGCGGGGCGCGGTCGTCGGCCGTGTGCTTCCAGGCGGCGACGTGGGCGAAGTGCGCGTCGTCGCGCTGCGGTTCGCCGTCGGCGGTCTGGTGCTCTTCGCGCAGGTGGCATCCGGCGGACTCGTCGCGGGCGATGGCGTCGATGCACATCAGCTCGGCGAGCTCGAGGAAGTCCGCGACGCGGCCGGCGCGTTCGAGCTCTTGATTGAACGATGCGCCGCTGCCGGGGACGCTGACGCTGTCCCGGAAACGAGCGCGGAGGTCGCGGATGAGCGGCAGCGCGGCGGCGAGGCCGGCCTCGGTGCGGGCGAGGCCGACGTGGTTCCACAGGATGTGGCCGAGCTCGCGATGAAAGTCCGCCGCGGGCTGCCGGCCGCGCGATCCGAGGAGGGTGCGGGTCCGGCCCTCGACGCTGGCCACGGTGTCGCGGACCTCGCTCGTCGCCTCCGAGACGGGTGAGAGCTGCGCGCCGGCGAGGTAGTTTCCGACCGAGGGCGGCACGATGAAGTAGCCGTCGGCGAGGGCCTGCATCAGGGCGCTGGCGCCGAGGCGGTTCGCGCCGTGATCGGAGAAGTTCGCCTCGCCTGCCGCGAACAGGCCGGGGATGGTGGTCATCAGGTCGTAGTCGACCCACAGGCCTCCCATCGTGTAGTGCGCGGCGGGGTAGATCCTGAGCGGCGTGCGGAGGGGGTCGTCGCCGGTGAGCCGCTCGTACATCTCGAAGAGGTTGCCGTAGCGTTCTCGGAGCGCGCCCGCACCGTCGCGCGCGAGGGCGTCGCGGAGATCGAGGAACACGGCGCGGCCGCCGGGCGCCACGCCGCGGCCCTCGTCGCAGACGGCCTTGGCCGCGCGGGAGGCGACGTCGCGGGCGGCCAGGTTGCCGTAGCGGGGATAGAGGCGCTCGAGGTAGTAGTCGCGCTCGGCCTCCGGGATGTCGTCGGGGCGCCTCGTGTCGCCTGCCTGCCTCGGGACCCAGACGCGGCCGTCGTTGCGCAGCGACTCGGACATCAGGGTGAGCTTGGATTGATGGTCCCCGCTCACCGGCAGGCACGTCGGATGGAACTGCACGAAGCAGGGGTTGGCGAAGGCGGCGCCGCGCCGGTACGCGCGCCAGATCGCCGTCGCGTTGGATCCGCGCGCGTTGGTGGACAGGTGGTACACGTTGGCGTAGCCGCCGGTCGCGAGCACGACCGCGTCGGCGAGGTGGGTCTCGAGCTGTCCGCTGACCAGATTGCGCGCCACGACGCCGCGTGCGCGGCCGTCGACGACGATGAGGTCGAGCATCTCCCTCCGGGCCAGAAGCGTGAGCCCGCCGCGAGCGGCCTCCTTGGCGAGCGCCTGATAGGCGCCGAGCAGGAGCTGCTGGCCGGTCTGTCCCCGCGAGTAGAAGGTCCGCGAGACCAGCGCGCCGCCGAACGAGCGATTCGCGAGCGCGCCGCCGTACTCGCGCGCGAACGGGACGCCCTGCGCGACGGCCTGGTCGACGATGCCGTTCGAGAGCTCCGCCAGCCGGTACACGTTGGCCTCGCGCGAGCGGAAGTCGCCGCCCTTCAGCGTGTCGTGAAAGAGGCGCTCGACGCTGTCGCCGTCGTTCTGGTAGTTCTTCGCCGCGTTGATGCCGCCCTGCGCCGCGACGCTGTGCGCGCGCCGCGGCGAGTCCTGAAAGCAGAGGCAGACCACCTCGTATCCGAGCTCGGACAGAGACGCGGCCGCGGACGCGCCGGCGAGGCCCGAGCCCACGACCACCACGCGGTGCCGTCGCTTCTGCACCGGTCCGACGAGGGCGAGCTCGGCGCGGCGCCGGGTCCACTTGCCGGCGATCGGCCCGGACGGCACCCGGGGCTGGAGCTCGGCGCTCATCGCAGGGCTCCCGCGAGGACGGCGACCGGGATGGTCGCGAAGCCGACGGCGATGGCGACGGCCAGGCCGCGGAGCAGCTGGCGAGGGGCGCCGGAGCCGGCCCGGCGCGCGCCGAAGCTGACCAGCGCGCTGGCCAGACCGTGGTGCAGGTGCAGGCCGACCAGCACGGCGGCCACCACGTAGAACGCGCCGACCAGGGGCGGCGCGAGCCCGCCGACGAGGTTCGCGTACACGTGCCCCGGCGCGAAGCTCGGGTGGACGACGCCGAAGGTGATGTGCAGCAGGTGATAGACGAGGAAGACGAGCAGGAGCGGCCCTCCGACGACCATCAGCCGCGACGCCCAGCTGCCGCGGGGCCACCGGTGCACGTGCCGGACGGGGCGCGCCGCCCGCGCGCGCCTGGCGAGCGACACCGTCGCCGCGATGTGCACCACGACGGCGGCGACCAGGGCTGCCCGCACGAGCCAGAGGAGCGGCCCCAGCCGGCGCAGGGCCGCGGCATATCCGTCCATCGCCGCCGCGCCGGAGAAGGCCGTGAAATTCCCCAGGACGTGCAGGACCAGCCATCCGGCCATGAACAGGCCGGTGAGCGCCGCGAGCCACTTGGTCGTCATCGTGGAGTTCTTAGCGAGCGCTCAAAGATTAGTCATATGCATTCGCGAGCATCTAAAAAGTAGATACACTTATCAATGGATGCACATCGAGACGCTGAAGACGTTCTGCGACCTGATCGAGACCGGGTCCCTCTCGCGCGCCGCCAAGCTGAATCGCGTCACGCAGTCCGCGGTCAGCCAGCAGCTTCGCTCGCTCGAGGAGCGCTACGGCAGGAAGCTCGTCGATCGCGCCCCCCGGGTCGGCGCGCGCCCGACCGAGGCCGGCAAGGCGTTCTACGACGACCTCAAGCCGCTGCTGGGGCGCCTGGACGATCTCGAGCAGCGGCTCCGCGCGCGGCCCGGCGTGGTGGCGGGCAACGTGCGCATCGCGACGGTGTACAGCGTCGGCCTCCACACCTTGCCCCGGGTGATGAAGAAGTCGCTGGCGCTGTACCCGTCGCTCGGCCTCCGCCTCGAGTACCGCCGGACCGATCAGGTGGTCGAGGCATGCCTGCGCGGCGAGGTGGACCTCGGCATCGTCGCGCTGCCATCCAGGCGCCCGCAGCTGGAGGTCGTGTCGCTCGGCCACGACGAGCTGGTCCTGGTGACGGCGCCGGACCACCCGCTCGCGAAGCGCCGGCGCCCGAGCCTGGCGGACCTCGACGGGCTCCCGTTCATCGCCTTCGATCGCGACATCCCGACGCGCAAGCTGTCGGACCGCCTGCTCGCGCGCGCCGGCAGCAGCGTCGTCCACGCCATGGAGCTCGACAACATCGAGACCATCAAGCGCTGCGTGGAGGCGGGCATCGGCGTGTCCTTGCTCCCCGCGCCGGCGCTCACGGCAGAGGTGAGGGCAGGAACGCTCCGCGCGCGCAGGCTGTCCGAGAGCCCCATCGAGCGGCCGATCGGCGTTCTCTTCCGCAGCGCCCGCACCCGCGAGCAGTCGCAGGCCGTCCGGGCCTTTCTCGAGCTCCTCACGCGGGAGCTCGCCCCGCGCTGACTCCGCGCCCTCATCCGGAGGACTCGACATGGTCGGAGCGAATCGCGGCCGCCGGGATGCGATCCGGTGCTACCGTTGCCGCCGCCGGGCGTGATGTGAGGTGACGACCATGCGGCGGTTTCCCTGGATTCGTCTCCGCAAGAAGACCGACCCCGAGTTGCCGTTCGAGCCGCCGATCCACCTCGGCAACTTCTCCACCGGGGAATACTTTCACGAGCAGACGCCGCGCGAGCGGCTGATCCGGCGCATGATCCTCGAGCGCGCCGAGGCCCACGCACGCCGCCTGGGGGTCGATCGCCGCGAGTTTCTGGCCAGCGCGGCCGGCATGGCGACGTCGCTCGGCGTCCTCAACGCCGTCGGCGGGTGCGGCGACGGGAAGCGCGGCGGCGGAGGCGCCGCGGACGGCGGGTTCAACGTCCCCGATGCGGCGGCCGGCGACTGCGAGCTCGCCGAGGACATCCTCGACACGAGCGGCGAGTTCATCTTCGACATCCAGACGCACCACATCGAGCGCGAGGGCGACTGGCGCAAGACCAACCCGGACAGCGGCGCCGCCATCGCCGGATACTTCGCGTCCTTCAACGGATGTTCCCAGGCGGCCGACAAGATCGACTGCATCGATGCCGACGCATACATCGAGAAGATCTTCCTCGAGAGCGACACGACGGTCGCCGTGCTGAGCGGATTCCCGACGGCGATCTGCACCGAGGCGCGCACCACCGGCTGCGGCAATCCTCTGGACAACGATGCCATCGCGCGCTCGCGCGACCGGGTGAACGCGCTGGCCCGCAGCGAGCGCGTGCTCAACCACTGCCAGGTCAATCCCAACGACCAGCTGGAGGTGCAGCTCGCCCTCATGGAGCGCGTGCACGCCGACTACGGGGTGGCCGGCTGGAAGGTCTACCCGCCGTGGGGGCCGGAGGGGCCGGGCTGGTTCCTGGACGATCCGAAGATCGGCATCCCGTTCATCGAGAAGGCGCGCGCGCTGGGCGCGCTGAACGTGTGCATCCACAAGGGCATCGTGTTCCCCGGATGGGACGCCGAGGCGGCCGACCCGCGCGACGTGGGAGTCGTCGCGAAGATGTTCCCCGACGTGAACTTCATCGTCTACCACTCCGGCATCGAGCTCGGCGCCGCCGGCGAGGGACCCTACAACCCCGACGCGCCGGCCGGCATCGACCGACTGATCAAGACGGTGCTCGACAACGAGCTCGGCGCCGGCTCGAACGTCTACGCCGAGCTCGGCAGCGTCTGGGCCCAGGTGTTCACCCAGCCGGACGTGGCCCAGCACGTGATCGGCAAGCTCCTGCTCCATCTCGGCGAGGACAACGTCCTGTGGGGCTCCGAGTGCGTGTGGCTGGGATCGCCGCAGCCGCAGATCGAGGCCTTCCGCACCTTCGAGATCTCGACGGAGCTGCAGGAGATGCACGGCTACCCGGCCCTGACCCCGGAGCGCAAGGCGAAGATCCTCGGACTCAGCAGCGCCCGCGTCTACGGCATCGATCCCGAGGCCACCCGCTGCCGGATCCGCGCGGCCCAGCTGGGCCGACTCAAGCAGACCATGGACGGCGAGCTCGGCCCGCGGCGCTGGGCCTTCCAGCAGATGGGAGGCCCGCGCACGAGGCGCGAGTGGTTCGACTTCATCCGCGCCACAGGCGGCAAGCCGGGCTGATCATCCGGGACCCGACCAGCTCAGCGCGCGGTCGCGATGGGTAGCTCGATGAAGCTCGCCTGGCCGGGGGCGTGGTGGAGCCGCTGCACGGCCTTGCGGTAGTCGGACGGGCGGGCCCAGAAGATGTCGCGCACGAACGTCTGCGGGTTGCGATCGTAGAGCGGGAACCAGGTCGACTGGACCTGCACCATGATGCGGTGGCCGGGCAGGAAGACGTGGTTGGTGGTCGGCAAGGCGAAGCGATAGGGCAGGGGCTTGCCCGCCGCGATGGGCTTCGGCTTGTCGAAGCCCTCGCGGAACCGGCCGCGGAAGATGTCGGCCGCGATCATGAGCTGGTATCCGCCCATCTCCGGCTGGCTGGATACCTCGTCGGGATAGACGTCGATGAGCTTCACGACCCAGTCGGAGTCGGTGCCGCTGGTCGAGGCGATGAGGTTCGCGATCGGCTGGCCGGTGATCTTGACCGGAGCGGTGAGAGGGCGCGTGACGAACTCGGCGACGTCGGGCCGGCCGGAGACGTGGCGCTGATCGTCGACCAGCCACTTCCTCCAGCCCGCTCCGTCGTCGTGGGCCGAGGGCGGGACGGGGCGCGGCCGGTAGGGGACCGGCTTGGCGGGATCGGAGACATACTCGGTGGCCGCGGCCTCGCCGGCCGCGGGGGCCGTGAAGCTCAGCCTGGCGCCCGCGTGCAGGTAGATGGGCGTGGGCCGGATGGCGCAGCCGCTGGCGCACGCGCGCGGCCAGGCCGGCAGGCTGCGCCACTCGTTGGTCCCGGTCTCGTAGGCCATGACCGGGGCGATCGGCGCGGCGCTGGGCGCGCCGTCCTTGAGGTAGCGGTCGAGGAACGGGCGCAGGATGTCCTGGCGGAACTGCCTCGACGTGTCGGCGCCGAAGTGGATGGCGCCCAGGCTGCTGCCGTCGCGGATCTGCTGGCCGTGATGCCAGGGACCGATGACCAGGAACACCTTGTCGTTGCGGGCGTCCTTGGGCTCGATCGCCTTGTAGACCGCGATGGCGCCGTAGATGTCCTCCTGGTCCCACAGGCCGTGCACCAGCATGGTCGGGACCGTGAGCGGCTTGTCGGCGAGGATCCTGTCCACTGCCTGCTCGCGCCAGAACGCGTCGTAGTTGGGGTGCGCGAGGATCTTGCGCCAGAACCCGAGCTGCTCGAGCCCGGCGCGCTTCCCCATCTGGCCCGCCGAACCCGCCAGGAGGAACCGGTCGTACTCGTCCCAGTGGGTCGACCACCACTTGATGACGTTGTCGCGGCTCGCCTCCTGCTCGTAGATGTAGCCGAGGTTGACCAGCCGGAACGCGCCGTAGTGGAACCAGTCGTCCCCCATCCAGCCGTCGACCATCGGGTTCATCGGCACCGACACCTTGAGCGCCGGGTGCGGGTCGACCAGCGCCATGAGCGGCAGGAACCCGTCGTAGGAGATGCCCAGGATCCCCACCTTGCCGTTGCTCTCGGGCACGTGCTTCACCAGCCAGTCGATCGTGTCGTACGTGTCGGTCGAGTGGTCGACCGGCGTCCGGTTCTGCGACCCGCGCAGCGGCCGGTTCATCACGTAGTCGCCCTCCGACTTGTACTTGCCGCGCACGTCCTGGACCACGCGGATGTAGCCGCCCTCGACGATCACGTCGGTCGCGTTGTCGTACCCCTCGAGCATGGGCCCGAGGTGCGAGCTCTCGCTGTGCGCCGTGAGCTCGTCGGCGCTGTAGGGCGTGCGGGTGAGGAGGATGGGCGCCCGCCTGGCCCCCCTGGGCACCAGGATGACCGTGTGCAGCTTCACCCCGTCGCGCATGGGGATCATCACCGTGCGCTTCGCGTAGTCGAAGGAGTCACCCGTCGGATGGAACCGGGCCGGCATCTCGCTGGGCAGGGCCGGATACTTCGCCGGCCTGGCGGGCGGCGTCTTCGCCTGCTGGCCCCACGCCGAGGCCGCTCCGATGCAGAGGAGTAGGATCGACCAGGTGAGCCGGGGAGGGCGTCTCATGCGCCGGAGAATAGCCCAGGGTCATGGGCGGCCACGACCCTGCGCTGCTCTAGCTCGGCGAATCGGACGAGTAGACCCGGATCGCGGCGATGTTCACGTGATCCGGCCGCTCGAGCATGAAGCGAACGGTGGCCGCGATGTCCGCGGGCGCGAGGGCGGGCGCGTCGACCGGCGCGCCGCGCGTTCGGCGCAGGTGGTCCAGCATCTCGGTCCGGGTGCTGCCCGGCGCCAGGCTGCCGACCCTCACGCCGAACGGGCCCAGCTCGACCCGCAGGCCGGCCGTGAATCTCTCCAGCCCGGCCTTGAGGCCGCCGTACACCGCGTTCATCGGCGCGGTGCCGAAGGCGCCGATGCTGGTGAAGTTGATGATCGCCCCGGACTGCTGCGCCTTGAACGCGCGCCCGAAGACGTAGCAGGTCCGCACGACCGCCTCGAAGTTGACGCGGACCATCTGCGCGGCGGCCTCCACATCGATCGTGTCGACCGTCCCCATCACGAGCAGCGCGGCGTTGTTGATGAGGATGTCGGCCCGGCCGTGGCGCTCCTCGGCCAGCCGCAGGAGCCGCTCGGCCATGTCGGGCGCGGCGATGTCGCCGGCGAGGACCTCCGCCGGCCCCGGCAGCTCGCGCGCGAGGGCCTCCAGCCGGTCCGTGCGGCGCGCGGTCAACACCAGCTTCACGCCCGCCGCGCTCAGCTCCCTCGCGATGGCCTCGCCGATGCCGGCTGACGCGCCGCTGACGACGGCGACACGATTGTCGAGCTCCATGTGACGACTCTCCAGGTTGGTCGGTCCGCGCTTCGCGCTTCTCCTAGCACTAGCATCTCTCTCACCGACATGCTTCACGCCATGGAGGCCGCCCCTCACGGCGAGGTGACGCGGATACGCGGCGGCGGTACCATCCCGGGCGCCGGAGGCACCCCATGCGCCCAGTTGCTGCGATCGTGGACAGGATGGCCTTCTCCTCGGTGCCGGACGACAGCGAGGAAGGCCGCGCGTTCATGCAGCAGCGCCTCGCGCTGTTCGGGAAGAGCATGTTCTTGCTCTTTCTCGCCATCGGCGTGGTCGGTGCCACCGTCACCAACGTGGTCCTGGCCGGGATGTGGTCCGGCGACAGGCCTGTCCCGTTCCATCTGGCGCTCATCTACGGTGTCGGCCTGGTCTGGCTCGTCTGCCGCCGCGGCAAGCGCTCGGCGCGGGCGCTGGCCGCGCTCGACGGCGCCAGCGTCGTGATCGTCGGCGTCGGCCTGGCCATGGGGGTCAAGATCGCGCCGCCCTTCGTCCACGCCGAGGTGTCGTCCACGTTTGCCCTCACGCACCTGCTCGTGGCACGCGCCATCATCGTGCCCAGCGACTGGCGCCGCACCCTGTGCATCAGCGTGCTCGCCGCGGTCGGCCTGGTGGCCGGGATCATCGTGCTCAAGGGGATGCAGGCCGCGGCCGGGAGGGGCGCGCTGGGGGCGCTCCTGCCAGCCCTGCTGATCCTGTGGTGCGTGGTCGCGGTCGCGGTGGCCGCCTGGACCTCGCACGTCATCTATCGCCTGCGCCGGCGGGTGGTGGAGGCGCGCCGGCTGGGCCAGTACACGCTCGAGGAGAAGATCGGCGAGGGCGGCATGGGGATCGTCTTCCGCGCCCGGCACGCCATGCTGCGCCGCCCCACCGTGGTGAAGCTGTTGCCCCCGGATCGGGCGGGGCAGGCCAACCTGACCCGGTTCGAGCGCGAGGTGCAGCTGACCAGCCAGCTGTCCAGTCCGAACACGGTCGCGGTCTACGACTTCGGCCGCACACCCGACGGCATCTTCTACTACGCCATGGAGTACCTGGACGGCGTCGACCTGGACGCGCTCGTGGAGGCGGAGGGCGCGCAGCCGCCGGGCCGGGTCATCCACCTCCTGTCTCAGGTGTGCCGCGCGCTGGCCGAGGCGCACGAGGCCGGGCTGGTTCACCGTGACATCAAGCCAGGCAACGTCATGCTGTGCCGCCACGGAGGCATGCTCGACGTGGTCAAGGTCCTCGACTTCGGACTGGTCAAGGACGTGAGCCGGCGAGACGACGTCAAGCTCACCCACGCCGACGCGTTCCTCGGGACACCGCTCTATCTCTCGCCCGAGGCGATAAGCCACCCCGACAAGGTGGACGGCCGCTCCGATCTGTACGCGGTGGGCGGCCTCGGGTACTTCCTCTTGACCGGGCAGCCGGTCTTCGCCGCGCGCACGGTGGCCGAGCTGTGCGCGAAGCACCTGGTCGAGCCGCCGGTCGCGCCGTCGCAGCGGGCGCCCGGCGTGCCGCCCGACCTCGAGGCCGTCGTGCTGCGATGTCTGGAGAAGTCGCCGGAGGCGAGGCCCGCGGACGCCGGCGCGCTGCGCGAGACCCTGCTCGCCTGCGCCGACGCCGGGCGCTGGGGAGATCAGGACGCGCGCGCGCGGTGGCAGCGCGCGCGCGGGGCGCCGGGCGCGAAGGCGGATGGGCGAGAGGCCAGCGCCATCGCCGCCACCGTGCCCGACGGACGGGTCGATCGCCGGCCGTGAGGCTGCGGCGCGCCTCGTCGCGGCACCTGAGCGGAGTGGCTTGCTGCTTGCAAATCGACGCGGCGGAGGCTTCGAACATGGCCACTCAAGCGACCCCCTTCGATGTATGTGCACACACCCTTGCCGAGCGCTGGTGGATGCTGGCCATTCGCGGCGCGGTCGGGATCATCTTCGGTATCATCAGCTTCGCAGCGCCCGGGGCCAGCCTCGTCGCGCTGGTCTCCATCTTCGGCGCCTATGCGCTGGTCGACGGTGCGTTCGCGATCGGCCTGGCCGTGCGCGGGGCACGTAGCGGTGAGAGCTGGGGAATGCTCCTCTTCGAGGGCCTGATCGGCATCGGCGCGGGCGTGGTGACGTTCCTCTGGCCCGGCATCACCGCCTACGCGCTTCTCACGGTGATCGCGGCCTGGGCACTCATCACCGGCGTCGCCGAGATCGCGGCGGCCGTGCGGCTCCGCAAGCAGATCGAGGGCGAGTGGCTGCTGGCCCTGAGCGGGGTCCTGTCGGTGGGGTTCGGCGTGTTGCTGTTGCTCTTCCCGGGGCCCGGCGTTCTCGCAGTGGTCGCGTGGATCGGCGCCTATGCTTTCGTCTTCGGTGCGCTGCTCGTGTGCCTGGCGTTCCGGCTGCGCTCCTGGATGCGTTCCCTGGACCGGCAGGTACATCCGGGCGGCAAGCCGATGCCCGCGTGACAGCTCCGCGGGTGGACGGATCGGGCGGCAGCGCACAAACGGCTCGTCCGCTGACCACAAAGCTGGCCAGACTGGCCAATGACTTGCCAGGCCCACGCGCCTCGAGGATGCCGACCGGAAGGTATGATGCGCCGGTGGACGAAGCACTCGAGGAGCAGCGGTTCGGCCCGGTGACGGTCCTGTACGGCGATCGGCGCGGGAAGTATCCGCACGGCAACACGCTGATCGTGCGGGGGCGCGAGGAGGTGCTGGCGATCGATCCGTCGCTCGGTCTGGTCGCGAGGGGGCCGCAGCCGCCGCGGGTCGACCGGGTGCTGCACAGCCACTGCCACGAGGACCACTTCGCGGGCAGCTTCCTCTACCCCGGCCAGCCCTGGCTGTTCCATGAGGCCGATCTGCCGGGGATCCGCTCGCTCGACGGGCTGATGGATCTCTACGGCTTCAGCGAGCCGGTCCGGTCAGCATGGTCGACCTTCGTGATCGACCTGTTCCACTTCACGCCGCGGCCCGACGCGGCGGGGTTTCGCGGCGGCGACGTGTTCGATCTCGGCGGCGTCACAGTCGAGGCGATCCACGCGCCCGGTCACACGCGCGGTCACTGCCTGTTCCGCATCGAGCCGGTCGGGCTGGTGTACCTCGCCGACATCGATCTGAGCAGCTTCGGCCCCTACTACGGCGATGCGTGGTCGGACCTGGAGGACTTCGAGCGCACCCTGGCGATGGTGCGCGGGCTGGACGCGCGGTACTACGCGACCTTCCACCACATCGGCGTGATCGAGGGGCGGGGTGCGTTCGTCGAGCGGCTGGACCGCTACGCGGCGGTCATCGCCGACCGCGAGCGGCGGCTCCTCGAGTACCTCGCCGAGCCGCGCACGCTGGACGAGATCGCCCGGCACCGTTTCGTCTATCGGCCGCAGGACAGTGTCCTGTTCGCCGACGACGTCGAGCGGCGAAGCATGTCGCTGCACATCGCTCGACTCGCGCGCGACGGCCGCGTGCGCGAGCCCGAGCCCGATCTCCACGTGGCTCGGGCCAGCACGCCGTAGTCGAACCGGCGTCGAGCGCGGCCGGGATCCCGGCACCGATGCACATGCGCCCCGTTCATGAGAGGCCGGGACGCTCGAGGCGACCGGAGACGGTCGGGCGCGTCACGCAATCTGGCGCCTTCGAAAAGCGTCGAACGCGAGAGTGTCTGTCTGACTGACTGCCTGCATGTCAGTTCGCGAAGAATCCGGAATACGGTGCACGTCAGTCGTGGCCGCCAGGAGCGGTGCACTGCGCGACGTTCTCGAGCGCCGGTGAACGGTCGGAGCCGCTGTCGGCCCGGCCAGAATCGCAATGATCACGCGCAGTGGGGCGCTCGGAGCGCCGTGCTGCCTGCATGCTCGGCAACGGTAAGCTCAGTCGCTGAAATCGTTTTGTTTGATTGATAGCGGGCCACGACGTAAATCCTTGCTCCGAAGCGGAGCAATTCGTCGTCTACGTGATTCGATGTGGCCATGAATCTGGCCTGACCGACGTCGGCGTGCCGAGGGGCCGCCTCGAAGGGCTGGTGGGTCGTGGTCGGGGCCGCGGGTTTCGCCCGGGGCGACCGACACCGCCCCGGTAGCCGCTCGCTCGTCAGGAGCCGGACGTGGGTCGCGGTCGAACGATCTGAACCACCCGAAAACGGGGGAACGGAGTACAGACGTGCACTCGAATGGTGATCGAGCCCCGGCGACCATCGCCGAGATCGTCGCGGCGCACGCAGCGGCCCGCCCTGACGCCGTCGCGATCTCCACGATCGACGGCATGACCCTGACGTGGAGGCAGCTCGCCTCCCTCCTGGCCGCGGCGGCAGCGGACTGGCGGAGGCTCGGCATCGGTCCGGGCGACATCGTGGTGACGTCGCTGTCCACGGTCGTGCCGGCGACGCCGGCGGTCTTCCTGGCCGTCGCCGCCGCATCGGCATGCATCCCGCTGAACTCGGACTATCGCGTGCGCGAGTGCGTCGAGCACATGAAGGGGGATCGCACGCGGGCGCTGGTGGTCTTCGGGGCCGAGGAGACCGACGCCGTGGAGGCGGCCCGGTCGCTCGGGCTGGTCGTCATCCGACTCTCCCCCGGGGCCATCATGTCCGGCCGGTGGGTCGCGCAGACCGATGGAGACGCGCCGCCCGCCGCGGAGGCGCAAGGGGCGGCCCCGGCCCCCGGGCCGGACGACGTCGCGCTCGTGCTGCACACCTCGGGCACGACGGCGCGACCCAAGGTCGTGCCGCTGACCCAGGGGAACCTGGTGGCGTCCGCCCGGCAGATCGCCGCATGGCTGAAGCTGGCGCCGGGCGACCGCTGTCTGAACCTGATGCCCCTGTTTCACATTCACGGGCTCGTCGGAGCGCTCCTGTCCTCGGTCACCGCCGGCGCCACGCTCGTCACCACGCCCGCGCTCGAGCCCGCCGCGTTCGGCCGCTGGCTCGTCGACTCGGAGGCGACCTGGTACACCGCGGTGCCCACGATGCATCAGGTCATCGTCGCGGCGCTGCGCGGCACCGACCTGCCGCGCCCCATCCGGCTGCGCTTCGTGCGCTCGTCCTCGTCGCCCATGCCGCCGCCGGTGGCCGCCGAGCTGGAGGCGCTGTTCGGCGTGCCGGTCCTCCAGGCCTACGGGATGACCGAGGCCAGCCACCAGATCGCGTGCAACCCGCTCCCTCCGGGCCGCACGAGGGCCGGCTCGGTCGGTCTGCCGACCGGCACGGAGATCCGCATCGTGGGCGAGGGCGGGCGCGTCCTGGCGCGCGGACAGCGCGGTGAGGTGTGCATCGCCGGCCGCGGCCTGTTCGGCGGCTACGCCGACAACCCGGAGGCCAACCGGGCGAGCTTCCTCGACGGCTTCTTCCGCACCGGAGACGAGGGCTACCTCGACGAGGACGGCTATCTGTTCCTCACGGGACGCCTGAAGGAGATGATCAACCGGGGCGGCGAGAAGATCGCCCCGGCCGAGGTCGACATGGTGCTGCTCGAGCATCCGTCGGTCGCGCAGGCGGTCTGCTTCGCGGTGCCGCATCCGACGCTGGGCGAGGACATCGCCGCGGCGGTGGTCGCCCGGCCCGGCGCCGAGATCGACGGAGCCGCGCTGCAGGACTTCGTGGCGGATCGCGTCGCCCCCCACAAGATCCCGCAGCGCATCGCGGTGCTGGCCGCCCTGCCGAAGGGGCCGACCGGCAAGCTCGTGCGCCGCGAGGTGGCCGCGCAGCTGGCCGGGCCGGGATGCGGCCCGTCCGGCGCGCCGGCGAGCCCCCCGGGTCCGCCGACCGCGGACGAGCGGGAAGCACTCTTGCAGAAGGTCTGGTGCGAGGTGCTCGACCTCGACGCCATCTCGGCGGACGACGACTACTTCACGCTCGGCGGCGACTCGCTGCGAGCGGTCACGATCATCGGCAAGGCGAGGACCATCGGGGTCGAGCTGACCATGATGGATCTCATGCGACATCGCTCGATCCGGCGCATCTGCGAGG
>DATFRY010000158.1:0-11704 GCA_035262925.1 Kofleriaceae bacterium | reverse complement strand
GACGGAGGCGGACATGACCCGTTGAACCTCGCCGTGGCGTGCTCGATCCACCACGACCTGGTCCATCGCGGGTTGATCGTCGTGGAGGGGAGCGCGCCCGACCTCATCTTCCGGCACGCGGACGGAAGGCCGTACGGTCAGCTGCAAGCGGATGACGCGCACCTGATCGCCGGGTTGCGCGGAGCGGGCGCGCCGACGGCCGAGCCGCAGCGTCCGCCGGTGCCGGGTACAGCGTCGGGCGCACGGACGGCCGAGTCGCGGCGGCCTCTGTCAGCCGGTGCTGCTTCGGCGGGAACGGGGAGAGCGGTTGACCTGGAGGTTCGGCAGGCGGACGGGAGCCTCTACTGTCAGCCGCGAGCCGATGATGCGGATGTGACGGACGTGATCACCGGGTTGCGCCGGATCGGTGTGCCCGCGCACGATGCGCGGCGGGCGGTCGCCGAGGCTTCCGCGTCGGGCGTCGTCGCGATCGAGGACCTGCTGCGACAGGCGTTGCTCGTCCTGGGGCGCACGACCTATGCCGGGGTGGCGCGGGTGTCTCAGGTGGCACCCCACGCCTGACGAAGCTGGAGGCGGGGTGGGCTGGTGCGGACCCGCGGCTCGGGGGCGGCGATGCGGTAACGCGGACCGGACGCCACGGGTCGCTCGCGAACCTCGAGCGGTGATCGCCGGCGCGCGTCGGCGTGCCCGCCTTCCAGTGCGCGGTGCGGAGGCGCGGCGTCGGAGGCGGTGGAATCGAGGATCTGCTGCGACAGGTGCCGTCATCTGCGGCGCGACGCATGCCGCGGTCTGGCCGGCTTCGCGGGCGTCGCTGTCCGATCGGGCGTGATCGCGGACGGGCGCATGCGGTCGTGGCGCGGCTGTCCCGGGCACGGCTGCTGCTCCGCCGCGACGCGTCCCCGAAGGCTGCGGGTCATGCGATGGACGACGAGCGAAGCGGCGGCCCCCGGCGGGGCTGCTCGAGCGGGCGTGAGTCACTCGGGGCAGCCATGCCCGCGCTGGCGCGCGCGACCCGGCGGTCCGCCGGGTCGCGGTCGGCGGCCGCTCGAGAGAGGCGTCGCGGTACCTCATCTGCGAGCCGTCTTCGCCCACGGCCCGGATCAGTCTCGGCTGGAGGGGCCGAGGGAGTACGGGAAGGCGTCCTGGGCCGGGGTCGGCTCGATGTGGTGGAAGCGGCGCAGGTCGAGAGTCACGTCGCCGTCCGGATCCTCGCTGAGGATGTCGCAGTGGCGGGCGCCCCAGACGACGTCGGGGGCCAGGTAGCGGTGGTTGGCGTGCACGGCCTGCATGGTGGTGTCGTCGTAGCCGAGGACCATGACCAGGAGCTCGACCTCCTGCTCGACGAAAGATGCCGGGGTCGCGCCGGCGAGGGGGCTGTCGGCGTCGATGGTGTGCATGACGGTCCAGGAGCGCTGGAGCGAGATGGAGCGGTCGCGCGTGAGCTTGAGATCGAGCATCCGGTAGAAGACGGTGCCCTCGGTGGTCTTCTCCGTGCGGACCAGCACGACGCGGATCTTGGCGTCGACGATCTGGTTGCCGCGCTCGTTGCCGACGCGGAAGGCCAGCGTGGGCACCGAGTTCATCGGTGAGATCACGATCTGCTTCGCGAAGACGATCCTGGCCGTCGGTCGCGAGAACTTGGCGAACACCAGGCCGGTGGCCAGGGCCACGAGCGTGAGCGCGGCCAGCGACTCGGCCGCCACCAGGACGTTGGCCGCCGCGCTCTCGGGATAGTAGTTGCCGTAGCCGATGGTGCCGAAGGTCTGCACGCTGAAGAAGAAGGCGTCCGCGAACGAGCCGGCGCGCGCGTGGGCGATCCCGCCGACGGCGAGATAGCCGAGCGCGAAGACACAGTTCACGGCGAGGAAGACGCCGGCGATGACCGCGAAGGTTAACCCCCAGGAGTGGCTGAGGACCAGGTGGTAGAAGTCGCGCAGCGGGGTGGCGCGCGCGCCGACCACGCGGATCACGTAGTCCGCGCGCTGGATGGAAGTCGAACTCGGGCGGTTGCTCACGGCGCCCGAGTCTGCGTCCGTCGGAGGCGCGGGGCAAGCCCCGCGTCGCTACCCGCCGGCGAGCGCGGCGCCGGCGCGCCGCACCATGTCCGCGGCGGCCGCGACCAGCTCCGCGTTGTCGCGCGCGACCGCTCCGTCGGGCAGGATGAGCGTGTCCTCGAACCCGACCCGCACGTCGCGTCCGCGCCCGATGGCGGCCTCCAGCACGCGCCACGTGGCGGCCCCGTAGCCGTGATGCAGGCGGCCCACGCGCGCCGGCACGTCGGCGCATGCCGCGTCGATCGCCGCGGCGAGCGCGGCCGCCTCGGCCGGATCGGCCGGGTCCACCTCGATGAGCAGCCGCATCATCTCGGATGCGAGGCCGCTCCTGCCCAGCGGCTCGACGTCGGCCAGCGTGGCCAGCCCGGCCTCGACCCCGATGCCGCGGTCGAGCGCCAGGCGCGCCAGCTCGGCCGCGCCCTCCTCGCTGAAGTTGACCGACACGAAGTCGGGCGCGACCTGCCACGCCGCCAGCAGCCGCTCTCGCTCGGCGCCGCGCGCGATCCACGCCCCGGTGGTCAGCCCGAGCGGCGTGCCGCGGCACGCGTCGCGCACGGCGAGGATGGCCGCGGCGCACGCGTCCGGGTCCATGGTCTGGGCCCCGGCCGCGTCGCGCTGGTGGATGTGCAGCGCGCCGGCGCCGGCGGCCACGGCGGCGCTCGCCGCGGCGGCCAGCTCGGCCGGCGCGATCGGGACCGCAGCGTGATCGCTCCTCGCGCGCCCGCCGTTGAGGCACGCCTGGACCAGGATGGCGCCGGTGCCGCCCATGACTACTTCTTCGCGCCGGCCGGCAGCTTCACGAAGCGAAGCGTCATGCGGTCGCTCTCGCCGATGGCCTCGTACTTGGCCTTGTCCTTGTCGCCCTCGATGAACGTGGGCGGCAGGGTCCACACGCCCTTCTCGTAGTCCTTCGTGTCCTTCTCGTTCTTGTTGATCTCCGACTTCGCCTCAAGCTTGAAGCCCGCCGCCTCGACCTTCTCGACCACCCACTCCTCGGGCAGATAGCCGGTGTCGGCGGTCTCCTCGCCCTTGGTGCCCGGCTTGGCGCGGTGCTCCTCGACGCCGAACTTGCCGCCGTCCTTGAGCACGTTGCGCACGGCGGTCAGGTAGGCGTCCATGTGGTCGCTGCGCTGCCAGTTGTGCATCTCGCGCATCGCGATCACGAAGTCGGCCGAGCCGGCCGGTCCGAGCTCCAGCTTGCCGGGCGGATCGATCTTCGCGAGCTCGACCTTGCCGAACAGCTCCGGCGACTTGTCGAGGAAGAGGCGCGTGCGCTTGCCGTAGACGGTGCGCCCCGAGTCGGGCGGGCCGTTGGGGTCGTAGCTGACGGCGATGAGCTTGCCCTCGCGCGCGACCAGCGGCGCGAGGATCTCGGTGTACCAGCCGGCCCCGGTGCCGAGCTCGACCACGGTCGAGCCGGGCTGGATGCCGAAGAAGTCGAGCGTCTCGACCGGGTGGCGAAAGCGATCGCGATCGCTGTTGCCGGGCGTGCGGTGCGGGCTGGCGACGATGGCCTGCAGCGCCTCCTTGGTGTTCTTGAACTTCTTGGCCACCAGGTCGGTGGCCTTCTTCTTCATGCCGTCGTCCCAGCGCTTGGCCTCCACCGCGGCGTCGTTCTCGACCTCCTTCATGTCGTTGGCGACTTCTTCGATCTTCTTGCGCTTGGCCTCCGCGTCGTCGGCGGCCTTGTCATCCGCGCTCGCGCCGGCGGCGGGCTGGGCCTGCTCGCCGCTGGTCACCTTCGGGTCGGCGGCGGGGGCCTTGTCCTCTTGCTTCTTGCAGGCGCTGCTGCTGGCGAGCAGCGCAACCAACATCACACAGTTTGTCCTGAGCATGACGCGCACTATACTCAGAACGCGTCGGCGTCGCCTCCATCGCGGCCCGCGTCAGCCACGGCGCGCAGCTGCCCCGTCTTCGGATCGGCCTCGATGCAGTTGGCGTCGCCGATGCGCCCGCGGCTCTTGAGCACGTGGCCGCGCGCGATCAGCGCCTTCGCGGTCGCCGGATCCAGCCCGTCCTCGTGGAACACGATGTCGGGCAGCCACTGGTGGTGGACGCGAGGGGAGGCGATCGCCTGATCGATGGGCCGGTGGTGGTCCAGGATCTGGAGCAGGATCTGGGCGACCGTGGTCGTGATGGTGGGCCCCCCGGGCGAGCCGCACACCGCGCGCAGCTTGCCGCCCGTGGTCACGATGGTCGGGGTCATGCTGCTGACCATGCGCTTGCCCGGCGCGATCGCGTTCTGCGGCCCCTGGACCAGGCCGAACATGTTGGGCGCGCCCACCTTGGAGGTGAAGTCGTCCATCTCGTTGTTGAGCAGCACTCCCGTGCCGGGGATGACGACGTCGGCGCCGAACCCGCCGTTCAGCGTGTAGGTGGTGGCCACCGCCATGCCCTTTCCGTCGACGATCGAGTAGTGCGTGGTCTGCGGCTTCTCCTCGATCTCGAGGCCGGCGCCGACCTGCGCCGACGGCGTGGCGTGGTTGCGGTCGATGCTGCCCATGCGCCTGGCCACGTAGCTCGAGTCGACCAGGGTCTTCATCGGGATGTTGACGAAGTCGGGGTCGGCGATGAGCAGGTTGCGGTCGGCGTACACCCGCCTGAGCACCTCGATGTACATGTGGATGCGGTCGGGCGAGTCCCATGCCGCGTTGAAGAGGTCGATGGCCTCGCTGGCGGCGAAGATCTGGCGCAGGGTCACGCCGCCGGCCGACGGCGGCGCCATGGTGATGACGTGGCTGCCGCGGTAGTCGAACTCGAGCGGCTTGCGCTCGATGGCGCGATAGCGGGCGAGGTCGCCGGCGGTCCACAGGCCGCCCATCTTCTCCACCTCGCTCGCCATCTTCCTGCCCAGCTCGCCGCGATAGAACGCGCCGGCGCCGCCCCTTGCGATCGCCTCGAGGGTGGCGGCCAGCGCCGGCTGGGTGAAGCGATCGCCCGCGCGCATCTCGCTGCCGTCGGGCCGGCGCACCAGCGCGAGCGTCTCCTTCACCGCGGCGATGAGGGCCGGGTTCTTGTCGGCCTCGGGCGCGGCCTCGAGCTTCTCGAGGTACGACTGCATGTCCTCGGCGCCCGACTGGAGATCGTCGGCGTGGAAGGAGTCGATCTCGTGCCCCTCGCGGGCGAGCGCGATGGCCGGCGCGAGCAGGTCCTTCCACGGCAGCGAGCCGAGCTTCTTGTGGGCCAGCTCGAAGCCGGCCACGTCGCCGGGAATGCCGGCCGCGCGCGGGCCCATGCGGCTGTCGCGGGTCGGGTTGCCGCTCTTGTCGAGGTACATGTCGCGGCTCGCCTTGCCGGGCGCGACCTCGCGGAAGTCGAAGCTGGTGGCGCGCCCGTCGGGGAGCGCGACGACCATGAAGCCGCCGCCGCCCATGTTGCCGGCGGTCGGATGCGTGACGCCGAGCGCGAAGCCGACCGCGATCGCGGCGTCGACCGCGTTTCCACCCTTCTCGAGGATGGCGCGGCCGACCGCGGTCGCGTTCTTCTCGGCGCTGGTGACCGCGCCGTGCATGCCGACCGCGACGTCCGGCCTGGGCAGGGGTACGGCCACGGGCGCCGGCGCGGGCGGCCTTGTCTGGCCCGGCCTGGCCGGCTCGGTGGGGCCGCCTCCGCTGGCGATCGGCTTGCGCGCCGGCGAGTCGGCCTCGTCTGCCTTGCCCCTGCAGCCGCCGGCGGCGACGAGGGCGGCCAGCGCCGCGGCGAGGAACACGCGAGTGGGGCGACCGTCGAGCGCGGTGGAGCGGAAGGAGTCGTGGGCGAGGGGTGAGCGGCGCATCGGGCGGAGCGTATCTCGCCGGACGCGGCCCGTCACCCCGGCGACCAGGACTCGCGCGCGAGCAGATACGACGGATGCATGAGCCCGGTGGGCGGGTAGAGCTCGTCGTGTGTGTAGGTGAAGCCGAGCGCGGCGAGGAGCTCGCGCGAGGCGGCGTTGTTCGGGTTGTGCCCGGCGAAGAGCGCGCCGACTGCGCGCTCGCGAAAGGCGCGCGCGATGACCGCGCGGGCGGCCTCGCGGGCGAATCCGCGGCGCCAGAAGCCGGGGCGGATGTGGACGCCGAGCTCGAGCACGGGCGGCTCCGGGCGGTAGGGCCGCAGACCACAGCAGCCGACGTGGCTGCCGTCCTCGCGCAGGAAGATCGGCCAGTACTGAAGGCCGTGCTCGGCCTGGGTCGCGATCTCGCGGGCGAGGCGCTCCTCGATCGCCGCGCGCGAGAGCGGCCCGGCGGCGATGAACCGGGTGACCTCGGGATCACCCCACAGCGCGGCGGCGAGCTCGAGGTCGTCGGGCCGCCAGGTGCGAAAGCCCAGGCGATCGCTGGTCAAGAAGTAGGCGGCCACCTCGGCTGGCTTAGCGCGGGTCGGTGGCGCCGTCCAGCGCGCGCCGATCGTGGTCTACTCCGTCGCGGACGCGCTGGCGGACGAGGACGCGGTGGCGCGGCAGTGACGGCGGCGATGGCCAAGGACGACAAGCACACGCTCGGCAGCCTCATCAAGGGGACGGCGCCGGTGCGCGCGCTGGGCCGGCGCGCGGTGGCGGCGCTCGATCAGCGCGAGCGGCTCGCGGCGCCAGGCGGCCGCGCGCGGGCGGGGGCATGGGCGCTCTCGCGCGTGCGCCTGCTCGACGCCGTGCCCGAGGCCGAGCTGGTCGCGCTGGCGCCGGACGCCGAGGTGTGCGCGCTGGCGCGGCGGCGCTCGAGCCTGCTCGACGAGGCCGACGAGCGCGTGTGGGTCGTCCTCGAGGGCGGCGTCAAGCTCTGCCGCGTCGGGCTGGCCGGCAAGCGGCTGGTCGAGGCGATCCTCGGGCCCGGCGATCTCTTCGGCCGCATCTCGGCCGGCGCCGAGCGCGCCAGCTACGAGGTCGAGGCCCTCGAGCCGACCCGCATCGCGGCGCTGGCCCGCGACCGCTTCGAGGAGCTGCTGCGCCGCCACCCCGACCTCGCCTGCTGCGTGGTGCAGGAGCTCGAGGACCGCCAGCGCCGCCTGGTGCGCCGGCTCGAGGCGCTCGTCTTCAAGGATGTGCGCGCTCGCGTGGCCGAGACCCTGCTCGAGCTCACGCGCGAGCACGGGCAACCCTGCCCGCACGGCTTCGCCATCGACCTTCGCATCAGCCAGGACGACCTGGCCGAGCTGGTCGGCGCGTCGCGCCAGATGGTGAACCGCGTGATCGGCGAGATGACGCGGCGCCTCTACGTGCAGCGGATGGGCCGGATCCTGTGCGTCCTGCACCGCGATCGCCTGGAGCGCCTGGCGTCCGCGCCGGGTGACGGCGCCGGCGCCGGACTGTAAAACCGTTGACAGCCGGGCCGCGCCACCTGGGATATACGCGCGGCCATGACACGTGCAGCGAAGCCCTCGACGTACTCCATCGTGCCCGCGGCGATCGCCGCCGGGCTCGTCCTGCCCTGCGCGGCCGCGGGGCCGGCGGCGGCCCAGCGCGCGGCGGAGGCCCGGGCCGCGTACGTCAGCCCCGCGCAGCTCGAGGCCGAGGGTCCGGCGCACGTCCTCGACGTGGCGCTGCTCGGGCAGGTCGCGCGCGCGGCCGATCCGGACGACGACGGCGGCGTGAGCGACGTGGTCGGGCTCGCCGTCAGGACTCGCCTGCTGGTCGGGCGGCGCGCCGGCTACTGCCTCGGCCTCGACGGCGAGATCGGCGGCAGCGACGAGGGCGTCGAGTACGGCGCGACCGGCTACGTCGCCGGCGCGGGCGCGCGCTGGGGCGACGCCGGGGCGATCGCGCTGTGCGCTGGCGCGGGGCTGGACGGCGTGGCGGGCGCCATCCCGGTCGCCGCGCGCTTTCCGGTCGAGCTGTCGCTGGCGCTGGACGTCGGCCCGCTGCGCGCGGTGCCGTGGGCGCGGGCTGCCTGGATCGCGGGCGCGTCGGCCCGCCAGGACGGCGTGTCGTGGACCACGGCGGTCGATGAGGTCGAGGCCGGGCTGCTCGTCCGGTTCGCGCGCCAGCGACGCTACTGGAGCAGCGCGAGCGCCGGCGGCGGGCTCGCGCTCGGGGTCGTCCACCGCGAGCTCATGGGCACCAGCTGGACCGGGCTGGTCGTCGGCCTCGATCTGACGGGTGCGCAATGACGCCGGCGAGCGACGAGCGCGCGGCGAGCGGCGAGCGCGCGGGGACCGACGTCCTGCGCGGGTCGGCCGCCAGTGCGCGCGTCGGCCGTGCGCGGGTCGGCCACGCGCGGGCGAGTCTCGGGGCCGCCGGCCGTGCGCAGGTCGGCCGCGCGCGGGCGAGTCTCGCGCCCGCGGGCCGTGCGCGGGTCGGCCGCGCGCGGGCGAGTCTCGGGCCCGCCGGACGTGCGCAGGTCGGCCGCGCGCGGGCGAATCTCGGGCCTGCGGGCCGTGCGCGGGTCGGCCGCGTGCGGGCGAGTCTCGGGCCCGCCGGCCTCGCTCGGGCCAGCCGCGCTCGGATCCTCCCCGCCCTGGCCTTCCCCGCCAAGGCCTGCCTGGCCCTGGCCTGCCTGGCCCTGGCCTGCCTGGCCCTGGCGCTGGGAGCGTGCGCACCGCCGTGGCTGCCGGCCCGGCCGCTCGCGGGTGGCGGCGCCCCGACGGTGCGGGCGGGTGTCGAGCACCGGAGCGGCGTCTTCCGCGGGGCCGGCGGCGCGATGCTGGTCGAGCAGTCGTGGCGGCCGGTCGGGCGCGCGCCGCGCGCGGTTCTCGTCATCCACCACGGGCTCAAGGACCACAGCAGCCGGTACGGCGATCTCGCCCGCCGCCTGGTCGCGCGCGGCTACGCGGTCCACGCCTACGACATGCGCGGGCACGGCCACTCGTCGGGGCGCCGCGCCGCGCTCGACGACTTCGAGGACCTGGTCCGAGACCTCGACATCTTCATGGCGCGCGTGCGGCGTCGCGAGCCGGGGCTGCCGGTCTTCCTCATGGGGCACAGTGTGGGCGGCGCGGTCGTGACTCTCTACACGCTCGAGCGGCGCCCCGCGCTGGCCGGGCTCATCGTGCTGGCGCCGGCGCTGCGGGTGGACAAGCCGCCGATCGCCGCCGCGGCCACGCCGGTGGCGGGGGCGCTCCTGCCCAACCTGCCGGTGGTCGACACGCCGGACGAGCTGTTCTCGCGCTCCCCGTCGGTGAGGCGCGAGATGGCGCGCGACCCGCTGGTCTATCACCGCGTCGGCCCGGCGCGCACCGCGGCCGCGCTGACCGCCGCGCTCGCGCGCATCTGGCCGCGCGCCGGCGAGCTCGACGTCCCGCTCCTCGGCGTGCACGGCACCGCGGACCAGCTGACCAGCCCGCGCGGCACCGCCGAGCTGGTGCGCCGGGCCCGCACCCGCGACCGCACGCTCATCCTCTACGCCGGCCTCTATCACGACCTGGTGCACGAACCGGAGCGGGAGCAGGTCATGGCCGACATCGAGCGCTGGCTTGACATCCGTACTTCGACAGTTAGAGAAACATCTATACGTCGAACCGGAGGTCCAAGATGTCCAACCTGCCCAGGCCGCCGTATCTCGTCCTCGTGGGGCGTGCTGCGTTCGCAGCCATCTTCCTCTTCACCATCACCGGCCACTTCAAGCCGGAGACGATCGCCTACGCCGCCGCGGCCGGGGTGCCGCTGGCCGGCCTCGCCGTTCCCCTGTCGGGGATCGTGGCCCTGATCGGCGGCCTGAGCGTCCTCCTCGGCTACCGCGCGCGGGCGGGAGCGTGGCTCATCGTCGTGTTCCTCGTGCCCGTGACCGTCGCGCTGCACCCCTTCTGGTCGGTCGCCGATCCGATGGCGCGACAGATGCAGCTCGCCATGTTCCTCAAGAACGTGTCCATCCTGGGCGGCGCCCTCCTCATCGCCCACTTCGGGGCCGGCCCGGTCAGCCTCGACGAGCGCGCCAGGCGCGCCTGATCGGCTCCGCCCGGCTCCGCGTCCGCCCGGCCGGCTCGTCGGCGGCCAAACAAGGTCCCCTCGGTTGGGCGTTCGGCCCGCCCTCCGCTAGCATGAGCGGATGGAGGACGGCGAGCTTCTGCGCGTGCTGAAGGCGCTGGGTCATGCGACCCGGTTCCGCATGGTGCAGGAGATCGCGGCGGCCGGAGAGCTCGGGTGCGGCGAGATCGCCGGGCGCTTCGCGGTCGCGCAGCCGACCATCTCGCACCACCTCAAGGTCCTGACCGACGCCGGCGTGGTGGCGATCCGGCGCGCCGGCCAGCACGGCTTCTGCACCGTCAACCGCGACCTCATCGCGCGCGCCACGGCGCTCCTGCCCGACCGGGTGGCGCCGCCCCGCGCGTCGCGCAAGCGCCCGGCGAGCAAGGCCCGCACTCGACGCCGGCGACCCGCCGCGCGGTGAGGCGAAGGCTGGGCAGGTATCAGGGCCGCGCGAGCCCGAGCCGCGTGAGCATCTTGTAGACCGTCATGCGGTCGAGCTGCGCGGCGCGCGCCACCGCCGAGATGTTCCAGTCGTGGCGCTCGAGCAGCGCCGACAGGAAGCGGCGCTCGAACTCGATCTCGAGCCGCCGGCGCGCCTCCTTGAACGGGAGGTCCGGGTCGACGTAGCGCCCCCACGTCTCCGACGCGTCGGGCGCGCGATCGGCGTCGACCGAGGCCACGCCCGGCGTGACCAGCGCGCGCTCGACCGCGTTGCGCAGCTCGCGCACGTTGCCCGGCCACGAGTGGGTGTCGAAGCGAGCGAGCAGCTCGGGCGGCAGCGGCGCGCGCGACGATGACGGCATGAGCGACAGGAAGTGATCGACCAGGGCCGGGATGTCGCCGCGCCGCTCGCGCAGGGGCGGGACGTGCAGCCGCGCCACCGCCAGCCGATAGTAGAGATCGGAGCGGAACGTGCGCCGGTTGACCTCGACCGCGAGGTCCCGGTTGGTGGCCGCGATGAGCCGCACGTCGCAGTCGACGTCCTCGGACCCGCCGATGCGGCGGATGCGGCGCGACTCCACCGCGCGCAGGAGCTTGGGCTGGAGCTCGAGCGGGAGCTCCCCGATCTCGTCGAGGAACAGGGTGCCGCCCTGCGCCCGCTCGAACGCGCCGCGCGTGGTGCCGGTCGCGCCGGTGAAGGCCCCGCGCTCGTGGCCGAACAGCTCGTCCTCGAAGAGGTGCGTGGGGATCGCGCCGCAGTCGAGCACGACCAGCGGCCCGGCCCGGCGCGGCGACGCCAGGTGGATCGCGTCGGCCACCACCTCCTTGCCGGAGCCGGTCTCGCCGGTCACCAGCACCGTGGTCTCGGCCGGCGCGACCTTCTGGATCGACGCGTAGAGCCGACGCATGACCGCGCTGCCGCCCACCAGGCCCTGGAAGCGCTCGGCCATGGACAGGGCGATCTCGACCGACTCGCCCAGCGGGACCAGGTAGAGCTCGGTCTGGCCCATGCGGATCGTGGTGCCGGGCGCGGCGAACGCATCGTTGACGCGCAGCCCGGCGACGAAGGTGCCGTTGGTCGAGCCCAGATCGCGCACCCGGTAGCCTCGCGTCTCGAGCAGGAGGTCGCACTGGAAGCGCGACACTCGCCGGTCGCTGAGGATGAGGTCGCAGCTCCGGTGCGTCCCGACCCTGACCGACGGCTGCGAGTACTGGCGGGCGACGCCGGCGTCGGGTCCGCCCGCCACCTCGAGGCGGATGCAGCGCACGTGCAGGGCCGAGGTGCGCCCGAGGTGGGTCGATTCCCAGGTCGCCTGGTCCAGGGAGAGCTCGT
>DATFRY010000157.1:0-7451 GCA_035262925.1 Kofleriaceae bacterium | reverse complement strand
GCGCGCGCCATCCGGTTCCTCGATCTGTGGCAGCAGGGAGGCTGGCAGCTGAAGCTCTACGGCATCGCCCACGCGGCGGAGCGGCCGGCGCCCGAGCTGGTGCGCGCTCTCGAGCGGGCCGCGGCGGCGCTCCTGCCCCAGCCGCCGCGCACGCCGTCGCGCTACGGCGTCGGCTTCGCGTGCGCCCATCAGGGCCGCACCGCCTCGATCGCATTCGTCGACTGGTGGGCCGACGAGGACGAGCTGCACCACATCATGTTCGTCGCCACGCCCGACGGCGCGCTGCGCCGCGCCCGCGACAACGAGCTGTCCGCGTGCGTGTGGGACCTCGCGCTCATCGGCTTCGAGCGCGACGCCTGGTGTAGCGCCGTCCTGCGCAACCCGGCAGGCCCGGACCCGGAGGCCTACCTGGCCGCCCGCATGAACGCCGACGTGTAGCCGGGATCAGCTCGCCGCCGCGCGTCCGCGGATCAGGTCGGCGGCCTTCTCGGCGATCATCACGATCGGCGCGTGGGTGTTGCCGCCGACGATGGTCGGCATGATCGAGCCGTCGGCGATGCGGAGGCCGGACAGGCCGCGCAGGCGGAGCTCGGCGTCGACCACGGCCTCGTCGCCGGCGCCCATCGCGCAGGTGCCGACCGGGTGGAAGATGGTGTTGCAGCGCAGCCGGATGTCGGCGCGCAGCGCGTCGTCGGTGGCGGCCGACGGGCCGGGGGCCACCTCGTCGCTGCGGTAGCGCGTGAGGTGGGTGGCGGCCGCGATCTCGCGCGCGAGCACGACGCCGGCCACCATCTGCTCGAGGTCGGCCGCGGCGGAGAAGTAGCGCGGATCGATGGCCGGCGCGGCCCGCGGGTCGGCGCTGCGCAGGCGGACGGTGCCGCGGCTCTCCGGGTAGATGAGCGTGGGCAGCATGGTCAGGAACGCGCCGACGTCCGGGTTGCACTTCTCGTCGAAGTTGGGCGTGAAGCCGCCCCACGGCAGCACGTGGAACTGGAGATCCGGCCGGGCCAGACCGGGCCGCGTGCGCACGAACGCGCCCGCGTGCACCGGCGGGAGGGTGAGCGGCCCGCCGCCGGTCAGCGCGAAGCGGCCCAGCCAGCCCAGCGAGGCGAGCGTGCTGTACTTCGCCGCGCCGCCTGCCACCACCTTGTACTGGACGACGGTGAAGAGGTGATCCTGAAGGTTGGCACCGACGCCGGGCAGGTCGTGCACCACGTCCACGCCCATCGCCTTCAGGTGATCGGCCGGGCCGATGCCCGACAGGAGCAGGAGATGGGGCGAGCCGATGGCGCCGGCGGCGAGGATGACCTCGCGCGAGGCGGTCGCGCGCCGCTCCTCCACGCCGACGGCGTAGCGCACTCCCTCGACGCGGCCGCCGCGCACGAGCAGGCCGAGCGCGTGCGCGCCGGTCACGACCTCGAGGTTGGTGCGCGCCCGCGCCGGGTGGAGGAACGCGTCGGCCGCGCTCCACCGCCGCCCGCCGCGCACCGTGAACTGATAGATGCCGGCGCCCTCCTGCTCGGCGCCGTTGAAGTCGTCGTTGCGCGCCACGCCGCAGCGGTCGCAGGCCGCCTCGATGAAGGCGGCGGCGGCCGGCGCGCAGGTCGCGGCGGCGCGCACGTCGAGCGGGCCGCCGGTGCCGTGGAACGGCGACGGCGCGCCGCACCAGTTCTCCGAGCGCTTGAACGCCGGCAGGACGTCGTCGTAGCCCCAGCCCGGGTTGCCGCGGTCGCGCCACCCGTCGTAGTTGGAGCGGTGCCCGCGGATGTAGATCATCGCGTTCAGGCTGCTCGATCCGCCCAGCACGCGCCCGCGCGGCCAGAACATGCTGCGCCCGCCGACCGCGGCCTGCGGCTCGGTGCGGAACGCCCAGTCGTGCTTGCCGCGCCACAGCATGTAGTAGAGACCGGGCCCGCGGATGAAGAGCGCGCCGTCGCGGCCGCCGGCCTCGAGCAGGAGGACGCGCGCGTCGGGGTCCTCGCTCAGCCGCGCGGCGAGGACGCAGCCGGCCGAGCCGGCGCCCACGATGATGTAGTCGTGCATGGCTCCCTCCGCCGCCGCGACGCCGCGGCGACCGCCGCGATCACAGACCGAGGTCGTTCCATACCACGGGCACCGGCTCGCGCGCCGGCCGGCCGAGGAAGAAGCCCTGGCCGTAGTGGCAGCCGGTCTCGAGCACCGCGAGCATCTCCTCGCGCGTCTCGATCCCCTCGGCCACCACGCGCGCGCCCAGCCGCTTGCACAGCTCCACGATCGCCGTCACCAGCGTCTGCAGCCGGCTCTCGCGGCGAAGCTGCGCGATGAGGTTGCGGTCGAGCTTGACCACCTCGGGCGCGAGGTCGGCGATGTACTTGAGGTTGGAGTGGCCGGCGCCCAGGTCGTCGACCGCCACCTTGATGCCCTTGGAGCGGATCTCGCGCAGGACCGAGTGGCAGTAGCGAAAGTGGGTGAGCGGCACCGACTCGGTGATCTCGAGGTAGATGTCGTGGTCGTGCACGCCGATCGCGTCGTCCGGCCGCACCAGCCAGCCCTCGTCGAACTCGGCCGGGTGCAGGTTGAGGAACAGCGGATGGTGGGTGCAGTGGGTGACCGCCATGCGGCGCAGCGCGCGCCCCAGCTGCCCCATGAACGTCCGCTGGACCGCCTGCTCGATGATGCTCAGCGCGGTCGGGAAGTCGGTCGACTCGGAGCGCACCAGCGCCTCGAACCCGAACGTGGTGCGCCGCTGCAGATCCACCAGCGGCTGGAACGCCACGTAGATGAGCCCGGCGTCCAGGGTCTCTTCGACGTTCATGGTCACTGTCGAGGGATCAAGAGTACCCCCGCGCCGTCAGCGGAGCGAGGGAGGAGCGCGGAGGGTGATGAGCGCGACCTCGGCCCGCGTGCCGCGCCCGGCCCGCACGCGCACGCCGGAGAAGCCGACGCCCGCGCTGACGTACAGCCACGCGCCATCGACCCGGTACAGACCGGCCTCGAAGAAGCGCTTGCCGGCGCTCCGGAAGATGCGGTCGGTGATGCCGCGGACGTTGATCTGCCCGCCGTGGGTGTGTCCGGACAGCACCAGATGGGCGCCGCGCGCGGCCAGCTCGGGGGCGGCCTCCGGGCAGTGGCAGAGGGCGATGCGCGTGCCGCCGGCGGGCAGGCCCGCGAAGGCGGCGTCGATGTCGTCTCTGCGCGTGACCGGATCGTCGACGCCGACCAGGTGCAGGGGCGCGCCGGCCACGTCGATGGTCAGGTTCTGGTTGCGCAGGACATCGTACCCGCTGGCGGCCAGCGCGTCGGCCACCTCGTCGCCGGAGGCGTAGTAATCGTGGTTGCCGAGGGTGCACACCACGCGGGTTGCCCGCAGGCCGGCGAGCTGCTGTCGCACCAGCCGGATCTCGTCGCGGCGCCAGTTGAGGTAGTCGCCGGTCATGGCGACGATATCCGCGCCGGTGCGGTTGGCCAGCGCGACGGCGGCCCGCACGTGCGCCGCCCCGGTGATCCGCCCGCAGTGCACGTCGGTCAGGTGCACGATGCGCAGCCCGTCGTGGCGCGGGTCGATGCCGTCCGCGTCGATGTCGTGCTCGACCAGGTGTGGGAGCTGCGCGAGGCGCCGAGATGGCTGCGGTCGCGGCACTTCTCGAGGAGTATGGAGTCGGCATGCCGGGCGTGCAAGGCGACCGGGTTTGCGCACCCGCCACGGCGCTCGAGCAGGGCCCGCCGTGATAGTTTTTGCCGCGTGCCACGCGCGGCGACGCGCCTCGGGAAGTGGGCGATCGCATGCTCGGCGGCCCTCGCGTGCCTGGCCGGCGCCGGCCCCGCGCGGGCCGACGTGGAGCGCGTGCTCCTGGTCGCGCCGCCGCGCGGGCTCGAGGCCGCGGTGCGCACGGCGCTCAGCCCCTGGCCGATCCAGATCGCGGTCACCGGCGCGGGCGGCGCCTCGCCGGCGGGCGGCCGGGCCGCGCCCGGCGCCACCATGCCCGGCTCGGCCGAGCGCGCGCGGACGCTCGCGGCCGAGCACCGCGCCGGCGCCGTGGTGTGGCTGAGCGACGACGGCGCCGGCGGCTTCGCGCTGTGGATCTACGACGCCGAGAGCGGGCGCGCCGCGGCCCGCCGCCTGACGGCGCCGCCGCCCTACGACGCGCCGACCGCGGCGGCGGTGGCGCTCACGGTCAAGACGCTCCTCCGCCACAGCTCGGTCGCCCCCGCGGTCGAGCGCTACGGGGCCGAGGCGGTGCGCGGCGCCGGCCCGGTGCCGCGCCTGCGCGTCGACACCAGCGCCGCGCTGCGCATCCGCCGCACCGGCGCCGGCGACGTCGAGCCGCGCCTCGGCGTGGGGGTGCGGGTCGCGCCCGGGCGCCTGGCCGGGCTCGGCGCGGTCGGCGTCGGCGTCCGGCTCGGGCCGGGCATCTCGATCGACGAGCCCGACTTCACCGGGCAGTTCTCGGACCTCGAGCTGGGCGCCGCGCTCATGGCGCGGGTCCCGCTGCGGCGCGCGCTCGAGCTGTGGCCGCGGCTGGGCGCGTCGCTGCACGTGACCGCGATCGACGGCGCGATCCCCGGCCAGGCGACGCGGGCGCGCGCCGACCGGGTCAACCCGGGGCTCGACCTCGGCGCAGCGCTGGAGCTCGGGCTCCGGCCGTGGCTGCGCGCGTCGGTGACGGCGGGCGGCTCGTGGGCCCTGCGCCGGCAGATCTATCTCGTGGCCGGCGATTCGGTGCTGACCATCCCGCGCCTCGAGCTCGAGCTCGGTGCTGCGCTGTCGGTGTCGCTCCTTTGACGCGTGTGAGCCGATGTGGTCGCCGGCCGGCCGCTTCCGTGCGACCTTTCGGGGCGGGGAGGCCACTGGATCGATCGATGCTCGCGCTCGCCCGCACCGCCCTGGTCACGGCCGCGGCCCTGGCCCTCGCGCTCGCCCCCGCCGCATGCCAGGCGGAGCTGGTCCACCTCGACGACGACGGCGGCCCCGGCGGCGGCGGCGGCGTGGCGGATCCCGACGGCGGCCCGGGCGGCGGCGCCGGCGGCGGTCCGTGCTCGCCGGCGAAGGCCCAGTGCAACAACTGCGTCGACGACGACGAGGACGGGCTGATCGACGGCGACGATCCGCACTGCTCCGGCCCGGCCGACGACGACGAGGGCAGCTTCGCCACCGGCATCCCGGGCGACAACCGGGACCCGAAGAAGCAGGACTGCTTCTTCGACGGCAACAGCGGCGGCTGCCAGGTCTCCACGTGCTGCCTCCTGCCCGAGCCGTGCGACGAGGACACCTACGGGGGCTACGATCCGGCGAGCTGCGACCGCGCCGCCGACTGCGCCGAGGAGTGCGAGCCCTTGACGCCGCCCGGCTGCGACTGCTTCGGCTGCTGCACGGTGTGCGCGCCCGACACCGACGAGTGCTTCGACATCCTCATCAACCCGGGCATCTCACCCGACTGCACCGCCCTGGACCTCGCGTCCGACGACTGCGTGAAGTGCGTGAAGTCGGCCGGGTGCAGCGGCGGCGGCTGCGATCCGGAGGCGTGCGTCCTGTGCCCGGGCCAGACCGTGGACGACCTGCCCCCCGGCTGCTCCGGCCAGAACGAGTGCCCCGGCGGGGGATCCGTCTGCGGGACCAGCGCCGACTGCCAGCCGGACCAGTTCTGCTCCAGCGGCTGCTGCATCGGCTCGGTCGACTGAGGAATTCGGTCGATCGATCATTTTTGGCCGCCACTTTTCGGCCGGCCGCCCCCACGATCCATGTGCAGGAAATGCACACGTTGCGAACAGGGGGCGCGTGACCGCCGAGAGCGCCCGCCCGGCCGAGTCCCAGGACGACCTGGAGCTGGCCCGCCGCTCGGCCGGCGGCGACATCGCCGCCCAGCGCCAGCTGTTCCGCGATCAGCGCGGCCGCGTGCACCGCACCCTGTACCGCATCCTCGGCTCCAACGCGGACATGGAAGACCTGGTCCAGGACGTCTTCCTCGAGGTGTTTCGCTCGCTCGACCGGTATCGCGGCGAGGCCAGGCTGTCGACCTGGATCGCGCGCATCACGGCGCGGGTGGCGATGCACTACTTCGGCCGCCGCAAGCCGCCGTCCTACAGCCTGGACGCGCTGCCGTTCGAGGTGGAGGCCGCGGGGCCGTCTGCCGAGCAGGTCGCGCTCGCGCGCGAGGCGGCCCGCCGCCTGTACCGCGCGCTCGACCGGGTCGAGGCGGCGCAGCGCGTCGCCTTCGCCCTGCACGTCATCGACGGCATCCCGCTGCGCGAGGTCGCCGACATCACCGAGTCGTCGCTGGTCGCCACCAAGAGCCGCGTGTGGCGAGCGCGCCGCGAGATCGAGAAGCGAGCGCGGCGCGATCCGCTGCTGGCCGGTTTCCTGGCCCACGCGGGCGCGGACGCGGACGCGGATGCGGAGCAGGAGGAGACATCATGAGCCCGGAGCGCCAGGACAGAGAGCCGGGGCTCGCCTCGCTCTCGGTCGAGCCGCTGTCCGAGCTGAGCTGGCACCGCATCGAGCGCCGCCTGTTCGCCGACGGCGCGATCGCCCCGGCCGGCGCCGGAGCGGACGACGCGATCCCGGCGCCCGCCGGTGGCGGACGGCGGCGGCTCGTGCTCGGCCTGGCCGGGGCCACGGCCGTGGCCGCCGCGCTGGCGGTGCTCCTGTGGCCGCGCACCGGCGACCGCGAGCCGGTGGTCGCTCCGGTGGCGCCGGCCGCGCATCTGCCGTCGCGGATCGCCACCGAGGACGCGCCGACCGACTTCAGCGCCGGCGACGTGGCCCTCGAGATCGCCGCGCACTCGGCCGTGCTGGTCGACGGCGAGCGCGACGGCTCGGCCTTCATCGTGCTCGAGCGCGGCGAGATGAGCTGCCGCGTCGCGCATCGCGCGGGTCGCCCGCCGGTCGTGGTGCACGCGGGCGATGCGCGCATCGAGGTGATCGGCACCGCCTTCTCGGTGGCGCGCGCGGGCGACTCGGCGCGCGTGGTGGTCTACGAGGGCGTCGTGGCGGTGCTGCGGCGCGGGGTCCGCACCGAGGTCGCGGCCGGAGAGACGTGGCCCGACCCCGCCGCCCCGGCCGAGCCGGCCGCAGCTGGGCCGGTCGCCGCGCCGGCGATCGATCGCGACGCCGCGGGCCCGCGCCCGGCGCGCGGCGAGACAGGGACGGGCCGCCGCGGGCACCGCGCCGCGCCTGCAGGGTCGGGCACGCACGCCGCCGCGGAGTCGGGCGCCGCGGAGTCGGGCGCGTCGACCACGAGCGCGCGCGCAGGATCGGAGTCGGGGACGGAGACGCCGCGCGAGCAGGCGGAGTACGAGCGCGCCGCTCGCCTGGAGGCCGCGGACCCGCAGGCGGCGCTCGGCATCTACGATCGTCTCGCGCACGGCAGCGGTCCGTGGGCGGCCAACGCGCTCTACGCGCAGGCCCGCCTCGAGGTCGAGCTCGGCCGCCGCGAGCGCGCACGCCGGCTCCTCCGCTCCTACCTTGTCCGCCA
>DATFRY010000156.1:0-7764 GCA_035262925.1 Kofleriaceae bacterium | reverse complement strand
TCCCAGCCTGGTGGCGATCGAACCGGGCGTGTACGTCGTCGCCGACTACGACGAGCCGGTCTTCTACAACGACGGCTATTACTGGACCTACCGAAGCGGCATCTGGCTGCGCTCGTACACCTACGACGGCGGCTTCGTCAGGGTGTACAGCGTGCCGTACGGCGTTCGCCGGATCCACCGGCCGTACGCCTACCGGCACTACCGGGCGCGGGCCGGAGCGCGCGTGATCCGGGCGCCGGTACGCGACCACCGCTCGAACTATTCGCGCCCGGGCCGCACCTACTCGCGTCCCTACCGCAGCAACGACCGGGTCGAGCGCCGCGATCCTCGCGCCCGCCCGGCGCCGCCGGCGCGCGACCATCGCTCGCGCGACAAGCGCGATCACCGCGATCACGACGACCACGATCGCGACCATCGCCACCGGTAGCCGCGGCCGCCGCCGCGCCGGCGACGACACGCGCGCGGGCGCGGGCGAGGCCAGCTCGAGGAGCGGCCTCGCCTCCGTCCCCGGTTGACAGGCCAGCGCCCGGGGGTAGTGTGCGGCTGGATGCCCGGTGACAGGCTCTTCCGCGACCGCCGCCACGCGGGTCGCGTGCTCGCGTCGGCGCTGGGGCGCCACGCGGCGCGGCACGACGTGGTGGTGCTGGCGCTGCCGCGCGGGGGCGTGCCGGTCGCCTTCGAGGTCGCCGAGCGGCTGGGCGCTCCGCTCGACGTGTTCGTGGTTCGCAAGCTCGGCGCGCCGGGGCGCCCCGAGCTGGCCATGGGCGCGCTGGCATCCGGGGGCGTGCGCGTCCTCAACCACGACGTGCTGTCGGTCCTGCGCATCCCGGAGAGCGCCGTCGCGAGCGTGGTCGCGGCCGAGCAGGTGGAGCTGGTGCGCCGCGAGGACGTCTATCGCGGCGGCCGCCCGCCGCTCCCCGTGTCGGGTCGCACCGTCATCCTGATCGACGACGGCCTGGCCACCGGCGCCACCATGCGAGCTGCGGTCGCGGGGCTCCGGCTGCGCGGGCCGGCCCAGATCATCGTGGCCGTGCCGATCGCGGCCAGCCAGGTCTGCGCCGACCTGGCCGACCAGGTCGACGACATCGTGTGCGCGGTGACGCCGGAGCCGTTTCGCGCGGTCGGCGCGTGGTACGACGACTTCTCGCAGACCGGCGACGAGGAGGTGCGGCAGCTCCTCGTCGCGGCCGACCGCCGGTGCGCGGACGCGCGGCTCGCGGCCGAGCGCCCGGTCGCCTGACGCGGCTCAGAACGACGAGCCGGGCTCGGCGAGGAAGGCGAGCTCCTCGGGCGTCGAGGCGCGGCCGAGGAGCTGGTTGCGGTGCGGGAAGCGGCCGAATCGCCGCACGATGTCCCGGTGCTTCTCGGCGTAGCCGAGCAGCCCGGCCACGTTCTCGCGCATCGCCTCGCTCGCCTCGTCGCGCCAGGCCCGGAAGAGCTCGACGCAGCGGTCCTGATCGGCGAGCGACTCGCCGTGCATGAGCGGCATGTAGAAGAACCCGCGCTCGTCGTGGGCGAGCTGGCGGTCCATGCCGCGGTCGATCCCGTCTCGCGCCAGCTCCTGCGCGCGCGCGTCGGCCGCGTGTGCCCGGCCCGAGCCGCGGAACATGTTGCGCGAGAGCTGGTCGAGCACGATGATCGCAGCCAGCCGGCCGCGCGCCGAGTCGAGCCAGTCGTCGCGCCGGCCGGCGGCCACCGCCTCGTGCAGCTCCGCGAAGCGATCGCGGACCAGCTGGTCGAAGGCCGCGTCCTTGCGCCACCAGCGCGACCGCTTGTCCGCGGCCGCGCGTCCGTCCGCGTCGAGCTCGCCGAACCAGAAGCCGAGGACCTCGTCTACCTCGCCCGTCGATGGATCCGCCGTCGCCATGGCGCCACGCTGTCACAGCCGCCATCGGCGCGCAATCCAGTCGCGGCGCTTGAGCGGCGCGAGCGGGGCTGCCAGACTGGACCCCGCCATGCTGAAAGTGGGCCAAGAGGCACCAGACTTCACAGCTGACGCCACCAGCGGATCGCGCCTCGCCCTGGGGGCGCTGCGCGGGCGATGGGTCATCCTCTACTTCTTTCCCAAGGCGTTCACCTCCGGCTGAACCCTCGAGGCGCGGCGGTTCCAGCAGATGCTGCCGGAGCTGCGCGCGTGGAACGCCGAGGTCGTCGGCGTCAGCAGCGACGAGTTCGACCGACAGTGTGACTTCGCGCGCCAGCTGGAGCTCGGCTTCCCGCTGATCGCCGACTCCGACGGCGTCATCGCGAAGAAGTACGGCGCGCGCCGCCCGCTGGTCTCCCTCGACCGGCGCATCACCTACGTGATCGATCCCGAGGGCCGCATCGCCGCCGGCTTCCATCACGAGCTGGCGGTCGGCCGACACGACGGCGACGTGCGCGGCTTCCTCGAGGAGCGGCTCGGCCCGCCGCCGTCCAGCCCGGCCGCCGCGACCTAGACGCGGCTCGTCGGGCTACGGCCGCTCGAACTCGTGGCCCGGCGGGCGCACGGTGAGGACCGGGCACGGCGCCTTGCGGACCACCTTCTCGGCCACCGAGCCGAGGAGCGCGTGGCGGATGCCGGTGCGGCCGTGCGTGCTCAGCACGATGAGGTCGTAGGAGCCTTCGCGCGCGAAGCGGATGATCTCGGCGAATGGCACTCCCTGCATGAGCGCGGTGTCGACGCGCAGCCCGGTGCTGGTCTCCAGCTCCTGCCTGGCGTCGTCGAGCGAGCGGCCGAGGCTCACCTCGAGGTCGGCCAGGAGGTTGGCCGACGGGAGCACGTAGCCCTCGGGCAGCGCGTAGCTGATCGGCTGATACACGTGGGCCAGGGTCAGGCTCGCCTCGTAGCGCCGGGCGAGCTCGGCCGCCCAGGCCTGCGCGTGCTTGGAGTGCGCCGAGAAGTCGGTCGGCACCAGGATCTTCCGGATCGTCATGTCATCTCGCCTCCCTCCCGTCAGGGAAGTCTGCCCAGGCGACCGCGATTCCGCGAGCAGGCGATCCGCGCCGGCCGATGCTGCCGGCCGCGGCGCTGCAGCGCCGGACTCGCGTGCCCGCAGGCCATGATGTGCGCCTTCGCCGACTGCTGGCATGAGCCCTGCTTTGGCCTGCTTTTGGTGCCATCCCGCCGGGGAAGGCGCGCAGTCCTTGCGGACCACCGCTCTCCCCCGCAGAATCTGCGCGAGCCGCATGGCGCTCGCCCGTGGAAGACGCGATCGTGCCGCTGCACAGGGAGTGAAGGAATGGCAGGGCCACGCGGGCGCATCTTGATCGTCGATGACGAAGCCAACGCCAGGACGGCGCTCGCCGACCTGTTGCGGGACGAGGGCTACTCCATCGAGACGGCGGCGGACGGCTTCAAGGCCCTTCCCAAGCTGGAGGACTTCTCGCCCGATCTCCTGCTGACCGACCTGCGCATGCCCGGCATGGACGGGCTGGACCTCCTCCGCAAGGCGCGCGAGATGGACCCCGAGAGCGCCGCGGTCGTGATGACCGCGCACGGCGCCGTCGACACGGCGGTCGCCGCCATGCGGCAGGGCGCGGCCGACTACCTGACCAAGCCGATCAACGTCGAGGAGCTGGTCATCGTCATCGATCGCGCGCTGGAGCGGCGGCGGCTGCGCCGCGAGGCCGGCCAGCTGCGCGCGCGCCTGTCGGAGCGATTCCGCATCCAGAACATCGTCGGCTCGAGCCCGCCGATGCAGAAGGTGTTCGAGACCGTGCTGCAAGTCGCGCCGTCTCGCGCGTCGGTGCTCATCACCGGCGAGAGCGGCACCGGCAAGGAGCTCATCGCCGCCGCCATCCACGAGCACTCGCCGCGCGCGTCCGGCCCGTTCGTCAAGCTGCACTGCGCGGCGCTGGCCGAGACTCTACTCGAGAGCGAGCTGTTCGGCCACGAGCGCGGCTCCTTCACCGGGGCCGCCGCCAGGCGCGACGGCCGCTTCCAGCAGGCCGACGGCGGCACCCTGTTCCTCGACGAGATCGGCGAGATCTCCCCGTCGGTACAGGTCAAGCTGCTCCGCTTCCTCCAGGAGCGCGAGTTCGAGCGCGTGGGCGGCAACCAGACCATCAAGGTCGACGTCCGCATCGTGGCCGCCACCAACCGCGATCTCGCCGCGCGGGTGAAGGACGGCAAGTTCCGCGAGGACCTGTACTACCGCCTGAACGTGGTGAGCGTCGACGTCCCGCCGCTGCGCTACCGGCCGACCGACATCCCGCTCCTGGCGATGCATTTCCTGCGCAAGTACGCCGTCGAGGACGGCAAGACGGTGACCAGCTTCAGCGACGACGCGCTCGAGCGCATCACGCGCTATTCCTGGCCGGGTAACGTGCGTGAGCTGGAGAACGCCATCGAGCGCGCGGTGGTGGTGTGCCGGAGCGAGGAGGTCCAGGAGGGCGACCTCGCTCCGTCGGTGGTGGCCGGAGCCGCCGCCTCGCGCGACGGGATGCCGGCCATCCCTGGCGCGACACTGGCCGAGCTGGAGCGCTTTGCGATCCTGCGCACGCTCGAGCACACCGGGGGCTCGACCTCGCGTGCCGCCGAGATGCTCGGCATCTCACCGCGCAAGATCCAGTACCGGCTCCGCGAGTACGCTGGCGACGGAAAAACTCGCAACGGACGCGCGCTCGACGACGACACCGACGACGGCACGGAGTAGTCGGCGCACACGCGCCCCTCCCCGCGCGCGGCGATGCAGCGCAAGCGTTGCGGTGCAAAAGGCCCTACCCGCAGTCGTTTCGCCGCTGCTGCCGGTGGACCGCCTCTGCCGGTGGAACGCCGATTGCTCTGCTCCAGAGTGGCACGGCTTTCCATGCGCCGCGCGACGGGAGGAGGCAGAGGGATGAGCGCGATACACGACGGGACGCGCGGACCGGGCGACACCGGCGGCGACCGCGCCCAGTCGGAGCGCCCAGGCGTGCTGGCGGCCCGGAGGATCCTGGTCCCGGTCGATTTCTCGGTGTGCTCGCTCGCCGCGCTCGAGCACGCCGTCGGGCTCGCCGAGCGCTTCGGCTCCGCCGTCGACGTGCTCCATGTCTGGCAGCTGCCGACCACGCTCGGCCGCGACGACAGCGTCGCGCTGCCGGGTCACCGCCACGAGACGGTGGCGGCGCTGGCGGAGAGCCAGACTCGCCAGGCGCTCGATGCGGTCGTCGTCGAGGTCGCGCAGCGGGCGGTATCGGTGCGCACGCTGATCGAGGGCGGCCCCCCGGCCGAGGTGATCATCGAGCGGGCCCGCCAGGGCGCCTACGACCTCATCGTGATGGGCACGCACGGCCACACCGGCCTGCTCCACCTCCTGCGCGGCAGCGTGGCCGAGCAGGTGGTGCGGCGCGCGCCTTGCCCGGTCCTGACCATCCGCGTGGTGGAGCCGGACGAGTACCGGGACGGCGACGAGCCGGAGACGGAGGCACCGTGAACGACGCCGATCGCGGCCGGCGCGGCGCGGCGAGCCGCGCGCGAGGAGTGAGCTGACGTGCGCGCGCGTGCGGAGGAGAGCGGACGCGGCGTCACCGGCGAGCTCGTGCCCGTGGACGTCCACCCCGTGTCCGCCCGCGGCGGGCGGCCGGAGGGCTGAAAGCTGGCCGTGCGCTGGTCCTCTCGGCTCACTCCCCTCTCCGGGCGGCAGTCGCCGCGGGCCTTGATCGCCGACGACGAGCCGGCCGCCCGCGGACTGCTCACCTCGCTGCTCGGCGCCGCCGGCTACGAGGTGATGACCGCGACCAGGATGGACGAGGCGATCGACCTGCTCGACCGCTTCGCGCCGCACCTGGTGCTGGCCGACGTCGAGCTGCCCGACGGCGACCGGCCGCTCATCGCCGCGATGAGCGAGCACGCCGAGCCGCCGGCGGCGCTCATCCTGCTCGCCCGGCGCGAGCTGGTGCCGGCCGCGATCCGCGGCCTGGCCGCCGGCGCCGACGGCTACCTGACCAAGCCCATCGAGGCGGAGCAGCTCCGCCTGGTGGCCGAGCGGCTGCTGGACCATCGCCGCCTGCGCGCCCGGGTCGACTCCATGCGCGCGCGCCTGAAGGGGCACCGCGCGCTGCGCCGCCTGGTCGGCGAGAGCCCGCAGATCGACGTGGTGAGGGAGGCGCTGTCACAGGCCGCCGAGTGGCGGGTGCCGGTCCTCATCGGCGGAGAGAGCGGGACCGGCAAGCGCCTGGCCGCCGAGCTCCTGCACGAGTGCCGGGGGGCGGCCGGGCCGTTCGTGCCGGTGCGCTGCGCCGGGCTCTCGGGCCCGGAGGTCGCGGACGCGCTCGAGCACGCCCACGGCGGCACGCTCTTCCTCGAGGAGATCGCCGAGCTGGCCCCTGCCGCGCAGCGCGCGCTGGCCGATTTCCTGGCCTCGATGCCGGCCGGCGGCGCGGAGGCGCGGGCGGCGCGCGCGCGGCGGCGGACCGCCGGCGTGGTGGCCTCGACCGCGGCCGACCTGGCCGCCCACGTGGAGACCATGGAGTTCAGCGGCGAGCTACTGCAAGTCATCCGGGGCGTCGCGATCGCGATGCCGGCCCTGCGCGACCGGCGCGGCGACATCCCGCTCCTGGTCGATCACTTCATGCGGCGGCGCGAGGGCGGCGCGGAGACGGCCGAGCGCGACGCCGCCTGGATCGACAGCCCGACCATGGCCCGCCTGGTCGCCTACCACTGGCCGGGCAACGTGGCCGAGCTCAGGCGGTTCCTGGCCCAGTCGGGCGCTGCCCTGGTCCGTCCGCGATAGCGGAGCGGGCCGCGCACTCCACCCGGGTCGCGGCGCGAGTGGCTGGCCCGGCGGGCGTCCGCCATACTTCGGGCGCCATGCCGGATCACATCGGTATCGTCGCCTGCTCCGCCGAGGGCGCGGCTCTCTGCTACCGGACCATCTGCGCGGAGGGCGCGCAGCTCCTCGGCCCGCACGCGCACCCCGAGGTGACGATGCACACGCGGTCGCTCGCCGAGTACGTGCGCTGCCTCGAGCGCGGCGACTGGGACGGCGTGGCCGCGCTGATGGTCGCGTCGGCCCACAAGCTCGCCGCGGTCGGGGCCGACTTCCTCATCTGCCCCGACAACACGATCCACCAGGCGCTGCCGCGTGTGCTGCCGCGATCGCCCCGGCCGTGGCTTCACATCGCCGAGGTGGTCGCGGCAGACGCGGCCCGTCGCAGGTTCCGCCGCCTCGGCCTGACCGCCACCCGGTGGGCCGTCGAGGCCGACACCTATCCCGCGGCCCTGGCTGCGCGCGGCATCGAGTGCGTGCGGCCCAGCCCCGCCGAGCGCGACGAGATCGACCGCGTGATCATGGAGGAGCTGGTCTACGGCGTCTTCAAGGCGGAGTCGGTCGCCCTGTTCCAGGCGGTCATCGCGCGCATGAAGGAGGCCGGCTGCGACGCGGTGGTGCTCGGCTGCACCGAGATCCCGCTCATCATCGACGACTCGAGCTCGCCCCTGCCGACGCTCGACTCCACGCGGCTGCTCGCGCGGGCGGCGCTGCGCCGCGCGGCGCACGTCGCGGTCGCCTGAGCGCGGCCGCGCGCCCGGCCGGATTGGACGTGCCGCCGAGTACGGCGACGACGGCCGCGAGCGGAGGGCTCGTCAACCTGATTCGTCGCCGGTGGCGCTCACGTCCAGCGCCCAGCGCGGCGTCAAGGTCGACGACCAGGTCGACGAAGGTGAGCGACGACGTTCAGTAGGCCTTGGCCATGAGGACGCGCTGGGGCGAGGGCCGGCCGCTCTTGATGCACGCGCCCGGCTCGGCCGCCGGTCCATGGCCGGGCAAGGGCACGCAGCGGATCGTCACCTGGGTGGCCTCC
>DATFRY010000155.1:0-14001 GCA_035262925.1 Kofleriaceae bacterium | reverse complement strand
GCGCCGATGCCCGACGCCGCCGCACCCGACGCCGGGGGCGGCGAGCCCGACGCCGGGCGCCCGGCATGCGTCTGGGGCGAGCTCAGCCCGGCGCTGTTCGCCATGGTGAACGGGCCGGACTACGAGGAGTCGGCCACCCTCACCGGAGACGGGCTCGCCGTGTTCTTCACCCGCTTCCCGCTCGACGGAAACGGCACCGCGGACATCTACGACGCCGCGCGCGAGTCGCCCGACCAGCCGTTCTCCGCGCCGCGGCTGGTCGGCGAGCTGAGCAGCGACGAGGACGAGCTCAGCCTCGAGATCTCCGGCGACGGGAGCGAGATCTTCTTCCAGCGCTTCTCCGACGACATCCTGACCGCCAGCAGGCCGTCGGGCGCCGCACCCTTCGGCGAGGTCGCGCCCACCGGCCTCCTGGGCTGGAGCCCGACCCTGTCCGGAGACGGGCTGTCGCTCTACTTCATCGACCTCGACTTCGAGCGCGTCGCGCGCGCGACCCGCACCGCGATCGGCGAGCCGTGGGACAGCCCGGTCGACGTCGGCGCGGTCGACGGCTTCGACTCGATCGACGTCTCGGCCGACGAGCTCACCATGCTGTACAGCCGGGGGGCCGACGGCGTGAGCCAGCCGGTGGCGATCGCGCGCCGCGACTCGACCCGCGATCCGTTCGGCGCGCCGGTCTCGGCGGGCGACGTGTTCCGCCTCGCCGACGACATCTCCTCGTTCGTCGAGGCGTCGTGGGACGCCGGCCAGCACCAGATCGCCGTCTCGGTCGAGCTGATGAGCAGCGAGACCGGCTCCGATCTGTGGATGTCGACCTGCGAGTAGCGGCAGGGCGGGCTGGCGCACGCGCCCACACGCGCGCGCGCGGCCGGTCGCTCGGTCGTCGACGAGTCCGTCGGGCAAACCGGGGACACCACGTGGAGTCAACGACCATGGTGGCCCTCACGTCCAGGGCGCGGTCAACGTCGACGACCAGGTCGACGTCGACGATGACGATGACGATGACGATGACGATGATGGCCTCCGACCGTCCATCATCTCCGCGGAGCTAGGCCAGCTGTGCGATGAGCTCGATCTCCACGCAGGCGCCGAACGGGATCTGGGCGACGCCGAAGGCGCTGCGGGCCGCCGGCTCGCCGAACAGATGGATGAGGAGCTCCGAGGCGCCGTTGGCCACCAGGTGCTGCTCGGTGAAGGACGCGGTGCTGTTGACCAGCACCAGCAGCTTGACCAGGCGCTGAACCCGGTCGAGGTCGCCGGCCCCGGCGGCGAGCGTGGCCAGGAGGTCCACCGCCACCGCGCGGGCCGCGGCTGCCCCGTCGGCGGTCGACAGCTCGGCGCCCAGCTTCCCGACCCAGGGCTTGCCGTCGCGGCGGGCGATGTGGCCCGACAGGAACAGGAGATCGCCGGCCCGCACGAACGGCGCGAAGGCGGCTGCCGGCGCGGTGGGCGCGGGAAGCGCGATGTGGAGGGCGGCCAGCTTCTCGTGGATCGACATGTCCTCTCCTTCACCAGTTCGAGCGCAGCGCGCGCTTGACCGCGGCGATGCGCTTCTCGTCGCGACGGTAGAACGTCCATTGCTTGATGCGCCGGGGCCGGAGCAGCCCGGCCCGGGTCAGGATGCGGAGGTGCTCGCTTGCGGTCGGCTGGCTCACCCTCAGCTTGCGCGCGATGAGCACGCCGCACACGCCGTCCTTGACCAGGTCGCCGTCGACCTGGGGCGGGAAGTGGTCGCGCGGGCGCTTGAGCCAGCGCAGGATCTGCAGCCGCCGCTCGCTGGCCAGCGCCTTGACCACGTCCACCTGGACGACCGCCGTTTCATCGTGGCTTTGCATCTTCGCCAATTAGCCATTTACCTAATTTATTGATCCGTGGCAAGCTCCCCGCGTGCCCGACGTCATCATCGATCGCGACCGCATCAGCGCCGTCCACGCCGTCATCGCTCCCCACCTGCGCGTCACCCCGATCCTCGAGGTCGACGCCGCCGATTTCGGCCTGCCGCCGGGACCGCTCACCCTCAAGCTCGAGCTCTTTCAGCACGGCGGCTCGTTCAAGGCGCGCGGCGCGTTCGTCAACCTCCTCACCCGCGAGCTGCCGGCGGCAGGCGTGGTCGCCGCCTCGGGCGGCAACCACGGCACCGCGGTCGCCCTCGTCGCCCAGCGACTGGGCGTGCCCGCGAAGATCTTCGTGCCGCGGGTCTCGTCGCCGGCCAAGATCGAGCGCATCCGCGCCTGCGGGGCCGACCTCACCGTGGTCGGCGAGCGCTACGCCGACGCCCTCCTGGCCAGCGAGGAGTGGGCGGCGAGCTCCGGCGCGCTGCCGGTCCACGCCTTCGACTCGGTCGAGACGCTGCTCGGCCAGGGCACCGTCGGGCTCGAGCTCGCCGCTCAGGCGCCGGCGCTCGACACCCTCCTGGTGCCGGTGGGCGGCGGCGGCCTCATCGGCGGCATCGCCGCCTGGTGTCGGGGCGCGCCCCGCGTCGTCGGCGTCGAGCCGGACGGGGCGCCCACCCTGGCCGCCGCGCTCGAGGCCGGCCGGCCGGTCGACGCGCCGGCCGGCAGCATCGCGGCCGACTCCCTGGCCCCGCGCCGCGTCGGCGAGCTCATGTTCCCGATCGCGCGCGAGTTCGTCGCCGCCGTCGCGCTGGTCAGCGACGACGCCATCCGCCGCGCCCAGCGCGCGCTGTGGGACGTGGTCCGCCTGGCCGTCGAGCCCGGCGGCGCCGCGGCGATGGCCGCGCTCCTGGCCGGCGCCTACCGGCCCGCGCCGGGCGAGCACGTGGGCGTGATGGTGAGCGGGTCGAACATGCCGCTGCCCGGCCTGGGCTAGACGCCCGGCCCGCCGGGCAGGCAGGTCTTGACAGTCGTCATGACTTCATGTCAGTCATCATGACATGAAGTCCAGGGCGCCCTACCGCTCGCAGCTGCGCGACACGCAGGCGGCCGCCACGCGCCAGCGCATCCTCGAGGCGGTCGCGGCCGCGCTCGAGCGCGGCGAGGAGCCGACCTTCGCCGTGGTCGCCGCCGAGGCCGGGTGCCAGGAGCGCACCGTCTACCGCCACTTCCCGACCAGGGAGGAGCTGGCCGCCGCCTTCTGGCAGTGGCAGTACGGCGTGGTGGCGCCGCGCGACCGGAGCGCGGCCACCGTCGACGAGCTGGCCGGCATGGTGGCGCGCTGGTTCCCCGCCTTCGACCGGCGCGCCGAGCTGGTGCGCGCCATGCTCCACACGCGGCACGGGCGCGCCGCGCGCCTGAGCGAGAACGACGAGCGGCGCGCGATGACCCTTCGCTGCGTCGACGCTGCGCTGCCGGGTGTCGACGCGCGCACCCGGCGGCGGGCGGCGGCCGCGACCCAGGTGCTGTTCTCGGCCGCCAGCTGGGAGCTCATGCGCGACTACTGGGACATGGACGGCGCCGAGGCGGCCGCCGCGGTCCAGCTGGCCATGTCCGCCATGTTCGAGGGCCTCCGCCGGCGAGGTCGGCGCGCCCCCTCCCGCCGGTCGTCCGCCCGGCGCGCCTGAACCGAGGAGACGCCATGCTCTTTCACCTGTCCTTCACCGCTCGCGACACCGACCGGGTCGCCGCCGTCGTGGCCGAGCTGCTCGGCGCCACCGTGATCGCCTCGCCCTCCCCGCCCTTCCCCACCGGATCGCGGTTCGTGTGCTGCTTCGACGAGCGCGGCACCATGGTCGAGATCCTGCCGGCCGGCACCACCTATCGTCCGGGGCCGGGCGGGATGCCGCTGGCCACCGCGGGCGAGCCCGCCGCGCCGGCGAGCGGCGTGCACGGTCTCTTCCTCACCCGCCTCCCGGTCGAGCGCGTCGCGGCCATCGCCCGCCGCGAGGGATGGCCGTGCGGCGTGGTCGACCCGGGCCCGTTCAAGGTCATCGCCGTGTGGCTGGAGGGCGCCCAGCTGCTCGAGCTCACCACGCCGGAGCTGCTCCCCGACTACATCGCCTTCTACGGCGCAGCCGGTCGGAGCTCGCTCGAGCCCACCCTGCGCGCCCTCGAGGCCGAGATCCGCGCGGCGCCGTCGTCGAGCCACTGATCACGCGCGGCGCGCACGAGCCGCGCTGCTCGAGCCCATCCTTTACCAGGCAGGCGGCTGCGATCGGCTCAGCGCCGTCGAGCTGCCGATCGGGCGGGCCCGCAGATGAGATCCACCCCCGAGGCGGCGATCTCGTCGAGCACGGCTCGCTCCTCGCCGGCGCGCGCGCGGATCGCCAGGGTGTGGAGGACCGCCTGGGCCAGGCGGGCCAGGGCTTTCGGATCCGCGCCGGCGGGCAGCTCACCCCGCTCCGCCGCCAGCCGCAGGCGCGCCTCGAACGCCTGGTCGAGCTCGCGCATCGACTCGGCCATGACCGCGCGCACCTCCGGGCTGGCCACCGCCTCGGTGGTCGCGGTGCTGACCAGGAAGCAGCCCCGCCCGCCCCGCTCGCCGGCCAGGTAGCGCGACAGCGCCCCGGCGTAGAGCGCGGCCAGCCCCTCGCGCAGCGAGCGCTCCGGCGCCAGCGCCCGGGCCACGCCGGCGCGGCTCGACGCCCGGTAATGCTCGAGCGCCAGCAGGTAGAGGTCGCGCTTGTCGCCGAACGCGCCGTACAGGCTGGGCCGGTTCATGCCTGTCGCGGCGCTGAGGTCGTCCAGCGAGGTGGCGGCGTAGCCGGCCTTCCAGAAAGCATCGAGCGCGCGCTCCAGGGCGAGCTCGCGGTCGTAGGCGGGCGGGCGGCCGCGCCGCCTCGTGCCCGACGGCGATCCCTCCGCCCGGCGCCCCGTCCCCGAGGGCGATCCCTCCGTCCGGCGCGACTTGTCAGATTTTTGTACCATCTCGCATTAAACTCGTTGACCCCTCCGGCGTTTATTTATACCGTACGGTACAAAAAGACGAGGAGGGATTCGTGGACCTCTACTTTTCACCGCTCGCCTGCTCCATGGCCACCCGCATCGCGATCTACGAGGCCGGCGCGCCGGCCGGCTTCATCCAGGCCGACCTCAAGGCCAAGCTCCTGCCCGACGGCTCCAGCTTCCTCGACGTCAACCCGCTCGGCCAGGTGCCGGTCCTGCGCACCGACGACGGCGAGCTGGTCTTCGAGAACCAGGCCATCCTCCAGCACGTGGCCGACGCCTTCCCCGAGGCCGGCCTGGCGCCGCCGCCCGGCCGCGAGCGCACCCGGCTCCACCGCTGGCTGAGCTTCGTCGGCACCGAGCTGCACAAGGCGGTCTTCGTCCCGCTGCTCGACCGGCGCAGCCCGCCCGAGGTGAAGGAGTACGCGCGCGCGAGGGCGCCCTCGCGCATGACCGTGCTCGAGCGCCACCTGACCGGGCGCGACGCCCTGCTCGACCGCTTCACCGTGGCCGACGCCTACCTGGTCACGGTGCTGAACTGGTCGCCGGCGGTCGGAATCGATCTCGCCCCGTTCCCGACGGTGTGCGCCTACCTCGATCGCATGCAGCGGAATCCGAGCGTCGCCCGCGCGCTGGCCGAGGAGCGCGCGCTGTTCGCCGAGGAGCAGGCGCGCCGCGCCGCCGTCGCGTCGTGACCCCGGCGTCGTCGCCCGGACGTCGTAGCCCGAGCGCCCGCATCCGTATTCGCAGGGCGAGCTCGTCGGCACCCGGAGAACCTACCGTCGGGCGCCGCCTTCGGCCGTTCCTCGCTACGCGTCGGCCGCCACGCGGTCGACCGAGTAGACGCCGGAGATGCGCGACAGGGCGCGGATGACCGACTTCAGCTGATCCAGATCGGCGACGGTCGCGTGGAAGGTGTTGACCGCGCGGCCGTCCTCCATGGTGCGGCAGTGGGCCTGGGTGATGTTGATGCCGGAGTCGGAGAACGACTGCGAGATGTGGGCCAGGATGCCCGGCTTGTCCGCGCTCAGAACCTGGATCGCCACCGGGTGGCTGACCTTGGCCTTGCCGTCCCACTCGACGTCGATGCGCCGCTCCGGGTCCAGGTCGAGCGCCTTGGGGCAGTCGCGCATGTGCACGGTCACGCCGCGCCCGCGCGTGATGAAGCCGACGATCTTGTCGCCCGGCAGCGGGCTGCAGCAGCGGGCGAAGCGCACCAGGATCCCGTCCTCACCCTGGACCTTGATGCCGCTCTGGTTGGTCCGCCCGGTGACCTTGCGCAGGATCTTGCTGAGCGTGTTCTTGGGCTCGGTCGGCGGCGGCGGCTCGGCGCGCTTGTCCTGCGGCAGCACCACGTCGATGACCTGCTTGGTGGTGATCTTGCCGTAGCCGATGCTGACCACCAGCTCCTCGACGCTGTGGCACTTGAGCTCCTCGGCCGCCTTGCCCAGGAGCCCCTGCTTGTGCGCCTTGCCGTACGACATGCCGTACCGGCGCAGCCCCTTCTCCAGAAGATCCTTGCCCAGGGCGAGCGAGCGGTCGCGCTGCTCCTTGCGCAGCCGGTGGCGGATCTTGTTCTTGGCGCGCGAGGTCTTGACCAGCTTGAGCCAGTCCTTGTTCGGCCGCTGGTTGGGCGAGGTGATGATCTCGAGGGTGTCGCCGTTGCGCAGCTGGTAGCGCAGCGGAACGATGACCCCGTTGACCCGCGCCCCCGAGCAGTGATCGCCGACCTCGCTGTGCACGGCGTAGGCGAAGTCGATCGGGCACGCCCCCTTGGGCAGCGCCTTCACGTCCCCCTTGGGGGTGAAGACGTAGACCTCGTCGCCGAACATCTCGAGCTTGACCGACTCGATGAACTCGGTCGGGTCCTTGACCTCGCTCTGCTCCTCCATCATGCGGCGGAGCCAGGCGAACTTGACCTCCTCGTCCTGCCCGACGGTCGACTTGCCCTCCTTGTACTTCCAGTGGGCGGCGATGCCGTGCTCCGCCACCAGCTGCATCTCCTCGGTGCGGATCTGCATCTCGATGCGCTGCCCGCCCGGCCCGATGACCGCGGTGTGCAGCGACTGGTACATGTTCGGCTTGGGCAGCGCGATGTAGTCCTTGAAGCGGCCCGGGATCGGCTTCCACGCCGAGTGGCACACGCCGAGCGCCTCGTAGCAGGCCCGCGCGGTGTCGGTCAGCACGCGGAAGCCGATGATGTCGTGGATCTCCTCGAACGGCAGGCTGGTGCGCTTCATCTTCTGCCGGATCGACCACAGGTGCTTGGCGCGGCCGAACACGCGGCAGCGGATGCTGGCCTGGTCCATCTCGCGCTGGACGAGCTTCTCGACGTCGGCGATGTAGCGCTCGCGCTCGCGTCGGGTCTTGGCGATGGCGACCTTGAGCTGCTCGTACTCGCCCGGGAAGAGGTACTTGAACGAGAGATCCTCGAGCTCGACCTTGACCCACTGGATGCCGAGACGGTTGGCCAGCGGGGCGTAGATCTGCATGGTCTCTTCCGCGATGCGCTCCTGCTTGGCCGGCGGAAGGTGGTCGAGCGTGCGCATGTTGTCGAGCCGGTCGCAGAACTTGACCAGGATGACCCGGATGTCGCGGGCCATCGCGAGCAGCATCTTGCGGAAGTTCTCCGCCTGCCGCTCCTCGCGCGTGCTCCACGGCAGCTTGCCCAGCTTGGTCACGCCGTCGACCAGGAAGGCGATCTCCTGGCCGAAGACCTGGGTCAGCTCCTCGATCGTGGTCGATGTGTCCTCGACCGCGTCGTGCAAGAGGCCCGCGCACACGCTGGGCACGTCGAGCTTGAGCTGCGAGATGATGTACGCGACCGACAGCGGGTGGGTCACGTACGGATCGCCGGACTGCCGCATCTGGCCCTCGTGGGCGCGCGCCGCGAACTCGTAGGCGCGCCCGACCAGGGCGATATCGGCGCCGGGGTGATACGACTTGATGTTGCGAAGGATCGGGTCTAGGCCGGTCAACTCTAGATACTTGTAGCGGAGCGCGCGCCGGCCATCACCACGTCGTCGGCGAAGCGCCACGTGAACTCGAAGACGGTGCCGCTCCGCTCGATATGGAGGGTGAGCCACTTCACCCGGGGGGAGAAGATGTCGCGATGGTGGAAGACGAAGTCGCCGCGGCCGCGGAACAGCGACATCGAGCCCAGCGCCTGGCGCCGCTTGTAGCCGTCGTTGTTCACCGCGACCACGTCGCCGAAGCTGTTGACCACGGTGCTGCGCTGCTCGTAGTCCCACATCTTGGTGATGTGGCGGTCGCTGACCAGATCGATGTCGGCCGGGTCGTAGTGCTTGCCCGTGTCGTCGACCAGATATGCGCTCCAGGTCGACAGGTCCGCCCACTCCTGCCACTTGTGCTCGACCTGCACGTGGAAGCGCAGCCTGTCGCGCGACACGACGGTGAAGTGCGCCACGTTCCGGAGCGGGTAGCGCTGGTCGACCCACGCGGCTCCACCGGAGCCGCCGCCATCGGCAGGCACGTTGAGCTCCATATCGCCGGTGACGATGGTGATGACTTCGGATTCGCGCAGCGTCTCCAGCGGTTGAGTCAGCGGGTTCGGTTGCGTCACCGCGCTCTTGAAGGTGCGATGGCAGCCGCCCGCAGCCGCGAGAGCCGCGAGCGCGGCGAGCAGGGCATGGCGCTTGGATTTCACTCTCACAAGCTTTCCCCTTTGCAAACTCCCTGTCAATCAGACCGGTTAAGTGTGGCGCCCGCTTCAGTCCGTCGCTGCCCGGCCGGCCGCAACTAGGCGATCCGCGTGCTCCTTCGCGCCGGGCGAGCGGCTGGCATCTTCTAACCGGGCGAGCTCGCCGTCGGTCGGGTCGATGCCGCCGCGCCGCACGAGGTAGATCGCGCGCAGCATGCGGTAGGCCTCGTCGCGCTCATCGTTGATGACGCGGTGCTCGTACTCGACGTGGTGGCCGAGCTCCTCGATCGCCGTGCGCAGCCGTCGCATGATGACGTCGTCGCTGTCGGTGGCGCGACGGCGCAGCCTGTCCTCGAGCGTGGTGAGGTCGGGCGGCAGGATGAAGATGCGCAGGGCGTCGCGCGGCCACTGCCCGGCCAGCGCCCTGCCCCCCTGCCAGTCGACGTCGAACACGACGTCGCGGCCGGACGCGAGCGCCTCCTCCACCACGTGGCGCGCGGTGCCGTAGCGGTTGCCGTGCACCTGGGCCGACTCGGCGAACTCGCCGCGCCCGACCATGGCCTCGAACTCCGCCTCGCTGACGAAGTGGTAGTCGATGCCCTCGCGCTCGCCGATGCGCGGCGCGCGCGTGGTGTACGAGACGGAGAAGCTGAGCTCGCGGAACTCCTCCAGCAGACACCGCGCCAGCGTCGTCTTCCCCGCGCCGGAGGGTGACGAGATGATGATGAGGATGCCCCGCCGCCTGGCCATCGCTCACTCGACGTTCTGGACCTGCTCGCGCACCTTCTCCAGCTCCGCCTTCGCCTCCACCACCGCGCGCGCGATCTCGGCCAGCTGCGACTTGGACGCCACGGTGTTGAACTCGCGGCCCAGCTCCTGGACCAGGAAGTCGAGCCGGCGGCCGACCGCCTGATCGCGCTGCTGCAGGAGGTCGCCGAGCTGCTCGATGTGGCTGCCGACGCGCACCAGCTCCTCGGTGATGTCCATGCGGTCGGCCAGGATGGCGACCTCCTGGGCCAGGCGCGCCTCGTCGACCGCGACCTTGCCGCCGGCCAGGAGCCGGCTCAGCCGGTCGCGCAGCCGCTTCTCGGCGTCGTCGGGCGCGGTGCTGGCCAGCTCCGCGAGCGACGCGCCCAGCGCGCGCAGCGCGTCGAACCGCCGCGACAGATCGCGCGCCAGCGCCTGCCCCTCGGCGTCGCGCATGGCGACGAGCGCGTCGAGCGCGCGGTCGAGGGCCTGGGTCACGCACTCGGCCAGCGCGTCGGACGAGCGGTCGCCCTCGATCGGCACCAGCACGCCGGGCTGCGCGCACAGGAGGTCGAGCGAGATGCGCGGATCGAGGTCGAGCTCGGCGGCGAGCTGGCGCAGGTCCGCGTGCAGGCTGCGCGCGACGTCGCGATCGACGCGCAGGGCGGCGGCCGCCGCGGCCCCCTCGAGCCGGATGCTGACGGTGAGCGACCCGCGGACGATGCGCTCGCGCACGCGCGAGGTGACCCGCTCCTCGAGGCCGGCGTCCAGGGGCGCTCCGCGCAGCTTGACGTCCATGAAGCGGTGGTTGACCGACCGGATCTCGACCACCGCCCGCCGGCCTTCGCGCTCGGCCAGGCCGCGCCCGTATCCGGTCATGCTGCGCACGGATCGAAGCTACCACGCTCACCGCTCGGGAACGAACAGGAGCTCGGCCAGATGCCGCACCTGGACCGGCGAGCCGCGCGATCGCAGCCCGGACTGGATGAGCAGCATGCAGCCGGGGTTGCTGGTCACGACCAGGTCGCAGCCGCTGGCCTCGATGTCGTCGAGCGAGCGCTCGAGCACGCGGCGGGCGCTGTCCGGTTCGAGCGCGCTCCACAGCCCGGCGCTGCCGCAGCAGCCGATGCCGCGCGGCAGCGCGCGCACGTCCAGATCGCCGCGCGCGCGCAGGAGCTGGGCCGCGCCGCCGCGCAGGCGCTGCACGTTCCAGTGGTGGCAGGCCTCCTGCACCGCGACGACCAGCTTGCGCCCGTCCGGCGCGGCCTTCGCCGGCGTGGCCGTCGCCGGCGCGGCGATCGCCGGGGCAGCGATCGCCGGAGACGAGCTCGCCGGCGCGACCATCTGGCTGAGGTCGCGCACGCGGGCGGCCAGCTCGGCGGCGGGCCCGGCCCACTCCGGCTCGTCGGCCAGGAGCGCGCCGTACTCCTTCATGAACAGACTGCACCCGGCCGAGTCGAGGCAGACCGGCAGCCGGCCCAGCCGGGAGAGCTCGGCCACGTTGCGTCGGGCCAGATTCTTGGCCTCGGCGGCCAGCCCGGCGTGGTGGTGCAGCGCGCCGCAGCAGACCTGTCCGCGCGGGATCGCCACCGCCCAGCCGCTCGCGCGCAGCGCGGCCACGGTGGCGCGCTGCACGTCGCCCAGCGCCGCTGCCATGATGCAGCCGGCGTGGAAGGCCGCGGTCGGCGCGGGGTCGGAGGCCGCGCGCGACGCGTCGAACGGCCGGCCCTGCACGCGCGGCAGCAGGTCGATGCGGCGCGCGGCGGCCGGCCACAGCCGCGCGAGCAGGCGGGCGGCCAGGCGATCGAGCCGCAGCGCCTGCACCGCGCCAGCGCCAGATCGCCCGAGCTGTTGCACCCGATGATGCCGCCGACGGTGATCGCGTCGACGTTCCCTGGGTTGGGCGGGAACAGAAGGCCGTGCTCCTGGGCGAGGAGCTGGATCTGCTTGACGATGGCGCCGGCCTCCACCCGCGCGACGCGCGACACCGGATCGACCTCGAGGACGCGCGTCATGCGCTCGAGCGAGAGGATGACGCCGCCGGTGGGGGCCAGGGCGTTTCCGACCACGTTGGTGCCGGATCCGCGGATGACCATCGGCACGCCGCTCCTGTAGAGCAGTGGGACCACGCGCTGGACCTGCTCCTTGTCCTCGAACAGGACGACCGCACCCGGCTCGGTGAAGGCCGGGTACGAGTTGAAGCCGTAGCTCGACGTGTCGACCGGGCTGTCGAGGTAGTTCTCTGTCCCGACGAGTGACCGGATCTGCCCCGCGAGTGTCCTGTCGATCGGCAGGTGTACGGTTTTCACCCGTCCCCCGGGCCCCGTCAACCTGAGCCGGGCGGGTTAACATGGCCGAGCACGGGAGAACGCCGGCACGGCACAACAGGAGAGGAGCTCCTCATGCGCGTAGCTGTCATGGGCACCGGCGGAGTCGGCGGGTACTTCGGCGGCCGGCTGGCCGGGGCGGGACACGATGTAATTTTCGTCGCGCGCGGCGCCCATCTTGCGGCGATGCGAGAGCACGGGCTCCGCGTCGACAGTATCGCCGGGGACTTCGCGCTTCCGGCGGTGCGCGCCACCGACGACACCGGCGAGATCGGCCCGGTCGAGCTGGTCCTGGTCTGCGTGAAGGAGTGGCAGGTGGCGGAGGTCGCCGCCGGCATCCCGCCGCTCCTCGGTCCCGGCGCGGCTGTCTTGCCGCTGCAGAACGGGGTCGCCGCGGTCGATGAGCTGGCCCGGCGGCTCGGGCGCGAGCACGTCGTCGGCGGCGTCGCGCGCATCATCAGCTTCCTGGCCGGCCCCGGCCACGTCAGCCACGTCTCCTACTCGCCTCACATCCTCACCGGCGAGCTGGATCGATCGAGGAGCGATCGCATCGATCGCATCGTCGACGCCTTCCGGGTGCCCGGCGTCACCTGCGAGGCGGCCGCCGACATCCGCGCCGAGCAGTGGAGCAAGTTCGTGTTCGTGGCCGGGTGGGGCGCGGTCGCGGCGCTGTCCGCCGTCCCGTGCGGGCCGCTGCGCGGGGTGCCTTGCACGCGCCAGCTCCTGGTCGATGCGATGTCGGAGATCGTGCAGGTGGCGCGCGCGCACGGCATCGAACTGCCGGCCGACGTGGTGGACCGGAGCATGGGCGTGCTCGACTCGCTGGCCCCGCACGCGACCGTGTCGCTGCAGCGCGATCTCGCGGCCGGGCTGCCGTCCGAGATCGAGGGCTGGTCGGGCACGGTCGCGCGGCTGGGCGCGGAGGCCGGCGTGGCGACGCCCATCCACCACATCGCCCGCGTGGCCATGCATCCGCGCGAGCTGCGCGCGCGCGGCGAGCTGCAGTTCTGAGCCGGCAGCGCGGCAGCGGGGCGGCGCGCGCGCGCGGTGGGGCGTGGCGCGTCATCGAGCATCGTGATACCCATCGTGAACTGCCGTGAGGAGTCGACCGACCCGCCTGGTATGCGTCGCGCTCGGCGCCGCGCTCGCCTTCACGCTCGTGCTGGCGCCCGCGGCCTGCAAGAGCGAGCCCGGCGGCAGCCCGCCGGCCGAGGACGGCGGCGCCGGCCCGCCCGGCGCGCCCAAGGCCGGGCCGCCGACCGGCGTGGTGCAGGATGATCCGACCGCGGCCAGAGACGCGCTCGGCGACGCGCTCCCGCGCGGCGCGGTCGCGCGCCTGGGCAGCCTGCGCATGCTCGACCGCCACCTCGAGCGCCTGGTGTTCCTGCCCTCGGGCGAGAACCTCATCTCCGCGTCGTACGACCGCTACATGGTGTGGGACGCGAGGACCGGGAAGCGGCTCTACGAGCTGGAGCGGCGCGATCCGGGGCCGGCCCTCGCCGTGTCGCCGAGCGGGACGCTGCTGGCCACGTCGGTGGCCGGGTCGGGCGACATCCAGCTGTGGAACCTGACCCTGCGCCAGCCGCTGCGCGTCCTGCGCCACAGCGCCGAGGTCAAGGCGCTCTGCTTCCTCGACGACCAGCGCCTGGTGTCGGCGTCCGACGGGCTGGTCGCGGTCCTGGCCATCGACAGCGGCGCCGAGCAGACCAGGGTGAAGGGCGACTTCCCCAAGCTGAGCGCGATGGCGTGCGGGGCCAAGGCGATCATCGCGCTGGGGGACGAGAGCGGATCGGTGCTCGCGATCGACACGCGCGTCGCGCCGCCCGCGGCCAGGAAGCTGGGCGCGGCGTCCAAGCGGGTCTCGGCGGTCTCGGTGTCGCCGGACGGCAGGCGGGTGGCGGCCGGCAGCGACGACGCGCTGGCCCAGGTCTTCGACCTGAAGGACGCGAAGAACGCGGTCGCGTTCGAGGCGCACGACCGGGCGGTCGTCAGCGTGGCGTTCTCCCCCGACGGCAAGGAGCTGTGGACCTCGGGCGGAGACATGTGGTTCCGCGCCTGGGACCCGAGCAAGCCGGCCGACAAGAACCTGCTCCGCGAGGTGACGGGCACCGACGGGCTGACCGTGCAGTACCTGGCGCTGTCGCCGAATGGAAAGCGAGGCGTGACCTGGAGCCTGCACCGGGGAGCCAAGGGATCCGAGTCGGGCCGCTTCTGGCTGTGGAACATGGACACAGGCGATCCGCTGGCCGAGCCGGAGCGGCACGACAGCCCGCTGACCGCGATCGCGTTCTCGCCCGACGGCACCCAGGTGGCGACCGCCTCGGAGGATCACACGGTGAGGATGTGGGACGCGGCCACCGGCAAGGCAGGTCCGGTCCTGACCGCGGCGCAAGGGCCGGTCAACGCGCTCGAGTTCTCGGCCGAC
>DATFRY010000154.1:0-2605 GCA_035262925.1 Kofleriaceae bacterium | reverse complement strand
CCCGGCACCGACTTCGCTCGCGAGCCGTCGCCACTGCGCGACGATACAGCGCCGCCGCCGGCGCGCTCCATGGCTCAGCGTCCGAAGCGCCGATCGGTCAGCGCGGCCTCCGCGCTGAGGACGATGTCGTTCGCGGACCTGGCCACGGCAATCGCGTAGGTCCCGCCCGCGATGTGCCATTGGCCCGCGTCCGCGTCGTAGCGCGCGAGCAGGCGTGGGTCAGCGGTCACGGTGACGGTGCGCGAGTCGCGCCGTGATCGTGTCTCCGCCGCCGACCTCGAGGCCGCCGTACTCGAAGCTCGTGTAGCTCAGGCCGTGACCGAAGGCGTAGAGCGGTTCCTCGACCCGCTGGGCGAACCAGCGGTAGCCGACCTCGGCGCCCTGGTGGTATCGCAGATTCGCATCAAGCTGAATTGATGTATTGTTCGCTGCCGTGAGTGCGGCCGTTGACCCTCGCGCGAGCGCACCGCCGCCCTTTCTGCGCCTGGCGGCGCATCCGCTGCGCTGGAGGCTCCTTCGTGAGCTGGCGCGCAGCGATCGGCGGGTCGGCGAGCTGTGCGACCTGGCCGGCCGCAGGCAGAGCCTCGTCTCCTATCACCTGCGCCAGCTGCGCGACGGCGGCCTCGTCACGACGCGCCGGAGCATCGCGGACGGCCGCGACACCTACTACGTCATCGATCTCACCCGCTGCCGCGAGCTGCTGGCGGGCGCGGGCGGCGCGCTGCACCCCGGCTTGGTCCCGCGCTCGCGCGACGAGCGCAGCCGTCGTCGCGCGCGCGTCCTCTTCCTGTGCACGGGCAACAGCGCCCGTTCGCAGATGGCCGAGGCGCTTGCGCCGAAGCTCTCGGACGGGGCGATCACCGCGGTCAGCGCCGGCAGCCACCCCAAGCCCCTGCATCCCGATGCGGTGCGGGTGATGCGCGAGCGCGGCATCGACCTCGAGGGCCGCCGCTCGAAGCACCTCGGCGAGTTCACCGGCCGGCGCTTCGACTACGTGATCAGCCTGTGCGACCGTGTCCGCGAGGTCTGCCCCGAGTTTCCCGGCGGCCCCGAGGTCGTGCACTGGAGCATCCCCGACCCGGCGCGCGAGGCGACGCTCGCCGCGTTCGAGCGCACCGCCGACGAGCTCGCCACCCGCATCGGCTTCCTCATCGAGGCGATCGAACACCCAACGGAGGTGACTCAGCATGCCTGAGGAGTTCGTGAACGTCCGCTACATGGTCGACGACGTCGAACGCGCCGTCGCCTTCTACACCGACCACTTCGACTTCACCGTCCGCATGAGCGCGGCGCCCGCGTTCGCCGACGTCGTCCGCGGGCACCTGCGGCTCCTGTTGAGCGGGCCGGCCAGCTCGGCGGGGCGCCCGATGCCCGACGGCCGCGAGCCGGGGCCCGGAGGCTGGAACCGCATCCACTTCATCGTCGACGAGCTCGCGAGCGAGGTCGAACGCCTCCGCGCGGCCGGGGTGACGTTCCGCAACGACATCGTCACCGGCCCGGGCGGCAAGCAGATCCTGCTCGAGGACCCGTCCGGCAACCCGATCGAGCTGTTCCAGCCGGCGGGCACCTAGCAGTGCCCGCAGCGCGGCCGAGCCTCGGCGTCGTGCTGCGCGAGTGGGGACGCATCGGCTGCATCGGCTTCGGCGGCCCACCGGCGCACATCGCGCTGCTGCGCGAGCTGTGCGTGCGCCGCCGCGCCTGGCTCAGCGACCGCGACTTCGAGGACGCGATCGCCGCGATGAACCTGCTGCCAGGGCCCGCGTCGACGCAGATGGCGATCTATTGCGCGTGGCGGCTGCGCGGCACCGCCGGCGCGCTCGTGGGCGGTGCCGCGTTCATCGTGCCGGGCCTCGTCCTCATCCTCGCGCTCTCGGCCCTGTTCCTCGGCGCGTCGCCGCCGGACTGGGTGCTCGGCGCGGGTGCCGGTGCGGGCGCCGCGGTGGCCGCCGTCGCGATCCAGGCCGCCGCGGGCCTGGCCCCGCCGAGCTGGCAGCGCGCGGCATCGAGGCCACGCTGGATCGCCTACGCGGTCCTCGGGGTGGTTGCCACCGCGGTCGTCGGCGCGTGGGTCGTGCTCGTCCTGCTCGGGTGCGGCGCCGTCGAAGCGGGCCTGCGGCGCACGCGTTCGGCCGAGGCCGGCGCCGCCGGGGTCCACGCGTGGCCGGTGCTCGCGGCCGCCGGCGCCGCCACCGGCGGGCTGCTCGCGCTCGTGTGGGTGGCGTTCAAGGTCGGCGCTCTCTCATACGGAGGGGGCTTCGTGATCATCCCGCTGATGCAGCACGACGCGGTCGACAACTACCACTGGATGACCGACCCGCAGTTCCTCAACGCCGTCGCGCTCGGCCAGGTCACCCCCGGCCCGGTGGTGCACACGGTGGCCGTAGTCGGCTACGCTGCGGCGGGCGTCGGCGGTGCGCTGCTCGCCGCCGCCGTCGCGTTCGCACCGTCGTTCTCGTTCATCCTCGTCGGCGCCGACCGTTTCGACCGGCTGCGGGCCAACCAGGGCGTGCGCGCCTTCCTCGACGGCGCCGGGCCCGCCGCGATCGGGGCGATCGCGGGCGCCGCCATCCCGCTGGCGCTCGCGCTCGACACGGCCTGGCAGTTC
>DATFRY010000153.1:0-14434 GCA_035262925.1 Kofleriaceae bacterium | reverse complement strand
ATCGCCGAAAAGGACTCGCCGGCGCGGGCGGCCGTCGGCGAGCGCGAACGCGAGGACGCCGGCCGCGCGCTGCGCGCCGTGTGCGTCGCCGAGCATGGACCTGGAGGCATGCGACGCGACCCACAGGAGGTCGCGGCCGGTGTCCACCTTGATGCCGAGCGCGCTCAGGAGGCCGCCGCGCCCGGGCGGCACGAACGCGGACACGGCGCCGTGCGCGTCGATGGCGAGGACCTTTCGCTTGCGGATGCTGCCCAGGTAGAACGTCCGCGTCCTTGGGTCGACCGCGATCCCCTCGGGGATGAGGTCCGGCTCGGGAACCGTGAAGGCCACCGTGGACCGGCTCACGCGCGGCGCGCGCGCGTCGATGCTCGCCGCGATCTCGCGGTAGCGCGGGTGGTCGGCGAGCGGCCGATATTCGTCGGGGCGCAGCGGCACGTCCCAGCCGATCGCGTCGAGCCGCTCGATGAACGGCAGCGCGTCCGCCGGCTCGCCGGCCTCGACGGTGAGCGCGGCGCGCTGGTAGAGCAGCCCGCCGTCGTCGGGCCGGGCGCGAAGCGATTCATCGACCGCGACGACCAGCCGCGCGATCAGCGGATCCACGCGCGCGGGCGCCGCTCCGGGTGTGGTCGCGGGCGCGGGCATGGCCGCGCCGCCGCTGCATCCGGCGAGCAGGGCGATGACCGCCGCCGGCCCGGCGAGCGCGCGCCTCGGCTCCGAGGCGGCCCGTCCCGCTCTCATCGCGGCCTCCGATGTGCCACCATTCCTGCGTCATCGACGAGAACCATGAACGTCAGGATGAGCCGCGCGCGATGAACGGCTATCGAGATCTTGCTCGGATTCGCTGGGCCTCCTACGCGAGCCGGCGCCTGCTGTTCGCCGGCCGCGAGCTCCTGGTATGCGAGTGGCACTGCCGCGGAGAGGAGCGCCCGTGGTTCCGGACCGGCAAGGACCACGGCGAGCTCGACCTCCCGCTCGAGGGCATGCACCTGCGCTCCTCCGGCCGGCAGCGGCAGGTCATCGATCCAGCGACGGCCGGATTCGCCGACGGCGGCGACGACTATCGGAGGGCATCTCCCACCTCGGACCCGGCCACGAGCACGCTCATCGCCGTGCGGGGCGAGCTGGCCGGTGCCCTGGTCCCGCGCCACAGCAGGCGCTCTCACCCGATCTCCGCGGAGACGGCATTCCTCCACTTCCGCCTCCTGCGCGCGGCCGACCCGGTCGCGGTCGAGGAGATCGCGCTCGAGCTGGTCCGCCGCATCCTCGCGCCCGGCCCGCCCTCGACGCGCGCGCGCGCCGTCTCGCCGGCCTGGCGCCGCCTGTCACAGGAGGTCGAGCACGTCATCGCGACCCGGTTCGCCGAGCGGCTCACCCTCGAGGCGATCGCCCGGCTGTGCAACACATCCCCGTTCCACGCCAGCCGGGTGTTCCGCGCCGTGACCGGCGAGACCATCCACGGCCGGCTCACGCGCGTCCGCCTGAGAGTCGCACTCTTCCAGCTGCGCCGCGGCGCCGGCCGCCTCTCCCACGTCGCGCTGTCGACCGGCTTCTCGTCCCACAGCCACTTCACGAGCGCCTTCCGCAGCGAGTTCGGCGTCCCGCCCTCGAGCGTCGACCGCACCGGGTCGTTTTGAGTTCGGGATCTTCGCGTCGCGGTCGGCGAGGCCGTACGCCTCGGCGAAGATCGGCACGCCTCGCCTGGCGACCAGGACCGCGCCCGAGAACTCGTCGGCCGCGACGGCCCGCTCGACCTCGGCGCGCAGCGCGGCGAGCGCGTCGGCCTCGGACAGTCGCGGCGGGCGCAGGTCCTCCGGCGTCGCGATCGCATTCAGAGACAGCTTGCGCACCCGATGGGGCGGGGCGGGGTCGACCTCGAGCTCGGCGCGCGCGTGCTGCTCCGAGGCGCGCTCCTGGAGGATCGCGACGAACCGCGTCGGCGTCGACTCCTCGGTCTTCTTGACGATGAAGCCGCCGACCTGCTGCGCGAAGCCGAGCTCGTCGTCCACCGACGGCAGGTTCTTGCCGTCCGCCGGGAAGCTCCGCTCGTGGTACGCGGCGAGCCTGGCGCGGTCGTGGCTGTTGAAGGCCTCCAGCCACGCCGCGAACTGGCGCGCGGCCGGCGGCTCGCCAGGCGGTGCGGGTTCGGCGGAACGGGTCACGGGTGGCGGCGCGGGTTGCGTTGGCGCCCCTGGTTGCGCGGTCGAGCCGCACGCGGCGGTCACGGCGGTCGCGGCGGCACACCAGACGAGCCACGAGGTCGGCATGGGCTGGATCGTATGACATCGCGAGAACGGGCGCGCGAGGACATTGCCGTGCCGGCGGCCGCCGTCTCGCGCGCTCCCCTTGACATTCTACCTGAGCCGTCCGAATCTCCGGTAGACGCTCTACTGGAGACCCGATGACCGAACGGCGAAGGGAACGCGAGCGGATCGATCTCCTGCAGGGGACGCTCGACCTCCTGATCCTGCGCACCCTGCGGCCCGGGCCGGCCCACGGGCACCGCATCGCCCACTCGATCGAGGAGACGTCGGGCGACGTCCTGCGCGTCGACCACGGCTCGCTCTACCCGGCGCTGCAGCGGCTGGAGCGGCGCGGCTGGATCACGGCAGAGTGGGGGACCTCCGAGAACAACCGGCGCGCCCGCTACTACCGCCTCACCGCGGCGGGCCGCAAGCAGCTCGGCGCCGAGAGCACGAGGTGGGAGCAGCTGGCCCAGGCGATCGCCCGCGTGCTCGCCGCGCCGGAGCGGGGCGAGGTCTGAGATGTCGCTCTGGACCCACCTCGGCTACCTCGTCCGCCGCCTCGACCGCCGCCGGGCCGAGCGGGACCTGGACGACGAGCTGCGCGCGCACCTCGACCTCGAGATCGAGGGCAACGTGGCCGCCGGCATGTCCATGGAGGAGGCGATCCGCGCCGCCCGGCGCAAGCTCGGCAGCATCGCCATCGCCCGGGAGGACGCGCGCGCGGTGTGGCAGCTCCCCCTGCTCGAGGCCGTCTGGCGCGACCTCCGCCACGCCGCGCGCGTGCTGCGGGCGCGGCCGGCCTACGCCACCGCCGCGGTCGTGTCGCTCGCCCTCGGCATCGGCGTGTGCACGGCCGTGTTCAGCGCGGTCGACGCCGTCGTGCTCCGCCCTCTGCCCTATCCGGGCGCGGACCGGATCGTGGAGCTGCGCGAGGTCGCCGGCGACGGCCACCGGATGCGAGTGGCGGAGGCGAACTACCAGGACGTCCGCGCCCGCACCGGCGTGTTCGACTCGGTCGCGGAGTACGCGGTTGCCGTCGAGACGGTCACCGGCGGAACCTGGCCGGTCCGCGCCGTGGTCGTGTCGGCCACCCGCGATCTGTTTCGCGTCTTCCGCATCCACCCGATCGTGGGGCGCACGCTCCTGCCGGAGGAGAGCACCGCGGCGGCGCCGCCTGTGGCGCTGGTCAGCCACGACTTCTGGCGGCGCGCGCTCGGAGCTCGCCCGGAGCTGGGCGGCGTCCGCGTCGAGGGGGAGAGCTACGCGGTCGTCGGCGTGATGCCGCCCGGCTTCGACTTCCCCGGGCGCGGCGACGTGTGGGTCGCGCGCGAGCGGCTCGGCGGCGGGGGCGCCCGCACCGCGCACAACTGGAGCGTGGTGGGCCGCCTCCGCGACGGCGTGAGCCTCGAGCAGGCGCGCGCCGACGTGAGCGCGGTGGCCGTCCGGCTCAAGAAGGAGCTCGGCGAGGGGACCGACGCGGCCGACATGGCGCTCATCCGGCTCCAGGATCAGATCGTCGGCGACGCCGGGCGCGCGCTGTGGATCCTGCTCGGGGCGGTCGGCCTGCTCCTGCTCATCGCGGTGGCCAACGTCGCCAACCTCATGCTGGCGCAGGCGGCGGCGCGCCAGAAGGAGATCGCACTTCGCGCCGCGCTCGGCGCCACCCGGCCGCGTCTGGTGCGGCAGTTCGTCACCGAGGCCCTCCTCCTGGCGCTGCTGGGAGCCGGGCTGGGCGTCCTGCTCGCGGTCGCCGGGGTCGACCTCCTGCTCGGCCTCGATCGCGCAGCGCTCCCCCGCGCCGGCGAGATCTCGATCGACCTGCGCGCGCTCGCATTCACCGCCGGCCTGTCGATCGCGGTCGCCGTGGCGCTCGGGCTCGTGACGGCGCTGCGCGGCTCCGGCGTCGATCTGCGCGCCTCCGTCGCGGAGGCGGGCGGGCAGAGGACCGCGGGCGCCGCCCGCGCGCGCCTGCGCAAGGGGCTGGTGGTCGCGCAGGTCGCGCTGGCGTTCACGCTGCTCACCGGCGCGGGCCTGCTCGCGCGCAGCTTCGCCGGGCTCATCGCCGTCGATCCCGGCTTCCGCGGCGCCGGCGCGGTCGCGATCGACCTCTCGGTCACGGCGACCACCACGCTGACCAAGACCGACCCGGCGGCCCAGGAGCGCGTGCGGCGCCTCTACGTCGAGCTCATGGGCCGCATCCGCGAGCTCCCCGGGGTCACCGCGGTGGGCGCTGCGAACGCGCTGCCGCTCGGCGGCGACGGCGCGAACGGGACCTTTCTCATCGATGACGATCGCAGCCGGACCGGCGACGCAGAGTACCGGGTCGCGAGCCCGGGGTACTTCCAGACCATGCAGATCCCGCTCCTGCGCGGCCGACTGTTCGGCCCCGGCGACATCGCCTCGGCCCCGCACGTGGCCGTCGTCAGCCAGTCGATGGCGCGCGCGATCTGGCCCGATGGCGACGCGATCGGCCAGCGCATCCAGTTCGGCAACATGGACGGCGACTCGCGCCTCCTCAACGTCGTCGGCATCGTCGGCGACGTGCGCGACAGCGGGCTGGACGCCGCGTTCCGGCCGACCGTCTACGCCTCCACCATGCAGCGGCCGCCGCCGCCCACCCTCTCGGTGGTGGTGCGCGCACGGGCCGATCCGCTCGGGCTCATCCCGGAGCTCCGCGCGGTCCTCCAGCGCCTCGACCCGGAGCTGCCGGCCGAGATCCGCACGCTCGAGCAGATCGCCGCCTCGACGCTGGACGGCCGCCGCTTCAGCCTGGTCCTGCTGGCGGTCTTTGCGGTGGTCGCGTTCGTCCTCGCGCTGACCGGGATCTACGGCGTGACCGCGTACTCGGTCGGGCAGCGGACCCGAGAGATCGGGATCCGCGTGGCGCTCGGAGCCCGGCCGCGCGCCGTGCTCGGGATGGTCGTCGGCGAGGGGGCGGTCATGGCGCTCGGCGGCGTCGCGGTCGGCGCGGCGGCCGCGCTCGCCCTCGCGCGCCTCATCGCGAGCTGGCTCTACGGCGTCGGCCCGGGCGATCCGATCACGTTCGTGGTGGTGGGGCTCGCGCTCGCCGGCGCGGCGGTCGCCGCCTGCTGGGTGCCGGCGCGCCGCGCCGTGCGCGTCGATCCGATCGTGGCGCTCAGGGCGGACTGATCGGACCGATCGCACGGTCGGGCGGTGCGCGAGCGGCACGCTACACTCCGTGTCCATCGCGATCGCCGCCGGCATGACGACACACACGCTTCGCACGGAGAGCCTCTTTCGACTGACGGGCCCCGTCTTCTTGCAGCAGATCACGCAGTGGACCGTGCTCCTCGTCGATCTGTGGTTCTTCAGTCGCCTCGGCGACTCGGTGGCCGGCACGGTGGGCCAGCTGATGCCCGTGGTCTGGATCGGGGCGTTCGTCATCCCGGTCTTTGCCGGCACCGGCGTGTCGGTGGCCTCGCAGTTCATGGGAGCGCAGCAGCACCACCGCGTCGTGCCGGCCTACATGGTCAACCTCGTCTGCACGGCGACCATGGCGGCGCTGTTCGCGGCCTTCCTCCTCGGCTCCGGCGAGGGGGTCGGGCGATGGATGGGCCTGAGCGCGGCGGACAACGCCGTCGGAGCGACCTATCTCCGCGCGATGAGCGCCTACTTCATTCCGATGGGCGTGCTGGTCGCCTACAACGCCGTCCTCTCGTCGCGCGGCATGACGCACTGGCTGATGTACAGCTCGTTCGTGAACGCCGGGCTCAACATGGCGCTGGCGGCTCTGTTCGTGCTGCGACTCGGCTGGGGCGTGCGCGGAGTCGTCGCCGCCTCGGTCGTCAGCGTCACGTCGGCGATGGCGATCGCGATCTGGCTGGTCCACGCGGGCCTGCGCGTGAAGTTCCATCTGAGCGGCGCGTGGCGCGACATGCTCGGCGTCGTCCGGCCGATGCTGCGCATCGGGGTGTCGAACGCATTCGAGCCGTTCAGCTACTGCGTGCAGCAGATCGTCCTTTCATCGATGGTCATCAAGCTGGGCGACACCGCGATGGCCGCCGGCACCTATGCCGCTCGCGCCCAGTCGTTCCAGATCGCGTTCTCGCTGTCCCTCGCGCTCGGCTCGCAGATCCTGCTGGCGCACTGGATGGGCGCGCGGCGGTTCGATGACGTCGACCGCCTGTACTGGCGCGCGATCCGCTGGGGCACGGCCGTCGCCGGGATCTACGCGGGCGCCCTGTGGCTGTTTTCGGGCCAGGTGCTGGCGATCTTCACGCGCGACGAGGGCGTGCAGCACCTCGGCGCGACGCTCTTGCTGGTGGCGGTGTGCTACCAGCCCGCGCGCGCCGTGAACATCATCGGCGGCTTCAGCCTCAAGACGGTCGGCGACGCGCGGTTTCCCCTCGCCGTCGCGATCGTGTGCATCTGGGGCATCCTGCCGGTCATCTACGCGATCGACCACTTCTGGCACCTGACCCTGGTCGGCTTCTGGGCGTGCTTCGCCGCCGACGAGATCATCCGCGCCGGCATCAACCTCTGGCGCTGGCGCACCGGCAGGTGGAAGAGCATGGGCATCGCACACCCCGCCGGACCGATCACTCCACCCGCCGTCGTGCTGACCGCCGACCTCTGACCCCGGATCAGGCGCGGCGCCCGCCGCGGCTCACGACCCAACCCGAGCTGTCGACGGCGATCGTGATCGGGTCCGGCCCCGCGCTGTCGTCCCCGAGCATGTCCTGGATCATGTCCCTGCTGCCGACGACCGCGATCGTCTCGCCGCGGTGGAGGTCGGCCAGATCATCGATGGCCCGGGCGAGGCTCGCGCCATCCGCGACGTCGGGCAGAGTGGAGAGACGCCACGCCCTCTCGTCGGCCAGCATGGCGGCGGCGGCGCCGCCGCTCGGGTCGGCGGCGACGGCAGACGCGACGAAGACACCGGACAGGTGCCTGGCTTCGAGGATCGCCTGTGCGCCTCCCGCCGCGACGGACTCAGGCGCGAAGAGCAGGATGGTCGCCGGGCACTGCAGATCGCTCATGACGAGAAGATACGAGATGGACGGGCGGTCGCCATCGCTGCCGCGTGAGCCAGGCCGGGCTGCCGCGTGGGCCAGGCGGGCTCGCGCTCACGGTTGCTGCGCGGCCCTGCGCAGCGTCTTGCCGGCGAAGCGGAACGTGCGCCCGCCGTCGGTGAGATCGCCCCAGTCGTTCTGATCGTCCCATCGAGAGCTGTCCATCCCGGGGGCCGACATCTCCTGCTCGGTGAGCTGGAGCCGCAGTCGACCGGGCGCCCGCTCCGTGACCTGCCAGCGGCCCTTGACGAGGATCGGCGGGTAGCCGGACATCTCGAACGTTCCATCCGGCCTGAAGTCCCACGTGGCGCTGGTCCCGTGCACTCCATCCGGGTCGGTCTGGCCGGCGGACCACTTGCCGATCAGCTCCGGCGCCGCGCGCCCCGGCGTCGAACAGGCCACCTCGAACAGCACCGCCAGGATCGCCCACTTCATGGCGTCGAATATGCCAGAAGCTGACCATGGGCCAGAAGAGGCCGTCGACTCTGGCGCGAGCTCGCGTCGATCCGACTGGACGACACCCGATTCTCCGAAACTTTCGATCTCGAGCCTCAGCTCCGGACCAGCCTGTTTGCCTCTCATCGACATTGGCAATTGACTGGACGAGAAGTGGAGGTCTAGCGTGGCTCCAGCATTCGCGCGCTGGCCACTCTCTGGAGGTTGAGCCCGATGTCGAAGCAATCCACTTTCGTCATGCTGCTTGTCATGGGTCTTGGCGGAGCGAGCCTGGCCGGCCTGGCCACCGCGCTCGCCGACGGCCACCACGGCGATCCGCCCACGCCGATCACCCAGCGCCCGCTGCGCGACCTGGCACATCCGGCCGGCATACGCATCGGCACCGCGGTGGACATGACCGCCCTCGCCGCCGACCAGACCTATCGCGAGACCATCGAGCGCGAGTTCTCGTCGGTGACGGCCGAGAACGTCATGAAGTGGGAGACGCTGGAGCCCGAGCCGGGCGTCTTCGACTACCAGCAGGCCGACGCGCTCGTCGCCTTCGCCGGAGCCCACCACATGGTGGTCCGCGGACACGTGCTGGTCTGGCACAACCAGATCCCGGCCTGGGTCAACGAGCAGGACTTCACTCCGGCGGAGCTGCGCGACATCCTGCGCGAGCACATCATCGAGACCGCTCACCACTTCCGCGGCAAGATCCAGCAGTGGGACGTCCTCAACGAGGCGTTCAACGAGGACGGCACCCTGCGCGACACCATCTGGCTGCGGGCGCTCGGTCCGGACTACTTCGCCGACGTGTTCCGCTGGGCGCGCATGGGTGACCCCGGGGCGCGGCTGTTCTACAACGACTTCAACCTGGAGTTCTTCGGGCCCAAGAGCGACGCCGCCTTTTCCGCCGTGCAGGACCTGCGCCGGCGGGGCATCCCTGTCGACGGCATCGGGTTCCAGGGTCACCTGGGTGCGCAGTTCGGCTTCGACACACGGGTCCAGGAGAACATGCAGCGCTTCGCGAACCTCGGCCTCGAGATCGCGGTGACCGAGGCCGATGTCCGCATGCCGCTGCCGACCGACGTCTTCAAGCTGCAGTCGCAGTCGCAGGGCTATCACTCATTGCTTCAGCCCTGCCTGCTGACGCGCGGCTGCAACTCGTTCACCGTCTGGGGCTACACCGACAAGTACTCCTGGGTGCCGGGGTTCTTCGACGGCGAGGGGGCGGCCTGTCTGCTCGACGAGAGCTTCCAGCCCAAGCCGGCCTACGCGGCCGTCCAGCACGACCTGGCCCTCGCAGCACGCGCCAGGCACTGACCGGCGGCGATCGCGCGGCGTGGACACCGTCGACGCAGCGATCCGCGCGTCCACGCTCAGCGCCGGTTCAGGAGCCTGGTCACCCGGCCGACATCCTTCGCGTCCAGGAAGAAGAACGGGACCATCACCTCCGGCACCGGGCCGATGATGGGCCCCCGCTCGAGGTCGACGGAGAAGCAAAACTCGGGGTTCTCGACCGGCTCCAGGCTGCTCATCAGCAAGATCTCCTCGTCCGGCCACGGGATCACGTCGATCGAGATCGCCCCCCAGGGCAGCTCGCACGGCGGCAACGGGTTGACCGCCTTGCACCCCTCCACCTCGGGCGGCTCGGCGAAGAGGAGGTGCAGGGTGCCGTCGGCCAGCGCGGCCTGGTAGTCGGCGCGACTCAGCTCGCCCAGCGCGTTCCACTCGTTCGCGCCCAGCGGCCGCATGATGTCCTGCAGCTGGGGCAGGTTGGCGACCGTCACGATGACCACTTGCCGGATCTTGCAGTCGCCGTCCCACCAGTAGATGACGAGCCGGGTGCCGAAGACCACGACCTCGGGTTGCTCGCCGATCTCGACGTCCAGGTCCACGCCGAGAGTCTCCTCGGCGCACTTGAACACGTCGCCGCGGCAAGGTTCGGGAGGAGCCGCCGTGGTCGCGCGCGGCGCGGCGAGCAGCGATGGCGCCGCGCAGAGGGAGAGGAGGAAGAGCCGGGTGCGCCATCGACTGGATCGGTGCATGTCGGTGCCTTTCTGACCGCCGCCGGAGCACGAGCGCCGGAAAGCCGGTCATGGTCACCGATCCGTCAGAGCAAGAACCTGGCCGCACGCGCGCCGTGGTCGCGCCGGGCGCGCCCCTCCGCGAGCGCCCGCGCGATCCCACGGTTGCGCGTGCGCGTCGGGACCACGCCGGCCGCAGGCGTTCTCCGGCTCGACCGCCCGCGCGCGAATCCCAGTGAGACCTGCGACCGGTCTCACGGGGACGTCGCACCGCCCGCGGCCACCCCGTCAGCGCCCGCCGAGCATGCGCAGGTCGATCGAGTCGGCCATCGCCTTGTAGCCCGCGTCGCTGGGGTGGAGGTGGTCGGCGCAGGAGAACGCGGTCCGCATCCGTGACGGCCGCCTCGGGTCGCGCATCAGCGCATCGAAATCGACGACGGCGTCGAAGCCGCGTCCCCCGCGGATCCACCGGTTGACCGCCTGTCGCGTCCGCTCCTTCTCCGGGCTGTAGAAGTCGGCGAGCGCGTCGAAGGCGCCCTTGAACGAGTCCTCGAACGGAGTCAGCGTCGCGCCGATCACCCTGATGCCGTGCATGTGCGCCCGATCGATCAGCTGTCGATAGCCGGCGATGATGCGGCGGGCGGACGCGGGCGGATCGTCGGGCGAGAGGAGCTTCGCCCCCGCCCACCCGATGTCGTTGATGCCGATCATGACGACGACGGTGTCCACATACGGCTTGCTGAGGACGTCGCGATCGAAGCGCGCGAGCGCGTTGACCCCCATCCGGTCCTCGAGCACCTTGGCGCCCGAGATGCCCTGGTTGAGCACGGCCACCGGCGGGCCGCCGCGCTTGACCAGCCGCTCGGCCAGCACGTCGGGCCAGCGCCGGTTGGCATCGACCGTCGAGCAGTCGCCGTCGGTGATGGAGTCGCCGAACGCCACGATCGCGCGCGCCGACGGCGGCGCCTCCACGAGGATGTCGCTGAGGAACGCGCGCGCGACCGGGCGGTCGTCCGGCTTGAAGTCGACCGCGCCCGCCTTGTCGCCCGTGACGAGATAGGCAGTCTGGCGCGCGTCGTTGTGCCAGGTGGTGAACGGCGTGGCGTCGGGAAGGAAGATGGTCACCGCGACGCTGGCCAGCGGGGTCAGCGCGAGATCGACCGGATCGCTCATGAGAGGCGCGCCGGGCGGGATGACCGCCGTCCGGCTGCCGCCGAAGGTCAGGACCCGATCGGACCCGGACACGATCGCCGAGCCCCTGGCGGACAGCGCGAGGTGCGCGGAGCCGATGGTCACCGGGCGATCGCCGTACTCGTTCGACAGGACCACGCGAACGCGCTGCCCGCCGATGGTGATCCGCGCGACCTGGCGGATCGTCTGGTTCCACAGCGTACGCGGATACTTGATCGGCGCGAAGAAGTCCGGTTTCCACACCGGCTGCGGGCTGGCGCTCCAGGTGCCGATCCAGCGCGATGGACCGGCCGCCCGGGCCCGCGAGATGGTCACTACGAGGCAGACGGCGAGACAGACCGAGATGACGAGAGCGTGTCGAGCTGTTTTGCCCATCGGGTTCCTCCTCGATGAGCCTTTGTGCGCCTCCGGAGGTCGCCGCGGCAAGCCCCATCTGGCGACGCGCTGCTTTTGCGCGAATGGATACCCGGCTCAGCGCGGACTCGAGCTCCGCGCGAGACTCCCGGCAGGGCGCGCCGCCGGACCTTCAGGCCTTGACCGGCGCGACGGCTGCGGTACCTGATCCACTCAGGAGGTCCCCATGCGCGACGTCTCGAAGTTCGGCCGCGACACGACGACCAGCGAAGTCCTCGACGGAATCGACATGAACGGGAAGGTGGCCCTGGTGACCGGCGCCTCGAGCGGGATCGGGCGTGAGACGGCGCGCGCGCTCGCCGAGAAGGGGGCGCGTGTGATCCTGACCGCGCGGGACGTCCCGAAGGGCGAGGCGGTGGCGGCGGCGATACGCAGCTCGACAGGCAACGCGCAGGTGGAGGTGGAGGCGCTCGAGCTCGGGTCGCTCGCGAGCGTTCGCGCGTTCGCGCGGCGCTTTCTCGACCGGCACCGGGTCCTGCACATCCTGGTCAACAACGCCGGCGTGATGGCCTGCCCGTTCGGCAAGACGGCGGACGGCTTCGAGATGCAGTTCGGCACCAACCACATCGGCCACTTCCTGCTCACCTGCCTCATCGCGCCGGCGCTCCGACATGGCTCCCCGAGCCGCGTCGTCTCGGTGAGCTCGCGCGGTCATCACATCTCGCCGGTGGTGTTCGACGACATCCACTTCGAGCGCCGGCCGTATCAGAAGTGGCTGTCCTACGGTCAGTCGAAGACGGCGAACATTCTCCTCGCCGTCGGCCTCGAGCGCCGCCTCGCCGCCAGCGGCGTGCACGCCAATGCGCTCCACCCGGGGGGGATCATGACCGAGCTCGTCCGTCACCTCGACGCCGAGGACATGGAATTCGTGCGCTCGCGGAACCCGACGATGAAGTTGAAGTCGATCGAGGCGGGGGCAGCCACGTCGGTGTTCGCCGCGTCGGCTCCGGAGCTGGAGGGGCGCGGCGGCCTCTACCTCGAGGACTGCCACGTCGCCGCCGTCAACGACACCCCGGGCGCGCTGGACGGCGTGAAGTCGTACGCGCTCGATGGGGAGAACGCGGAACGGCTGTGGGGCGCGTCGGAGGACATGGTGGGCGAGCGCTTTCCGCTCGTCTGAAGCTCGGGCGCGTCTGCGGGGCAGATTGCCCGACAGCGGACGACCTGTCCGCGCCGGTCCGGGCTCGATCGTGACCCGATGCATGGCTCGGGTGCCTCTCTCCGATCTGATCTCGATCCATCCGATCGCGGATCGCAGACCTCGCCCGCTCACTCCCGGGCGACCGACAGGCGAAAGGGCTGGCCCCATCATGATGACCCGATCCTCGCACCGCCGGATTTCCAGCTTGCTGGTCGCCACCGTTGCGGCCGCTCTCGCGCTGACCGGGCTGTCCACTTCGCCGGCCATGGCCCAGGGGGCCGACCAGGTGGTGAACGGTTCGTTCGACTCCGGCACCGCCCCGTGGTGGTGGACCGGCAACTCGCCGGCCGCCGTCGCCGACGGGCAGCTGTGCGCGACCGTTCCGGCCGGCACGGTCAATCCGTGGGACGCCATCATCGGACAGAACGACATCCCGCTCATCAGCGGCGAGTCGTACGCGCTGACGTTCACCGCCTCGGCCACCGCGCAGGTGAGCGTGCGCGCGAACGTGCAGCTGGCCGACCCGCCCTTCACTCCCGAGATCTCGCAGGCGGTGCTGCTCGGACCGGAGCCGCAGCAGCTCTCGTTCACGTTCACGTCGCAGACCGACACGCAGACCGGTCAGGTCGCCTTCCAGATCGGCGGCGCCGCGGAGTCGTGGTCCTTCTGCATCGACGACGTCTCCTTGATCGGCGGCGTCGCGCCCCCGGTCTACCAGCCCGACACGGGGCCGCGCGTGCGCGTGAACCAGGTCGGCTATCTGCCCGACGGGCCCAAGCGCGCCACCCTGGTCAGCGAAGGGCCCCAGCCGCTGCCGTGGCAGCTGCGCGACGCCGCCGGCGCCGTGGTCGCGACCGGCATGACGACACCGCGCGGGATGGACGCCGCATCGGGCCAGAGCGTGCACACCATCGACTTCGGCGCGCACACGGCGGCCGGCTCCGGATACACGCTGTCGGCAGACGGCGAGACCAGCTTCCCGTTCGACATCGCCGGCGACATCTATCGGCAGCTGCGATCGGACGCGCTGCAGTTCTTCTACATCCAGCGCAGCGGCATCGCCATCGACGGCGCGCTCGTCGGGCAGCAGTACGCCCGCCCGGCCGGCCACCTCGGCGTGGCGCCCAACCAGGGCGACACCGACGTGCCCTGTCAGCCCGGGCTGTGCGACTACCGCCTCGACGTGCGCGGCGGCTGGTACGACGCGGGCGACCACGGCAAGTACGTCGTCAACGGAGGCATCGCCACCGCGCAGCTCCTCGGCGCCTTCGAGCGGACGAAGACGGCGCCGACCGCGACCCCGGGCGCCCTCGAGGACAGCACCCTCCGCGTCCCCGAGCGCGGCAACGGCGTCCCCGACGTCCTCGACGAGGCGCGCTGGGAGCTCGAGTTCATGCTGCGCATGCAGGTCCCGGCCGGGCGGCTTCTGGCGGGCATGGTCCACCACAAGATGCACGACGCCATGTGGACCGGGCTGCCCCTCCAGCCGCAGGCCGACCCCCAGCCGCGCGAGCTCCATCCGGTGTCGACGGCTGCCACTCTCAACCTCGCGGCGGTGGCGGCCCAGGCCGCCCGCCTCTTCGCCCCGTACGACGCAGCCTTCGCGGCGCAGTCGCTGGCGGCCGCCCGGACCGCATTCGCCGCGGCGAAGGCCCACCCGGCCATGTTCGCCAGCGACGCCGACGGCACCGGCGGCGGCGCATACGGCGACGCGGACGTGTCCGACGAGTTCTACTGGGCCGCGACCGAGCTGTACCTGACCACGGGCGAGCAGGCCTTCCTGGCCGAGCTGACATCGTCCCCGCACCACACGGCGGATGTCTTCGCCCCGAGCGGCTTCAGCTGGCCGTCGATGGCCGCGCTGGCCCGGCTCGACCTGGCCACCGTTCCCAGCGGCCTCCCAGCCGCCGACCGCCAGCGCGTCCGCGCATCGGTGGTGGCCGGCGC
>DATFRY010000152.1:0-6093 GCA_035262925.1 Kofleriaceae bacterium | reverse complement strand
GGTCCCGGCCGGGAACAGGCCGAACCCGGCGGGGGCGTCGAGGCCGGGCGCCGCCGTCGGCGCCTCCATGTACGCGACGACCCGCCAGAGGCCGCCGTCGCGGCGCCAGACCGCGATGTTCTTGCCGGTCGCCACCGTCTCGCTGCCGTCGGCGGCGCGCCGCCGCGTCTCGGTCCAGCCGAACGCGTAGCCGAAGGCGCCGTCGATCGACGAGTCGATGCGGGACGGGGTCCAGGACAGGCGCGTGGTGCCGTCCGGATCGATCTCGCGGAGGTGGGCGAGCACGGCGTCGCGGCCGAAAAGGATGGGCAGGCCCGGCGTCTCGAACACGACGTCGCGGTCGAGGAGGGCCGCGAACCCGCGCAGACCCAGGCGCTGCGAGAGGAGCGAGAGCAGGCGGTCCTGGGCGAGGACGGCGGCCCGCCCCGCGCGCAGGTCGCCGCAGCGCCGGCCCTCGCCGGTCGAGCGGTTCTCGAGCGACGCCCGGCCCGTCTCGGAGTCGGCGCGATCGGCGTCGGTCGCGGACGGCGCGGCGCACGCGATCGCCAGCGCGCCGGTCAGGAGCGCGGGCAGGAGGCGGTCGATGTGTCTCGCGGCGCGAACGGCGCGGACGGCGCGGACGGCGCGGACGGTGTGAACGGCGCGGACGGCGCGGACGGTGTGGACGGCGCGGACGGCGTGGTCGGCTCGCATGGCTCGTGGCTGCATGGCGCTCCTTTCGGTCGCGCCCACGGTACGCGTGCCGGCCGCTCGCCCGGCCGCCCGGCAGGCAGCGGCGCCGCCGGTGCAGCCAGCTGCCCCCCGGCTGCTGCGAGCGGGCAGGACTCCTCGCCTCGACGACGTGTCAGTGCCCGCGGTCGTCGACCCCGAGCTTGGCCAGGAGCGCGTGCCGTCGGCTGCGGCTGATCGGCAGCTCGGTGCCATCGCACAGCACGCACACGTGCTCGCGACCGTCGCTGCGGATCTCCTGCACGCGGTCGAGGTTGACGATGGCCGACCGGTGCACGCGGGCGAAGCGGCGGCCGGCCAGCTGCCGCTCGAGCGCGCGCAGCGACTCGCGGGCCAGGAAGCTGTGCGCGCCGGCGTGGATCTCGACGTAGTAGTCGTCGGCCGAGATCCAGTCGATGTCGGCCAGCGCCACCAGGCGCAGGCGGCTGCCGTCGCGCACCGCGAGGCGGGCCGGCCCGCTCGCCGCCGCCGCCGGCTGCGCCTCGGGCTGCGCGCCGGCGTCGCGCGCCAGCGCCGAGAGCCGCCGCACCAGCGCCGCCATCTCGTGCGCGCGCGCATGCGCCTTGGCCCGGGCCAGCGCGCGCGCGAACCGGTCGTCGTCGAACGGCTTGAGCAGGTAGTCGACCGCGTGGACCTCGAAGGCGCGCAGCGCGTACTCGTCGTACGCCGTCGTGAAGACCACGACCGGCGGGCGGGGCCCGATGCGGCGCAGCACCTCGAAGCCGTCCATGCCCGGCATCTGCACGTCGAGGAAGAGGAGCTCGGGCGCGTCGGCGGCGATCCGGCGGACCGCGTCGGGGCCGTCGCCGCACTCGCCGATGACCCGCACCTCCGGATCGGCGGCGCACAGGACCCGCAGCGCGGCGCGCGCCAGCGGCTCGTCGTCGACGATGAGCGCGCTCAGCGGCCGGTCGCCCGCCATGACTCCTCGACCGGCAGCGCGACCGCGACCAGGTGGAAGGGCAGCGCCAGCTCGACCGTGGTGCCCGACGAGCTCGCCGTCCGCTCGAGGCGGAAGTCGTCGCCGTGCAGGCTGCGCAGGCGCTCGCGGCAGTTGGCCAGCGCGATGCCGGAGCCGGCCGAGGGGGCGCGCTCTCCGTCGGGCGCGGAGTCGATGACCCGCACGATCAGCCGGTCGCCGGCCACGCGCGCGCTGACCTCGACCGCGCCGGCGCCGACGTGCTCGACGCCGTGGCGCACCGCGTTCTCGACCAGCGGCTGCAAGACCAAGCGCGGCACCATCCCGTCGAGCGCGGGCCCGTCGACCTCGACGCGCGTGGTGAGCCGGTCGCCGAAGCGCAGCTCCTCGATGCGCAGGTAGTGGCGGGTGATGTCCAGCTCCTCGCGCAGCGGCACCTCGTGGTGATCGCCGCCGCGCAGCACCGCGCGCAGGAGCTCGCCGATCTCGGCCACCGTGCGCACCGCCAGGTCGGGCTCGCCGGTGCGGATGAGGGCGGCGATGGTGTGCAGCGAGTTGAACAGGAAGTGCGGCCGCAGCTGGAGCTCGAGGGCGGCCAGGCGCGCGCCCGCCAGCTCCGCCTCGAGCTCGGCCGCGCGCGCGCGCCGCTCCAGGAAGAGGTGGTAGTACGCGAGGCCGTGACCGGCCGCGACGGTGGCCGCATAGCTGAAGATGTTGATGAACGACTCCGACACCAGCTGGGTGGCGACGGCGCGGGTCTCGGCGCCCATCGCGGCGGCGAGCGCGCGATCCATGAGCACGTCGAGCACGTGGAAGCCGCAGGCCAGGAGGAGATGGACGAGCGAGCGGCGCAGCCAGGTGCCGGGCCCGAGCGCGAAGCGCGCGGCGAAGTGGAGGATGAGGGGCGTGAAGGCGGCCCACAGCCACACCGACCACAGCACGTGGCCCACGTCGCTCCAGTCGAACCCGCGCGGCGACAGCGAGCTCTGCCCGATCGAGAGCAGGCCGACCAGCGTCCACACGCCGGTGATGACCGCCGAGCGCGCCAGCACTCGGCGCGAGAGGAGCGGCATCCGATCGGCGTGCCACGGCACCGCGGCCAGTATAGTCGCCAACTCGCGGCGCCGAGAGCGGGCAAATCGTGCGCGTTGACAGCCGCGATGGCGGACCGTAGCGTTTCCGCAGCGTGGACTACTCGGCAGAGACCCTGCTCCACCGCGCGCGCCTCGCGCCCGACCAGGTCGGCACCATCAACGCGGTGACGCCCGAGGCGGCCGGCTGGACCGACCTGGCGTTCGAGGCGCGCCGGCTCGCGCGCGGGCAGACGTGGCAGGGCGACACCGGGGGGCGCGAGGCGGCGCTGGTCCTCCTGGGCGGCACCGCGGGCGTGACGTCGAGCCGCGGGGAGTGGCCGCGCATCGGCCGGCGGCCCGACGTCTTCTCCGGCATGCCGTGGGCGCTCTACCTCCCGCGCGGCACGCGCTTCGAGCTCCGCGCCGACAGCGAGCGGGTCGAGGTCGCGATGGCCAGCGCGCCGACCGATCGCGATCGCGCGCCGCGCCTGGTGACGCCAGCCGACGTGGCCATCGAGATCCGCGGCGGGGGCAGCAACACGCGCCAGATAAGCGGCATCATGCCGCCCGGCTTCGACTGCGACCGGCTGGTGTGCGTCGAGGTCTACACGCCGAGCGGCAACTGGTCGAGCTATCCGCCGCACAAGCACGACGTGCACCGCACCGGCGACGGCGGCGCGCTGCTCGAGGCCGACCTCGAGGAGATCTACTTCTATCGAATGGCGCGGCCCGGCGGTCACGCGCTGCAGCGGGTCTACTCCCCCGAGCGCGAGCTCGACGCGGCGATGACCGCGCGCGACGGCGACGTCGTCCTGGTCCCGTTCGGCTATCACCCGGTCAGCGCCGCCTTCGGCTACGACTGCTACTACCTCAACTTCCTGGCCGGGTCGGCCCAGTCGCTGGCCTGCACCGACGATCCGCAGCACGCCTGGGTCAAGACCCACTGGCGGGGGACGGACCCGCGCGTCCCGATGGTGACCCACGCGATGGAGGATGCGGCCGCGGCGGCGCCCGGGTCGCCGCGGTCCCGGCGATGAGCGGGCGCGGGCCGGCCGCTCTCCCCGCCGCTCTCGATGCGGGCGGGCGCGAGACCGAGCTCGACCTGGTGGCGGCCGGGCGCAGCTCGATCGATCTCTACTCCAGCGACATCGGCGCGCCGTTCGCCGAGATCACCGGCTTCGCCGCGTTCGTCGGCGGCTGCCCGACCAACATCAGCGTCGGGGCGCGCCGACTCGGCCTGCGCACCGCGCTCCTCACCGCCGTCGGCGACGACCTGGTCGGCGAGTTCGTGCTGCGCTTCCTCGGCCGCGAGGGAGTCGACGTCCGCCACGTCCCGGTCAAGCCCGGCTTTCGCACCAGCGCGGTGCTGCTCGGCATCGAGCCGCCCGACCGCTTCCCGCTGGTCTTCTACCGCGATCGCCCGCCCGACCTCGAGCTCACGATCGACGACGTGCTGGCCGCGCCGCTCGACCGCACGCGCGCGTTCCTGTTCACCGGCACCGGCCTCTCGCGCGAGCCCAGCCGCAGCGCCACGCTGGTGGCCGCCGAGCGCGCCCGCCGCGCGGGCGCCGCGGTGCTGCTCGACATCGACTTCCGCCCCGATCAGTGGCACGACCCGCGCGCGTTCGGCGTGTCGCTGCGCGGCGCCCTGCCGCTGTGCGACATCGCGATCGGCACCGAGTCGGAGGTCAAGGCGGTGGTCCTGGAGCGCGCCGCCGACGTGGCGGTCGCGCACTCGCAGATCTCGGGCGCCGAGGTGGGCGGCGATCTGGATCGCGCGGTCGCCGCGGTGCTGGAGCGCGGCCCGCGCGCGCTGGTGGTGAAGCGCGGCCCGGGCGGCGCCAGCGTCCACCTGCCCGGCCAGCCGCCGCTCGTCGCCGCGCCCTTCCCGGTCGAGCCGGTCAACGTGCTCGGCGCCGGCGACGCGTTCGCCGCCGGCCTGCTCTACGGGCTGGTCCGCGGCTGGGACTGGCAGCGGTCGGCGCGCATGGGCAACGCGTGCGGCGCCATCGTCGTCACCCGTCACGGCTGCGCCAACTTCATGCCGACCGAGCGCGAGGCCCTCGACTTCGTCGCGGCCCGCGGAGGGTTCTGATCCACCCCGGTCGGCTGCGCCTCTGCTTTCGGCCGCCGGGCCGCGCGCCGTCTGCGAGGTCGGCGCTCAGGGGCAGTCGCGGTTGCAGGCCTCGATGCCGCCGGGGCAGCTCTGCTCCTGGCCGTCGCACTTCTTGAAGCGGCACTGGCCGCCCGGTCCGCCGCCGCCGCCGGCGCCGCAGTCGAGCAGGCAGGATGCGCCGCCGGTGCACTCGGTCTCGTCGCAGCGACCCGCGCCGGTGCAGTCGACGGTGCAGTCGCCCTCGCGCTCGCAGCGGGCGTGGCAGCGACTCGCGCCGCGGCAATCGATCGCGCACGCGGCGCCGGAGCAGCGCGCGTCGCACGTCCGCTCGGTCGCGCCGCAGTCGAGGGCGCAGCTGCAGTCCTCGCGATCGCACAGGAGCTGACAGTCGGGGCCCGGCCCGCCCTCACAGGTCTCGCGGCAGCAGCCGTCGTCGCAGCCCTCCGCGCAGCTGCCGGTGCACTCGGCCGGCGCCGCGTCCGACTCCGCTGGCTCCGACCCGGCGTCGGGCGGCGCGGCGTCCGCCTCGGGCTGCGGGCCCGGATCGACCGACCCGTCGACCTCGGCGCCGGCGCCGGGAGTGGCGTCGGCCGCGCCCGTGCCGTCGCCCGGATCGTCGCCCTCGCGGAAGCGATCGCCGTCGACCCACAAGGTGCATGCCGGGACCGCTGCCCAGGCGAGGATCGCGATGAGCGACACGGCGCAGAGCGGCACCCGTCGGCGTGACACGGAAGGACGCGCTGCGATCCGCGTGCCATGCGCATGCGGTCGGCGGCCGCGCGCCCGCGGCCAGATGACGCCGCGGGGGCGGGATCCGGCCAGCTTTGCCGCCTGTGCGCAATGCCCGTACGCCCCGCGCCACGGGCGCCGTCGCCCGCGTGTGCGGCCGCGCTACACGCGATAGGCTGGGCGCGTGTCCGACCCGCGGCTCATCGATCTACTCCGGCGGTCGAGCCGCCTCCTCGTCTTCACCGGCGCCGGCATCTCCACCGGCAGCGGCATCCCCGACTTCCGCGGGCCGCAGGGGGTCTGGAAGACGCGCAAGCCGGTCTACTTCGACGAGTTCCTCGCCTCCGAGGAGAAGCGCGTCGAGTACTGGGACGCCAAGCTGGAGGGGTGGCCGGCGTTCCGCGCCGCCCGCCCCAACGCCGGTCACGTGGCCGTCGCCCGGCTCGCGAAGGCCGGCAGGGTGTCGGCCATCGTCACCCAGAACATCGACGGGCTGCACGGCCGCGCCGGCGCGGTCCAGGGCGACG
>DATFRY010000151.1:0-14565 GCA_035262925.1 Kofleriaceae bacterium | reverse complement strand
GGCCCGCGCCGGCAGCTTCACCGCCGCCGCCGCCTCGCTGCACCTCAGCCAGCCCGCCCTCTCGCGCCGCATCACCGGCCTCGAGGAAGCGCTCGAGACCACGCTGCTCGTGCGCGGCCGCGCCGGCGCGTCGCTGACCGCGACCGGGCGCCGGCTGCTCGACTTCGTCGAGGCGCAGCGCGCGCTCGAGGAGGAGCTGCTGGGCGACCTCGAGCCGTCGCCGGTGTCCTATCGCGGCGTGGTGCGGCTGAGCGGGCTGTCGTCGCTGGTGCCGACGGTGGTGCTGCCCGCGCTGGCGCCGTTTCTGCGCGAGCACCCTGCCGTGCAGATCGAGATCCACCGGCAGATCGACCGCCGCGTGATCGACGCGATCACCGCCGGTCGCGTCGACTTCGGGCTGTCGCAGGATCCGTCGGACGCGCCGGGCATCGTCGATCTGCGGCTCGGCGAGGAGGAGTTCGTCATGGTGGAGAGCAGCGCGCACCCGGGCCGCCACGACGTCTTCCTCGACGTGGGTCCGGTCGACATCACCACCGAGTGGTTCCTGGCCGCGCAGCCGGCCCGCCTGCGCCCGCGCGGGCGATGGACCCGCTCGTTCATGTACGACGAGGCGGGCATCCTGCTCGGCGTCGAGCTGGGGCTCGGCCGCGCGGTCAAGCCGCGCCACTCGGTGCCCGACGGCGCCGCGGTGCGCGTCGATCCGAGCTTCGTCCCGATCACCAAGCCGGTGTACCTGCACCATCGACGGCAGCGCTACTACGGGCGCCTGCACCAGGCCATCGCCAGCGGGATCGAGGCCGCGGTGCGCGAGCGCCTGGGGAAACGGCCGCGTCGGCGGGGCTCGGCAACGTGAGACGCACCGTCGGCCAGCAGGCTTCCACGAACGACGACGACGACGTGGACGTGATCGTAGACGTCGTCGTCGACGGCGACGGCGCCCTGGACGTGAGGGCCACCTTTGTCGATGACGGGCGCTCGACCCACGCAACGCAGTGTTCGCGGGGTCGAGTCGACCCGTCAACCCGTCACCTGATTCGACAACGGTGGGGCTCACGTTCACGGCGCCGTCAACGTCGACGACCGGGTCAACGTCGACGACCACGTTGACCGCCCGGTCGCGATCTCGGCGTCGAGCTACGGCGTGAACGCCGGCGTGATGGTGCCGGCGAGCTCGACGGCGGGCAGCGCGCCGCCCATCTGGTTGGGCCCGTTGCCGCGGTTCTCGGTGTCGCCCAGCCCGAGCCCTCCCCACTGGTTCCAGCCCCAGCAGCGGAGCGTGCCGTCGTCGAACGCCGCGCAGTTGTGGCCGTAGCCGCTCGCGAGCGACATGACCCTGCGGCCGGCCCCGAGGTCGACCGCCGGCAGCGCGTCCCCCATCTCGCCCGGCTCGTCGCCCAGGGTCTCGACGTCGCCCTGGCCGATCTCGCCGACGGTCGCGCTGCCCCAGCACTTCACCTGCCGGTTCTCGAGGACCGCGCAGCTGTGGAAGTCGGCCAGCGACAGCGCGACCGCGGTGTGGCCGGCGCCGAGATCGACCGCCGGCAGCGCGTCGCCCATCTCGCCCGGCTGGTCGCCGCGCGAGCGGTTGTCGCCCAGCCCGAGCTGGCCGGCGTAGCTGTAGCCCCAGCACCTGACCGAGCGATCGTCGAGGATGGCGCAGCTCTGCTGGCCGGCGGCCGCGATGGCGATGGCGGTGTGCCCGGCGCCGAGATCGACCGGCGCCAGCGCGTCGCCCATCTCGCCCGGCTCGTCGCCCACCGTGTCGAGCGGCGCGGTGCCGACCCCGAGCTGTCCGTTGAGGTTCCAGCCCCAGCACTTGACCGAGCCGTCGTCGAGGAGGGCGCACGCGTGGAGCTCGCCGGCCGCGACGGCCAGCGCGGTGCGCCCGGTGCCGAGGTCGATGGCGGGCAGGGCGTCGCCCATCTCGCCCGGCTCGTCGCCGCGGTCGTTGCTGTCGCCCAGGCCGACCACGCTCCCCCAGCACTTGACCGAGCCGTTGTCGAGCAGCGCGCAGATGTCCTGGAAGCCGACGTCGATCGCCATCGCGTGGCGGCCGGTGCCGAGATCGATGGCGGGCAGGGCGTCGCCCATCTCGCCGGGCTCGTCGCCGCGCAGGCCGGAGTCGCCGTAGCCGGGCGCCTCGCCCCAGCACTTGAGCCTCCCGTCGTCGAGCAGCGCGCACGACTGCTGGCCGCCGGCCGAGATCGCGACCGCCGTGCGGCCGGCCCCGAGGTCCACCGCCGGGAGGTTCGCGCCCATCTCGCCGGGCCCGTCGCCGCGGTTGAACGGATCGCCCAGGCCGAGCTGCCCGCTCAGGCCGTAGCCCCAGCACCTGACCCCGAGGTCGTCGAGCACGGCGCAGGTGTGGAGCGCCCCGGCCGCCACCCGGGCCCACGACGCCTTTCCGACCGGGGTCTCGCACCCGCTGAACCTGTCCTCGCTGTTGCCGAAGACGGCGTCGACCCCGGCGTCGCACTGGATGACGTCGACCTCGCCGTCGGCGCTGGCCGCGATGATGTCGTCGCCGGCGCCGGCCAGAAGCCGGTCCTTCCCCGCGCCGCCGCTCAGCCGGTCGTCGCCCGCCTGGCCGTGGAGCTGATCGTCGCCCGCGTTGCCGGCCAGCGTGTCGTTGCCGCCGTTTCCCGACAGCGAGTCGTCGAAGGCCGAGCCGATGAGGACGTCGTTGCCGCCGCCCCCGCTCAGGGTCATCCCGACGGGTGAGGCCGCGAAGTCGAGCCGGTCGCTCGCGCTGCCGCCCATCACCACCTCGACGCCGGCGATGGCGTCCTCGCCGCCGGCGACGCTCGCCACCACGCTGGCGGTGCGGGCCGCGTAGCTGAGGGTGTCGCGGCCGTCTCCGCCGTCGATGCGATCGGCGCCGTCGACCTCGGCCCCCTGCTCGAACGTGTCGCGGCCCACGCCGCCGCGCTCCTCGTCGCGGCCCGGCCCGCCCTCGAGTCGGTCGTCGCCGTCACCGCCCTCGAGCCGGTCGTCGCCGTCGCCGCCGAGCAGGCGGTCGGCGGAGGATCCGCCGCGCAGGGTGTCGTTGCCCGCCTCGCCGAACAGGCCCACCGCGATCGAGGAGGCGGAGCAGTCGAGCTGGTCGGCGCCGCCGCCGCCGTGAAGGGACAGGCTCTCGACGGAGGTCTCGCCGAAGGTGAGATCGGGCGCGCCGTCGCCGTCGCGGTCGACGCCGGTCGCGGTGCAGGTCATGCGATCGGCGGCGGGGCCCCCATGGACGGCGACCGCGTCGCGACCGCCGCCGAGCTCGGTCTGGACCGGGATCGAGCCAGGGATGTCGACGAGGTCGACGCGATCGTCGGCCGCCGTGCCGACCACGCGGATCGCGCGAGCCCCGACGCCGCAGCCCGCGCCATTGACCTCGAGGGCGCCGGCGACCACCCTGATGCGCACGGCCACGCCGCCTGTGTCGACCTGGGCGATACCGGGGCCCGGCTCGCTACAGGACTGCGCGCCGGCCACGCGTGGTGCGGCGAGCGACAGCGACCAGAGGACCGCGACGCTCGAACCGACCAGACGTGCTTTCATACGACCACTGCCTCCGGTGACAACAGACTGATTGTCGGACCGGGAGGCCGCCGCACGCCTCACCCTCGGCGCCAAAAATCGCCTCGCGCCGGGCGAGTCAACGTGGGCGCAGTCGCTGCGACGCGCCACCTACATCGCCGGAGGCGCTACTTCGCCTTGCGGAGGCGCGCCTCGCCGGCGGCGCGGAACTCGTTGCCCGGCTTCCACTCCGGGAACTTCGGCGCCATGGCGATGCGGTAGCCCACGGCCAGCAGCAGCTTGGCCTGCTCGGCGTACCCCTCGGTGGTCCAGTTCGGGTTCGGCTGGTCGGACGGCGAGTGGTAGTCGTGGGCGGTGTAGTACTCGCGCTTCTGCCGCCCGAACCCGTCGGGCAGGCCGCGGTAGTCGATGCCCGCCTTCACGTTGAGCGACGGCACCCCGACCTTGGCGAAGTTGAAGTGGTCGGAGCGGTAGTAGCTGCCCTTCTCCGGCTCCTCGTCCGGCTTCAGGGTGCGGCCCTGCTCGGCGGCGGCGACGCGCAGAGTGTCGTCGAGGTCGGACGCGCCCATCCCGACGACGATCACGTCGCGCGTGCGCCCCCACATCGGCATGTTGCTGTCCGAGTTGATGTTGGCCAGCGTCTTCGACAGCGGATAGAGCGGGGACTTGCAGTAATACTCCGACCCGAGCAGGCCCTGCTCCTCGGCCGTCACTGCCATGAAGAGGATCGACCGCTTCGGCGGGGGCGTCGCCTTCTTCATCGCGCGCGCGATCTCCAGCACCGCGGATGTGCCCGACGCGTTGTCCACGGCGCCGTTGTAGATCGTGTCGGGGCTGCCGGCGTGCGGCTTGCCGATGCCGAGGTGGTCCCAGTGCGCGGTGTAGACGACGACCTCGTCCTTGAGCGTCGGATCGCTGCCGGTCAGGCGGGCGACCACGTTCCTCGACTCGACCGTTCGCAGCTTCTGGCGAAACGACATCGATGCCTTCAAGTTGAGCGGCACCGGCTTGAAGTCGCGCGCCGCCGCCTGGGCCTTGAGCTTCTGGTAGTCGAGGCCGGCCGCCGCGAACAGACGCGTGGCGGCGTCGAGCGAGAGCCAGCCCTGGACCGCCGCCCGCCCCATGTTCTTGTCGGCCGCGACCAGGTCGAAGCGCTCGGTGCCGAAACCCTGCACCACGGCGAAGGGGTAACCGGCCGGCCCGGTCTCGTGCACGATCAACACGCCGGCGGCGCCCAGCTCGGCCGCCTTTTCGTACTTGTAGGTCCAGCGGCCGTAATAGGTCATGGCTCTGCCGCCGAACGTCTTCGGGTCGAGCTGGCCGGGCGCCTCGGGATCCGGCACCGGCGGGTCGTTGACCAGGACGACGATGGTCTTGCCCTTGACCGACACGCCCTTGTAGTCGTCCCACCGGAGCTCGGGCGCCTGCACGCCGTATCCGACGAAGACCATGTCGGAGCTGTCGAGCGCGATCGACTCGGTCGCCCGCTGGCTGAACGCGACCACCTCGTCGATCGGCGCGAACGACAGCTTCTGCCCCGCGCCCTCCACCACGAGCGGGCTCATGCCGGCCGACGAGATGCCGATGAGGGGCACCTTCTGGATGAAGGTGCCGTCGGGGTTGCCCGGCTCCAGGCCCGCCGCCTTGAACTGGCGCGTCAGGTAGTCGACGGTCAGCTCCTCGCCGCGCGTGCCCGGCAGGCGGCCCTCGAACTGGTCCGAGGCCAGCGTCTTGATGTGCGCGAAGGCGGCGGCGGCGTCGACGTCGGGCAGCCTGGACACCGGCAGCGGACCGCCCGGCGCTTCCGACTTCGAGGAACACGCGGCCGCCCACGGGGACAGGGACAGAGACGCCGCGACGACGACGACGAACGACCGGCAGGACATGGCCGCAATGTAGCCCACGGGCCCGCGCGAAACCCCGCTCCCGTTGACCATGTCGGGACGGACTGATCTAAGGTATGTCATGGAGCGGCCACCCATCGCCGATTCCGTCCTGGAGCTCATCGGCGGCACGCCGATGGTGCGGCTGCGGCGCATCGCCGGGGCCGATCACGGCACCGCCGAGGTCGTGGTCAAGCTCGAGGGCCAGAACCCGGCCGGCAGCGTCAAGGACCGGCCCTGCATCGCCATGATCGAGGCGGCCGAGGAGGATGGCCGGCTGCGGCCGGGCGACACGATCGTCGAGCCGACCAGCGGCAACACCGGCATCGGCCTGGCGCTGGTGGCCGCGGTGAAGGGCTACCGCCTGATCCTGACCATGCCCGACGACGCGTCGCCGGAGCGGCGCGCGCTCATGGAGCACTACGGCGCCGAGGTGGTGCTGACCCCGGCGCGCAAGCTCATGAAGGGCGCCATCGACCGCGCGCGCGAGATCGTGGCCCACAACCCGCGCTGCTTCATGCCCCAGCAGTTCGACAACCCGGCCAACGCCGAGGCCCATCGGGCCGGCACCGCGCGCGAGATCCTGCGCGACACGGGCGGCGTGCTCGACGCCTTCGTCGCCGGCGTCGGCACGGGCGGCACCATCACCGGCGTGGGCGAGACGCTCAAGGCCGAGGTGCCCGGCGTGCGCGTCATCGCGGTCGAGCCGGCCGGCTCGGCGGTGCTCGCCGGTCGATGCGCCGGCCAGCACGCCATCCAGGGCATCGGCGCCGGCTTCGTGCCGGCGCTCCTCAACCGCGACGTCATCGACGAGGTGCTGGCCTGCGACGAGCAGGCCGCCTTCGACATGGCCGGCCGGCTGGCGCGCGAGGAGGGGTTGACCCCGGGCCCGTCGGGGGGAGCTGCGGTGTGGGGCGCCGTCGAGATCGCGCGCCGGCTGGGCCCGGGCCGGCGCGTGGTGACCATCCTGCCCGACTCCTGGGACCGCTACACCAGCGTGGAGCGCCCGCGCGCGCTCGGCGGCGTGGACTTCATCATCTGACCGAGCCAGCGACCGAGTCACCGTGACCCCCGCGCGCAACTCGAAGATCCCCGGCCTCGCGCTCACCCTGCTCATCGCGGTGGCGGCCCAGATGGTGCACGACCTGCCGGTGCCGCCCTTCTCGATCGGGCATCCGGCTCGCCATCCGATCGACGCGATGCTGATCGCCATCGTCATCGGCATCGCGCTCCGCAACACGGTCGCGCTGCCGACCCCGTTCGCGCACGGCATCCGCTGCTCGGTGCTGCAGCTCCTGCCGCTGGCCATCGTGCTGATGGGGGCCAAGCTCGACTTCTTCGACGTCATGCGCACGTCGGGCATGGCGCTCATCGCCAGCGTGGTGTGCGTGGCGGTCGCGCTGGGCATGACCATCTGGCTGTGCCGGAGGATGGGTGTCGGGCAGAAGCTCGGCATCCTCATCGGGGTCGGCACCGCGATCTGCGGCGGCACCGCCATCGCGGTGGTCGCGCCGGTCATCGAGGCCGACGACAGCGAGACCGCGTTCGCCGTCACCACCATCACCCTGTTCGGGCTGATCTCGGTATTCGTGTTCCCGCTGCTGGGGGCGGCGCTCGGGATGAGTCAGTGGGAGTTCGGCGTGTGGGCCGGCACCTCGGTGCACGCCACGCCGCAGGTGGTGGCGACCGGGTTCGCCTACGGGGCGCAGGCGGGCGAGGTGGCCACCATCGTCAAGCTGGTGCGCGTGCTGCTGCTGGCGCCGGTGGTGATCGGGATCGGCGCCTGGTACGCCGCCCAGAAGCGCCGCCACCAGCAGGCCCACGTGACCCGGGTCGGCAAGCTCAGCACGCTGTTTCCGCCGTTCATCCTGGGGTTCGTCGGGTTCGCGCTGGCCAACACGCTCCACCTCCTGCCCGACTTCACGCTGCACCTCAAGCAGAGCTTCCTGTGGCAGGGGCAGGAGGTGCCGGTCACGCTGGCCCAGCTGGCCACGTCGGTGTCGGGCTTCCTCATCACGATGTCGATGGCCGGCGTGGGGCTCGGCGTTCACCTGCGCGGCCTCGCCCGGGTCGGGCTCAAGGCGCTCTACGTCGGCGCGTTTGCCACGGCGGTGCTGGCCGCGTTCAGCTACGCTCTGGTGACCGTCGCCCTCTGATCGCGCCGCGCGTGCCCGACACCCTCGAATCGTCTCACCGCCCGCCCAGCACAAAGCGCCGGCAAGGCGGCGCGGAGCTGGTCGCGCTGCTGGCCATGATGACGTCGCTGACGGCGTTCTCGATCGACTCGATGCTGCCGGCGCTGCCGCAGATCGCGCACGACCTCGGCATCGCGCGCGAGAACGACCGCCAGCTCATCGTGTCGGTCCTCTTGCTCGGGCTGGCGGCCGGCCAGCTGCTCTACGGTCCGGTGTCCGACTCGGTCGGGCGCAAGCCGGCCATGTACGCCGGCTTCGCCGTCTTCCTGGCCGGTGACGTCCTCTGCCTGGTCGCCGCCGACTTCCCCATGCTGCTGGCGGGCCGCTTCCTGCAGGGGCTGGGCGCCGCCGGGCCGCGCATCCTCAGCATGGCCATGGTGCGCGACCTGTTCTCGGGCCGGGCGATGGCGCGCGTCATGTCGCTGACCACGTCGGTCTTCATCCTGGTGCCGGTCATCGCGCCGGCGATCGGGCAAGGCCTGCTCCTGATCGGCAGCTGGCACCTCATCTTCGTGGTGCTGCTCGCCCAGGGCGTGGCCGGCCTCACCTGGCTGGCCTGGCGGCAGCCCGAGACCCTGCCGCTCGGGCGGCGCGCCGCCTTCCGGGCGCGCCGGATCGGACGCGCGTTCCTCGAGGTGGCGCGCACGCGCGTGACGGTCGGGTACATGCTGGCCGCCGGCCTGGTGTCGGGCGCGTTCATCGGATGGCTGACGTCGTGCCAGCAGGTGCTGCAGGAGCTCTACGGGCTGGGCCGGATGTTCCCGCTCTTCTTCGCCATGCTCGCCCTCACCTTCGGCGTGGCCTCGCTGGTCAACGCGCGCCTGGTCATCCGGCTCGGCATGCGGCGACTGGCGGGCAGCGCGCTCGCGGTCATGAGCTCGCTCTCGGTCGTCTTTCTCGCCGTCGCGTTCGCGGCGGGCGGGCGGCCGCCGCTCTGGGCGCTCATGGGCTACATGCTCGTCATCTTCTTCTGCATCGGCCTCCTGTTCGGCAACTTCAACGCGCTGGCGATGGAGCCGATGGGCCACATCGCCGGCGTCGCCGCCGCCGTGGTCGGCTCGGTGACGAGCTTCCTCTCCCTCGTCCTCGGCACCGGGCTGGGCCAGGCCTACGACGGGAGCGTGCGCCCGCTGGTGGCCGGCTTCGCCATCCTCGGGATGGCGTCAGCCGGCTGCATGGTCTTCGCCGAGCGAGGCCGCCCGACGTCCGCGGTGTAGCGATCCGGCCGTCGGGCCGATCAGAGGTTCTTCGCCACGAAGTCCCAGTTCACGATCTTCCAGAACTCCTCGATGTACTTGGGGCGCGCGTTGCGATAGTCGATGTAATAGGCGTGCTCCCACACGTCGAGCGTGAGGAGCGCGGTCTTCCCGTCGGCCAGCGGCGTCTCGGCGTTGGGTGTGGTCTCGATCGCGAGGCCGCTCCCCGTCTTCACCAGCCAGGCCCAGCCGCTGCCGAAGCGCGCGGCCGCGTCGGCCGAGAACTTGTCGCGGAATGCCTTGAAGCCGCCGAACGACTTGTCGATGGCCTCCTTCACCTTGCCGGTCGGCTCGCCGCCCCCCTTGGGTGAAAGGCAGTTCCAGTAGAAGGTGTGATTCCAGATCTGCGCGGCGTTGTTGAAGACCGGCACCTCGTTCGGCTGCTTCCAGGTCTTCTTGATGACGTCTTCCAGGCTCAGATCCGCGAGCGGCTTGCCCTGGATGAGCTCGTTCAGCTTGTTCACGTACGCAGCGTGGTGCTTGCCGTGGTGATACTCGATGGTCTCCTGCGAGATCACCGGCGCGAGAGCGTCCTTCGCAAAAGGAAGCTCGGGCAGTGCGTGTGGCATCTTACGCCTCCTTGGCCTGTCGCCAGGTCGGTGTCGTCTTGAGTGTCGTCGTCGCCGGGAGAATGGAACCCGTGCGTCGACCTGTCAACCGACGAGCGGTGGATCCGAGGCGGCGGGCAGCCCGCGCGATGGGCGCTGGCGCCGCGCCATGCGCTTGACGAGGCGATTGAACGCGGCCGAATGGTCGACCAGCGTGAAGGCGTCCTTGCGCAGCTCGGCCAGGTGCAGGAGCGACTGCGGCGTCATCGCGCCGATGTCATCGATCGGCAGCCGGCACCAGTGGAGGAAGAGCGCCAGCGCCTCGGAGCAGACCAGCTTCGCCTTGGAGTTGAACGGCACCCGCTTGAGCCGCAGCCAGCGGCGCAGCGCGAAGCCGAACAGGCTGATCGTGTCGTACGAGTCGCCCAGCCGATCGGCCAGCCGCTCGAGCGCCGAGCGAAGATCCTCCTCCGGCAGGTTGAGGCGGTAGAGCGCCACGAGCTTGTTGACCCGATCCCACCGCCGCCACGAGATCATGCGGAAGCCGTTGCCCGACGCCTCGAGCACCATCTCCTGCGCGAAGACGTCGCTCCGGTAGACCACGATGCAGTGCGAGACGCGCGAGCGGGTGAATCGACGGACCAGACGAGAGAGCCAGTGGCCTGTGGTCGAAAATCCGACGTGCACGACGAGACCGGGAGTCTCGGCGCCCGTCAGCGGGGGGTTGTCCACATGCTGCGGCGCGCTCCCCTTTATCACCGCGCCCATGCCCCCTATGATGGCAGCGGATCGACACTGGATTCAAGACGATACGCATGGCCGAATGGCTGATGAAGACCGAGCCCGACGTGTTCGGCATCGACGACCTGGCCCGCAAGCGGGTCGAGCACTGGGACGGAGTGCGCAATTTCCAGGCCCGCAATCACATGCAGGCGATGCAGCTCCAAGACCGGGTCCTCTTCTATCACTCGAGCACCGACCCGCCGGGCGTCGCGGGCCTGGCCCGGGTCTGTCGCACCGCATACCCCGATTTCACCTCCTGGAACCCGCGCAGCAAGTACTACGACCCCAGAAGCACGGCGGAAAAGCCCCGCTGGTTCATGGTCGATGTCGAGTTCGTGGAGAAGTTCGCCCGCTTCATCCCGCTCGACGAGCTGCGCCGGACCCGCGGCCTCGAGGACATGATCCTGCTCAGGCGCGGAATGCGGCTCTCGGTTCAGCCGGTGACGACAAGGCACTTCGACCGCATCTGCCGTCTGGGCCGCGGCGGCCGATAGGGCGCCAGGGCGGCGTCCGGGCGAGTCCTCGCTCGCTCGAGGCGACGCTCGGCCGGGCCTACCCGGCGACCTTCCCGAGCAGGCCGAGCTCCGCCGCGTGCGGGCGCAGCGCCTCGATGATGAACCCCACGTGCTCGCGGAGATCGACGCCGAGCAGCTCGGCCCCGGCGAACACCTCCCCGCGGTCGACCGACGCGGCGAAGCGCTTGTCCTTGAGCCGCTTCATGACCGAGCTGGGCTCGAGGCTCGTGATCCCGTCCGGCCGCACGAGGCAGCAGGCGCCGATGAAGCCGGTCAGCTCGTCGCACGCGAGCAGCGCGCGGTCGAGCGCCGTCTCGTAGGGCACGTTCCACTTCGTGTAATGCGCCGAGATGGCGTGCGCGATGTCCGCCTCCCCCTGATCCCGCACCCACGCCACGATCCGGTCCGGGTGGTCATCCGGCCACTTCTCGTAGTCCGCGTCGTGCAGCATCCCGGCGATGCCCCACCGCTCCTCGTCGCCGCCGTCTCCGTAGCGATGACAGGCCGCACGCATGACCAGCTCCACCGCGCGCGCGTGCCGGCGAAGCGAATCGGTCTCGGTCCACTCGCACAGCCTTGCCCAGGCAGCTTCTCGATCGAGCACCATCGCCGCAGTATAGAATCGGTCCTCCAGCATGGACATCGACCTGGAGCTCATCCTGGCCCGCGCCGACGAGCAGCCCACTGATGTCGAGGCCCGGATCGCAGCCGCCTACGCCCTCGACCGCGCCGACCGCGAAGACGAGGCCATCGTCCACTACGACGCCGCCTGGCGCCTCGGCATCCCCGACGATCGCCGCCACCGCTTCCTCGTCGGATACGGCGTCGCCCTGCGCACCGTCGGCCGCCTCGAGGAGGCCGTCGCCCTCCTCGGCGAGGCCACCACCGCGAGCCCGGCCTATCCACCGTACAAGGCCTTCCTCGCCCTGGCCCTCCACTCCGCCGGTGAACACACCGCCGCCCTCGCCACCATGATGGACGCCCTCCTCGACGTCGCCGCCGGCGCCTCCCTCGACGGCTACGACCAGGCCCTGGCCCACCATCAGCGCGAGCTCCTCGACCAGGCCCTCGCCGGCGCGCGGTAGCGGCCGACTCCGACTTCCTTCGCGGATCCCGAAGTCGTCAGCCCGGACATCCCGCCGGTTGCGCCGCGAGCCCCCCGTCCTGCGTCCGGGCGTGGCACCGGACGACCACGGCGAGACGGAGACGAGGCCCAGCCTCGCCCGACCGATGAAGCCGACGCAGCCGAGCCCGGGCCTCGCCCGACGAGTGGGACGACGGAACCCGAGGACTGCCGGGCCTCGCCCGACGACCGATGAAGCCGACGCAGCCCGACGACCGTGAAGCCGACGCAGCCCGACGACCGTGAAGCCGACGGATCCGAAGCCGGGCCTCGCGGCCGAGCGTCCCATCCCGCACCCGCCGCCCGACTCTTCTGGCTCTCTCTGTTGTGTGTAACACCGGGGCCAGGATCGAAGAGTCGCGGGGATCGCTGTGGAGAAGTGGCGGGCTTCTCGCCGCGAGCGCCGCGCGCCACTTATCCACCAGCGGGGCCCCCCGGCGACGGGCCTCGCGGCGCCCCCAGGCGAGCCGACCGCGCGGCCTCTCCCCGAGACCGTTGCTCCGCCCCGCCGCACCGCACCGCACGCTCGCACGGCTCTCATTTCAGTCGTAGCCCCCGATCGCCCCGACGCACGCATCGTAGTCGACCGGCCAGCCGTCCCATCCCGGGCCGCCCGTTCCCGCGGAGATCTCGATCCCCCTCGCCCGGTTCGCCGCGGCCAGCCACTCCACGGCGTCCTCGCGGACCACCGGCCGCGCCGGCGCACTGACGATCTCGCGGCCCTCGGGATCGAAGAACACCGGCTGGCCGCCATGCATCTCGACCGAGAAGCCACCCTCATGGAGCAGGCCGTGGTGCCGACGACAGCACAGATGGGTCGAGCGCAGATTCGTCTCTCCGCCGTCGATCCAGTGAACGACGTGATGCGCGTCGAGCCAGCGCCGGTGCCCACAGCCGGGGTACCGGCAGGTCGGGTCGCGGGCCTCGAGCGCCCGCCGCAGCGCGGCCGGGATGGTCCGGGTCTTGCGCCCGACATCGATGGTCTTGCCGGCGTCGTCCTCGACCATCGGCACGACGCCGGCGTCGCACAGGAGGCGCCGGCACGTCTCCGAGGAGAGGCCGTCGCCCAGATCGGTGTGGCCCTCGAGCGTCGCGGCCGCCACGTGGACCACGACCTCGACCGGCGGGCGGATCGGGCCATCGGCGCCGGCGGCACCGGACACCCCGGCCAGGCCCGAGTCGGCCAGGGCGACGGCGCCGTCGGCCAGCGAGCCCTTGTCCGCGCAGTGCTCGATGGCCCGCATGAGCCGCGCGGCCTCCTCGGGGTTGAGGCGGATCTGGATCGCGACCATGCCGTCGTCGGTCGGCCGCGCCACCACCCACCGGCGGTCCTCGTCATTGCGCGAATCCCCCGCGGGCGGATGGGCCTGCCGATACAGCCGGCAGATCCGCTCCAGCTGCGCGGCCGTCGAGTTGCGCGCCAGACCGAGGAGCGCGGCTTCATTGTCCGACGAGGCGACGCGCGTCATGGCGCGCAGCTTCGAGTAGGACAGCTCGCCGCGCCGGAACGCCTCGTCGAGGAGCGGCAACTCGGCCAGCCTGGTCGCGACCCGCACCTTCTCGCGCGCCGGACCCAGACCGAGCCCGATGCGCCACGACAGCCAGTGCGCGCACGACAGCGCGCCCTGCCGGTGCCAGCCTCCCGCGAGATCGAACTCGCGGATGAGAGTGAGCAGCCGGTGCGTGGCCGCGTCGATGTGCGCGGCGGTCACCGCGATGTCGTCGGCCAGCGCGTCGATCTCCGTCGGTGACAGCGAGAGAGTCGCTTCTCCATTCTCCATGTTCTCTTCCTTATCATGGAGATTTCGGGCTCGCGGAGAGGCGCTCTCGGCCGTTTCGAGACACCTCGAGCGATTTTTTCGACAAGCTCCCCCGATCGGTCCTCATCGGCGAGCAGGGCGCGCCACGCGCGACATGGCGCGGCGATGGGCGACCCACATGCGAGGCGCGCCGGCAAAGCTGTCAAGCACGAATTCAGCCAGGCTTCCATGATTGGCAGTCTCGATCTCGTCGAGCCTCCAGCTGGTCCCCCGCGCGCGGTGGGGATCCGGGGGATCCGACAGCTCCCCGCCAGCGCCGCTCCGCCGCGACGTGACGCCGGTTGACCGGATGCGGTACTCGCCGTGCAGCGCCCGCGCACCGCTCGACCCGGCCGCACGCCGACGCGACGGACCCCGCCGCGGCTGGCGGGTCCGCCCGCCCGCTTGCGAGCGTGCATGCGTGATTGATTGATTGATTGATTGATTGCCCGGCCGTCGATGCCGGGTCGCGCGTCCGCGCGCCGCCTCCACGGCCCGCACCGCGCCGAGTCACGTCGCTGCGCGCCGCCTCCACGGCCGGCACCTCGCCGAGTCACGTCGCTGCGCGCCGCTTCCACGGCCGGCATCACCGCCGAGCACGTCGCCGAGCGCCGCCTCCACGGCCGGCACCTCGCCGAGTCACGTCGCTGCGCGCAGCCTCCACGGCCGGCATCACCGCCGAGCACGTCGCCGAGCGCAGCCTCCACGGCCGGCATCACCGCCGAGTCACGTCGCTGCGCGCCGTCCCCACGGCCGGCATCACCGCCGAGCACGTCGCCGCGCCCCGCCTCCACGGCCGGCACCCCGCCGAGTCACTTCGCTGCGCCCCGCCTCCACGGCCGGCACCCCGCCGAGTCACGTCCCTGCGCGCCGCCTCCACGGCCGGCATCACCGCCGAGCACATCGCCGCGCCCCGCCTCCACGGCCGGCACCCC
>DATFRY010000150.1:0-18295 GCA_035262925.1 Kofleriaceae bacterium | reverse complement strand
CGCCCAGGCGCTCCGCCATCACATCACCGCCGAGGTGACCGCCGACCAGCTCCACCAGCTCGGCCTCGACGAGCTCGAGCGGATCCACGCCGACCTCGACCAGCGCTTCGCCGCGCTCGGCTATCCGGCGGGCGCGCCGCTCGGGCAACAGCTCGCGCGCGTGGCGGCCGACGGCGGTCACGTCGCCCGGGCCGACGTGCTCGCGACCTACACCGCGATGATCGACGACGCACAGGGGCGCCTGCCCGACGCCTTCGACGTCCTTCCCACCGCCGGCGTGGTGGTGACCGGCGTGCCCAGCGGCGGCTTCTACGTGGGGCCGTCCCTCGACAACGCGCGACCCGGGACCTTCTTCGCCACCCTGGGCGACGGCGGCGACGATCTCTTCGCCATGCCGACGCTCGTCTATCACGAGACCGTCCCCGGCCATCACCTCCAGATCGGCGTCGCCCACGACCTCGATCTGCCGCTCTTCCAGCGCGTCGTGGTCTTCAACGGCTTCGCCGAGGGATGGGGCCTCTACGCCGAGTGGCTGGCCGGCCAGCTCGGCTGGTACGCCGACGACCCGTACGGCGACATCGGGCGGCTCCAGGCCGAGGCCTTCCGCGCCGCCCGCCTGGTGGTGGACACCGGCATCCACGCCATGCAGTGGTCGTTCGACGAGGCGGTCGCGTTCTTCGAGGAGAACACCGGGTACGGCCAGCGCTTCGCCGAGGGCCAGATCGCGCGCTACGCGTCCTGGCCGGGCCAGGCGACCGCCTACTGGACGGGTCGGGCGAAGATCCTCGAGTCGCGCGGCGCCGCCGAGGCCGCCCTCGGCGCCGGCTTCGACGACGTGGCCTTTCACCACGCGGTCCTGATCCACGGCAGCGTCCCGCTCGACGTCCTGGCCAGCGACGTGGCGGCCGACCTCGGGCTGCCGGCTCCTGAGCGGAAGTAGCGGCGTCGTCGCGGGAATCCCGCCCCGCGGCCGTCTCACCCGCCACCGCGGTGAGCGCGGCCGCGACGGGCCGAGAGGTGGCTGGCGCCGCGGTCGCTACCCGTGGTAGGCGAGTGGCCATGCTAGAAGCCAGGCGCGCTCTCGTCCCCGTGCTCTTCATCACCGCCTGCGGTGGATCGGCCGCGACGACCGGGAACACCGGCGCGAGCGACACGGCCGGCGTGGCCGGCTCGACGGGCGCCGCGCCAGGGGCCGCCGGGGAGCCGACGCCTCCGCGCGCCGCTCGCCACGATCACGCCGTCCCCTCGCCCAGCGGCAGCCGCAGCGATCCGTACTACTGGATCCGCGACGACCAGCGGAAGAGCCCCGAGGTGCTGAAGTACCTGGCGGCCGAGAACGAGTACACGAGCGCCACGCTGGCTCCGGACAAGCAGACCGAGGACACGCTGTTTGCCGAGATGAGGAGCCGCATCAAGGAGGATGACTCCTCGGTCCCCGAGCTCAAGGACGGCTACTGGTACTACTCGCGCTTCGAGACCGGCAAGCAGCAGCCGATCTTCTGCCGCCGCAAGGGGAAGATGACCGCGCCCGAGGAGGTGCTGCTCGACGGCAACCAGCTGGCCGAAGGCCACGCGTTCTACCGGATCGGCGCCTTCGACGTCACCCGCAACGGCAAGCTGATCGCGTGGGCCGACGACACGGTCGGCCGCAACCAGTTCGCGCTCCACATCAAGGAGATCGCGTCGGGCAAGCTCTACGACGACACGGCGTCCAACATCGCGCCGTCGATGGTGTGGGCGGGAGACGGCAAGACGCTCTTCTATACCGGCAAGGACGAGACCACGCTGCGCGAGGACCGGGTGTTCCGCCACGTGCTGGGCGCCACCGCGCACGACCTCGTCTACAAGGAAGACGACACCTCGTACTACGTCAGCGTCGGCCGGACCAAGTCGCGCAAGTACATCCTCTTCATGGCCAGCGCGACCACCAACGACGAGGTCCGGCTGGTCGACGCCGCCCGGCCGATGTCCGACCCGGTGGTGTTCCTGCCGCGCGCCAAGGATCACGAGTACTCGGTCGATCACCTCGACGGCCGCTTCTTCATCCGCACCAACGCCGACGCCAGGAACTTCCGCCTGGTCAGCGTGCGCGAGGGCAAGCAGGCCGACCGCACGGCGTGGACGGACGTCATCCCGCACAGCGCGGACCAGCTGGTCGAGGAGGACTTCGCCGTGTTCCACGGCTTCGTGGCCGCGACGGTGCGCTCCGGCGGCCTGAGCAAGGTGCTCGTGCTGCCGAAGGGCAAGCCGTCCTTCTTCCTCGACGCCAAGGACCCTACCTACACGATGTCGGTCATCGACCTCGCCGACGCCAGGTCGCGGCGCGTGCGCTACGCCTACTCGTCGATGGTCGCGCCCACCTCGGTGTTCGAGGCCGACGTGACGACGAAGAAGACCGAGCTCCTCAAGCAGCAGCCGGTCCCCGGTTACGACCCCGCGCAGTACACGAGCGAGTACCTGCACGCGCCCGCCTCCGACGGCACGCTCGTCCCGATCTCGGTGGTCTACAAGAAGACCACGCCGCGCGACGGGACCGCGCCGCTCCTGGTCTACGGCTACGGCTCGTACGGCATCTCGATCGACGCGGGCCTCGACACCAGGATGACCAGCCTGCTCGACCGAGGGTGGGTCTACGCCATCGCCCACATCCGCGGCGGCCAGGAGCTGGGCCGGGCCTGGTACGAGGACGGCAAGCTGATGAAGAAGCGGAACACGTTCACCGACTTCATCGCGGCGACCGAGTTCCTGGTCGCGAACAAGCTCGGCGCGCGCGATCAGGTCTACGCCGCCGGCGGCAGCGCGGGTGGGCTGCTCATGGGGGCGGTGCTCAACATGCGGCCCGACCTCTACCGCGGCGTGGTCGCGCAGGTCCCGTTCGTCGACGTCGTGACCACGATGCTCGACGCGAGCATCCCGCTCACCACCAACGAGTTCGACGAGTGGGGCGACCCCAGGAACAAGGCCGCCTACGACTACATGCTGTCCTACTCGCCGTACGACAACGTCGCGGCCAAGGACTACCCGTCCATCTACGTCCGCACCGGGCTGTGGGACAGCCAGGTCCAGTACTACGAGCCGACCAAGTGGGTCGCCAAGCTGCGCGCGACCAAGACCGACGGCAACCTGCTCGTCCTCGACGTCGACATGACGTCGGGCCACGGCGGCGCGTCGGGCCGCTTCGACCGGCTCCGGCAGACCGCGCGCCAGCTGGCCTTCCTGCTCCACGTCCACGATCGGCCGGACCGGCGCAAGGCCTGGCCGCCGAAGTGACCGCGGCCGCGACGGCGACGGCGCGCCGCCGCCCCGCGCGGCCGCCGTCCCGTTTCTGGCCCACCGGTTGACAGCCGCGCGGGCCCCCGCCACGATGCCGGCCGATGCGCGACCAGCCCCTCGATGCGCCGCGGCCGGAGCAGCCCTATCCGCTCCTGCCGACCGCCATCGACCCGCGCTCCGACGAGTTTCGCGCCAACCGCGAGGCCAACCTGGCCGCCGTCGCGCGGGTCGAGTCCGCGCTCGCCGCGGCTCGCGCGGGCGGCGGTGAGAAGTACGCCGCGCGCCACGCGGCCCGCGGCAAGCTCCTGCCGCGCGCGCGCGTCGAGCTCCTGCTCGACCGCGACTCCTACTTCCTCGAGCTGTGCCCGCTGGCCGGCCACGGCGTCGCCGGCCACACGCCGGGTGCCAGCATCATCGCCGGCGTCGGCCTGGTGTCGGGCGTCGAGTGCCTGATCACCGCCAACGACTCGACGGTCAAGGGCGGCGCGGTGAGCGAGATGGGCGTGGTCAAGTCGCTCCGCCTGGCCGACATCGCCGCCGAGAACCGGCTCCCCTCCATCAGCATGACCGAGTCGGCCGGCGCCGACCTGCCCAACCAGCACCGCATCTTCGTGCCCGGCGGGCGCAGCTTCCGCGACCTCACCCGCCGCTCGGAAGGCCGCATCCCGACCGTGTGCCTGGTGTTCGGCAGCTCGACGGCAGGCGGGGCCTACGTGCCCGGCATGAGCGACTACGTGGTCATGGTGCGCAGGCAGGCGCAGGTCTACCTGGCCGGGCCGCCGCTGGTGAAGATGGCCACCGGCGAGGAGACCGACCACGAGGAGCTGGGCGGGGCCGAGATGCACAGCCGCGTCTCCGGCGTGTCCGATTTTCTGGCCGAGGACGAGGTCGACGCGATCCGGCTGGGCCGCGAGATCATCGCCCACCTGGGCTGGCGCAAGGCGGGACCGCCGCCGGCGCGCCCGTCCGAGCCGCCGCTCCACGACCCGGAGGACCTGCTCGGCATCGCCTCGGCCGACGTCCGCGTGCCGTTCGGCTCGCGCGAGGTGATCGCCCGCATCGCCGACGGCTCGCGCTTCTCCGACTTCAAGCCGCTCTACGGCCCCACTCTGGTGTGCGGGTGGGCCCACGTGCACGGCTACCCGGTCGGCATCCTGGCCAACGACGGCGCGCTGTTCTCCGAGTCGGCGGCCAAGGGGGCCCAGTTCATCCAGCTGTGCAACCAGATCGACGTGCCGCTCCTGTTCCTGCAGAACATCACCGGCTTCATGGTCGGGCGCGCGGTCGAGCAGGAGGGCATCATCAAGCACGGCGCCAAGCTCATCAACGCGGTGGCCAACAGCACCGTCCCGGCCATCACCATCATGACCGGCGCCAGCTACGGGGCCGGCAACTACGCCATGAACGGGCGCGCCTACCGCCCGCGCTTCCTGTTCACCTGGCCCAACCACCGCATCGCGGTGATGGGCGGCGTCCAGCTGGGCGGCGTGCTCGAGATCATCCAGCGCCAGGCCGCGCGCGCGCGCGGCGAGGAGGTCGACGAGCAGCGCCTCGCGGTCGGCAAGGCGATGCTCGAGAAGCAGATCGACACCGAGTCGGACCCGCTGTTCGCCACCGCCCGCGTGTGGGACGACGGCATCATCGACCCGCGCCAGACCCGCACCGTGGTCGGCATCGCGCTGTCCGCCGCCCACTCGGCGCCGGTCCGCGGCACCACCTCGTGGGGCGTGTTCCGCCACTAGGCAGAGGCCCGCCATGGCCCGCACCGAGACGCGCACGATACGCCGCATGCTGATCGCCAACCGGGGCGAGATCGCGTGCCGCATCGCGCGCACCTGCCGCGACATGGGCATCGCCACCGTCGCGGTCTTCTCCGACGCCGACGAGGACGCGCCGCACGTGCGGGCCTGCGACCAGGCGGTGCGCATCGGCCCGGCGCCCAGCCGCTCGTCCTACCTGGCCATCGATCGACTGATCGAGGCGGCCCGCGCGGCCGGCGCCGACGCGGTCCACCCGGGCTACGGCTTCCTGGCCGAGAACGCCGGGTTCGCCGCCGCCTGCGAGGGCGCGGGGCTGGTCTTCGTCGGCCCGCCGCCCGACGTGATCGCCGCGCTCGGATCGAAGGAGCGCGCGCGCGAGCTGGCCGCGCGCGCCGGCGTGCCGGTGGTGCCGAGCTTCCCGCTGGGCGCGGCGCCGGCCGACATGACCTACCCGGTCCTCATCAAGGCCTCGGCCGGCGGCGGCGGCAAGGGCATGCGCATCGTGCGCGCGCCGTCGGAGCTGGCGCCGGCGATCGAGTCGGCCCGGCGCGAGGCGCTGGCCGCCTTCGGCGACGACGCGCTCCTGGTCGAGCGCTACCTCGAGGGCGCGCGCCACGTCGAGATCCAGATCCTGGGCGACCGGCACGGCGCGCTCGTCCACCTGTTCGAGCGCGAGTGCTCGATCCAGCGCCGCCACCAGAAGATCGTCGAGGAGAGCCCGTCGCCGGCGGTGACCCCGGCCCTGCGCGAGGCGATGGGCCGGGCCGCGCTCGCGCTGGCCCGCGAGGTCGGCTATCACAACGCCGGCACCGTCGAGCTGCTCCTGGCCGAGGACGGCAGCTTCTACTTCCTCGAGGTCAACACGCGCCTCCAGGTCGAGCACCCGGTCACCGAGCTGGTGACCGGGCTGGATCTCGTGCGCGAGCAGATCCGCGTGGCCGAGGGCGAGCCGCTCGGCCTGTCGGACGCCGACCTGCGCCAGACCGGCCACGCCATCGAGTGCCGGCTCTACGCCGAGGACCCGGAGGAGGGCTTCCTGCCCGCCGGCGGGCGCCTGCTGGCCTGGCGTGTGCCCGGCGACGTGGCGGGGCTGCGCGTCGACGCCGGGGTCGAGGCCGGCAGCCAGGTCCCCACTCATTATGATCCGCTGCTGGCGAAGGTCATCGCGCACGCCCCGACCCGCGGCGAGGCGGCCCGGCGGCTGGCCGGCGCGCTCGAGCGCCTGGTCGCCCAGGGCGTGACCACCAACCGCGAGCTCCTGGTCGCGGTCCTGCGCCACCCCGAGTTCCTGGCCGGCCGCATCGACACGCACTTCCTCCACCACCATCGGGCCGAGCTTTTCGGGCGCGCGCCGGAGGCCGGCGAGCTGGCCCGGGCCGCGCTGGCGGCCGCGCTGGCCGAGGTCGAGGAGCGGCGCGCCGGCCGCGCCGTCCTGCCGGACATCGACCCGGGCTGGCGCAGCCACCACCCGAGCGAGGCGGCGGTCCAGTATCGCTGGCGCGGCCGCGCGGTCGAGGTCGGCTACCGCCCGCTGGGCCGGGACCGGTTCGCCTGCCGGGCCGACGGCGAGACGTGCGCCCTGCGACGGGCCGGCGGCGGCGCCGGCGAGGTGGCGCTCGAGGACGAGGCCGGCGTCGTGCGCCGCTTCGCCGTGGCCCGGAGCGGGCTCGTCCATCACGTGAGCGCCGGCGGACGCGACTTCACCTTCACGGAGGAGCCTCGCTTCCCCGAGCGGCGCGCGCTCCAGGCCGAGGGCGGGCTGTCGGCGCCCATGCCCGGCCGGGTGGTGCGCGTCCTGGTCGCGGAAGGTGATCCGTGCGCGGCGGGCCAGGCGCTGGTCATACTGGAGGCGATGAAGATGGAGCACGCCGTCAAGACCGCGCGCGCGGGCCGGGTCGTCAAGCTCATGGTCCGCGAGGGCGACCCGGTCGAGGCCGGCGCCGTCCTGGTCGCGCTCGATCCGCTGGACGCCCACGGCGCCGCGCACGATGCCGTGTCGGGTCCGGGCGGAGACCGCTCGGGCGGGGAGGCTGCATGATACGTCGGTCTCGATCGTGGCTCGCCGCCGCGCTGGCCGCGCTCGCCGCGCTGGCCGCGCTCGCCGCGGGCTCCTGCCGCGGCGTCGCGCCGGGCCGGTCGCCGGAGCTGGCGCCCGCCGAGCCGTCCGCGGCCGCGTCCGCGCCGGCGCCGGCAGCCCCGGCATCGCCAGGCTCGGCCGGGGCGGCGAGCGCGGTGCGCGCCGAGTCGCGCCCGCCCACGCTGCGCCTGCCCCCGAACGCGGCGCCGCGCCGGCAGGCGATCGATCTCACGATCATCCCGGAGCAGCCCACCTTCACCGGCGAGGTGGAGATCGACATCGACGTGCGCGAGCCGACCTCGGTCCTCTGGCTCAACGCCAAGGAGATCGAGGTGCGCGAGGCATCGATCGAGGCCGGCGGCGCGCGCCAGGTCGCCACGCGGGTGCCGGCCCGGCAAGGCGAGTTCCTCGGCCTGTCGGTGCCGCGCCCGATCGCCCCGGGTCCCGCGGTCGTGCGCATCTCCTACCGCGGCCGGCTGGTCGACGACGACTACACCGGGCTCTTCCGCCAGCGCGAGAACGGCGCGGCCTACGTGTTCTCGCAGTTCGAGATAGGCGACGCGCGACGCGCGTTCCCCTGCTTCGACGAGCCGGCCTACCGCATCCCGTGGCAGCTCACCCTGCGGGTCGCGCGGGAGAACGCGGCGCTGGCCAACACGCCGGTCGCGCGCGAGAGCGCCGGCCCCGGCCCCGGCATGAAGACCGTCGAGTTCCGCCCCACGCCGCCTCTGTCCAGCTACCTGGTCGCCCTCGCGGTCGGCCCGCTCGAGCTGGTGTCGGTCGGCAAGGTGGGCGCCCGGCAGGTGCCGCTGGGCATCGCGGTGCCGCGCGGGCGCACCGGCGAGACGCGCGCGGCCCGGCGCTCCACCCGCGAGTACCTGCTCGCGCTCGAGCGCTACTTCGGGATGCCCTACCCGTTCGACAAGCTCGACAGCGTGGCGGTGCCCCACCTGTTCGGCGCCATGGAGAACGCCGGGCTCATCACGTACACCGCCGACGTCCTGCTGGCGCGGCCGGGCGAGGACCGCCGGCCCGACTTCCTGTCCCACCATCGCGAGGACGTGGCCCACGAGACCGCGCACCAGTGGTTCGGCGATCTGGTGACCATGACCTGGTGGGACGACCTGTGGCTCAACGAGTCGTTCGCCACCTGGCTGGAGCGCAAGCTGACCAGCGGCACCCACAGCGACGCCGAGCTGGGCGACGGCGTGAGCGACCGCGAGGGCGCGATGCGCGCCGACGCGCGGCCCAGCACGCGCGCCATCCACGGCCCGGTGGACCACCGCGACGACTTCCTGTTCCTGTTCGATCCGATCAACTACGGCAAGGGGGCCGCGGTCATCGCGATGTTCGAGCGCTGGGTGGGCGAGGACGCCTTCCAGAAGGGCGTGCGCAGCTACCTCCGCAGGTACCAGTGGAAGAACGCCACCTCGGCCGATTTCCTGGCCGAGCTGGACGCGGCCGCGCCGGGGCGCGACGTGGCCGCCGCGTTCACCAGCTTCCTCGACCAGCCCGGCGTGCCGCTGGTCTCGATGGAGCTCCACTGCGGAGCTGGACAGCCGCCCGCGCTCGAGCTGCGCCAGGAGCGGCTGCGTGCCGCCGGCGCGCGGGGCAGGAGCGCGGCGCCGCAGAGGTGGAAAATCCCCGTCTGCATCGAGTTCGGGACCGGCAAGCGCGCCGCATCGCAGTGCACGCTCCTCGACAAGGCGAGCGAGCTGCTGCCGCTCGAGGGCGCGGGCTCGAGATGCCCGACCTGGGTGAACGGCAACGCCGACGCGATCGGCTACTACCGGGTGTCGTACGGCGGCGAACTGCTGGCGCGAGTGCTGGACGGGCGCGCGCCGGTCAGCGCGCGCGAGCGCATCTCGGCGCTGGAGGACGCGATCGCGCTGGCCGACGCCGGCCACCTCTCGTATGGCGTCTTGATGGCGTCCTTGCCCGCCCTGGCCCGCGTGCGGAACTTCTCGGTCCTGCGGCGCGCGATCCGGCTGGCCGGCGCCATCGAGGACCTGGTCCCGCCCGAGCGGCAGGGCGAGTACGCCGCCCTGGTGAGCTCGCTGTTCGGCGCCCGGGCGCGCGCGCTGGGCTGGAAGCCGCGCGCCGGCGAGCCGGTCGGGGCGCGGCTGGTGCGGCCCGCGCTGCTCGGGCTGGTCGCCGTCGAGGGCAAGGACGCGGCGCTGGCGGGCGAGGCCGAGCGCCTGGGCCGGGCCTGGCTGCGCGATCCGTCGACCCTGCCGCTCGACGTGGCCGCGGCGGTGCTGGGCACGGCGGCGGCGGCGCGCGGCGGCGCCGAGCTGTACGACGCCTGCATCGCCCGCCTGCGCCGGGAGAAGGCGCTCGAGCGGCGCGAGCCGATCCTCGGCGCGCTGGCCCGCTTCCGCGACCCATCGCTGGTGGCGCGCACCGTGGAGCTGGCGGCGTCGGCCGAGATCCAGTTCAACGAGATGAGCGAGCTGCTGTCGGGCGGCGAGATGGACCCGGCGCTGGCCGAGAAGGTGTACGACGAGGCGGTGCGGCGGTTCGCCGCGCTGGTGCACAAGCTCGGGGCCGACCGGCGCATCGAGCTCCTGCAGATCGGCGGCGCGCTGTGCAGCTCGCGGCGGCGCGATCAGGCGGATCGCTTCTTCGCCGACAAGCTGGCCGGGGCTCCCGGCATCGCGATGGCGCGCGGCAAGATGCGCGAGCAGATCGACCTGTGCGCGGCGCGGCGGGCGGCGCAGTCGGCCGAGGTCGCGCACGCGCTCGAGGGCGGCTGAGCGCACGTGCCGGTACGTCCCGGTCGTGGCGGTATTGCGGCGCGCCGGAATTCGCCTTGCCGGGCCGGCGTCCCACCTCGTATGACAGGGGCAGGCAGAGGAGAGCCAGCATGATGTCCACGTGGCGCATCACGCGTCGCGGCGCGCTGCTCGTCGGGCTGGTGGCGGTCGCCTGCGGCGGCGACAAGAAGGACCGGGAGGACGCCGCGGCTCCGGCCCTGCCGCATCCCGACAGGCCGCGGCCGACGGTGGACACCGCGCCGCTCACGCTCGGTGTCGCCCACCCGGCCGATCTGGCCTACGAGTGGGGCAAGGCGGCCCGCCCGTTCGGCGAGGCCGCCGCCGCGCACCGCCGGCGCGACTGGAAGGCGGTCCGCAGCGCCTGCGAGGAGGCGCTGCAGGCCGATCCGGGCCACCTCGAGGCGCACCGCCTGCTCGCCTCCGCGCTCGCGCAGGAGGGCGAGTACGAGAAGGCGATCGCGGAGCTTCGCATCGCGCTGGCCGGCGACTGGATCCGCTGGGGCGCCTCGGTGGAGCGCGACGCCGAGCTGGAGCCGCTGACCGCGTCCCCGCTGCGCGGCGCGCTCACCGAGATGGTGGCCGCCTACCGCGAGCAGTTCGCGCGCAGCGCGCGCGGCGGGCTCCTGCTGGTGGCGCGGCGCGCGCCGTTCAAGGAGCCGGCGCGGCCGAAGAAGCCGGGCACCGCCGCGCGACTGGCCAGCCGCGCCGAGGTGTTCGCGTACGTCAAGGAGACGCAGCGCTACCTGCGCATCACGCAGACCGACTTCCAGGTGCTCGGCTTCCTCGCGTCGCCGTCGGGCGACGAGATCGCCTACGTCGCCGCCACCCACGCGACCCTGGCCGATCCGCCGACCGCGGCGCCGCCCGTGCTGGCCGCCGCGCAGGTCGGGACGGTCAGCCTGGCCAGCCCCGAGGTCGCGCACCCCGCGGCGCAGATCAAGAACGCGCGCACCCTCGCGGTCGAATACCAGGCGGGCGACGAGCTCGTGGTCACCGCCTACGACCCGTCGGGCTGGTGGGGGCTCGGCCCGGCCCGACCGTTCAGCATCGACCGCACCGACGGCAGGGCCAAGCCGGCCAGGCCGCCGGCGGGCGCGGGCGGCGGCGCACCGGCCCCGGGCGCGGGCGGCGGCGCGCCGGCCGAGGCGGGCGCGGGCGGCGGCGCACCGGCCCCGGGCCGCCGCCTGCTGGTCCGCTACGAGAGCGCGGAGCTGGACGGCGGCGGGGACGTCGAGGGCGTCGCGGCCGACTGGAACCCGGAGACGGGCGCGGCCGAGGAGTTCGTGATCGAGTCGAGCCAGAAGCGCGTGCAGCTGCCCGCCGGCGACGCGGCCGCACGCTCGAGCCTGGCCTGGTCGCCGGACAGGAGCCGGCTCGCGTTCGCCACCGCCGGCGATCCGTGCGCGGCCCAGGAGGTCGACCGCCAGTCGTCGCTCTACCTGGTCGACGCCGAGAGCGGCCGGCTCAGGCACGTCTTCAAGGGGGCGACTCGCTTCCATCCCCGCTTCCTCGACGCGGCCACGCTCGCCTTCGAGGACGACAGGGGCGGCGTTCGCCTGTACGACGCGGCGGTCGCGCGCGAGGTCGGCCGCCTCGAGGCGCGCGGCGGCCTGTCCTTCACCGGCCTGGGCGCGCTGCCGGAGCCGGTCTGCAAGCGCGATCCGGGGGCGGCCGCGCCCGCCCCGGCGCCGGCCCCCGCGCCCGCGCCCGCCCCGGCCCCCGCGCCGTCGGCCGGCGCCGCGCCCACCGCGCCCGCCGCGCCCGCCGCCGGCGCGGGCCAGGCGCCGGTTCGACCGTAGCTCTCGAACCCTCGATGGCCACGTCGCCCGCGCGCAGCGCGGCGGCCGAACGAGACTCTTGGTCCTACACTCGGATCATGAAGCCGATCGATCGACACCGATGGGAACACGGCGAGCCGTGCCTCGAGCCGGCGCGCGTGCTGGCCCGCATGGTGCGCGAGCGGCAGATCAGCGCCGTCGAGCTGCTCGAGGCCCACCTGGCCCGCATCGCGCGGCACAATGACGCCCTCCGCGCGGTGGTCTCGCTCGACGCCGACCGCGCCCGCCAGCGCGCCGCTGCCGCCGACGCGGCCCTCGCGCGCGGCGAGACCTGGGGACCGCTGCACGGCGTCCCCATGACCCTGAAGGACGCGCACGACGTCGCCGGCCAGCGCACCACGGTCGGCACCGAGGAGCTCGACCGCGTGGCCCAGGTGGACGGGACGGTGGCGGCCCGGCTGCGCGCGGCCGGCGCCATCCTGATCGGCCACACCAACGTGGCGGCGTGGCTGGGCGACCCGCTGCAGAGCGCCAACCCGCTCTTCGGCCGCACCGGCAATCCCTGGGACGCGAGCCGCACACCAGGCGGCTCCAGCGGAGGCGCGGCCGCCGCGCTGGCGGCGGGGATGACGCCGCTCGAGGTCGGCTCCGACCTGGCCGGCTCGATCCGGCTGCCCGCTCACTTCTGCGGCGTCCACGGCATGAAGACGACCGAGCACCGCGTGCCCTTCACCGGCTTCTTCGCCCCGCCCGGCCGCGCGCCGCGCGCGATCCGCATCATGTCCTGTCTCGGCCCCATGGCGCGCGACCTCGTCGATCTGCGCATGGCGCTCGAGATCATCGCCGGCCCCGACGGACAGGACAGCGATGTCCCGCCGGTGCCGCTCGCCGCGCCGGGGCCGCGCGCGCTCGGCCATCTGCGCCTCGCGGTGGTGGCGTCGATGCCCGGCCCCCGCGTCGCCACCGCGATCCGGCGAGCGCTGGAGCGCGTCGCGGCCGAGGCCGAGCGCGCGGGCGCGCGCGTCGACGATCGCCTGCCCGACGTCGACTGGGGCGAGCTCTTCGAGCTGGCGGTGGATCTCGTGTCGACCATCACGAGCCTGTCCTCCCCCGGCGGCGGCGCCGAGCTCCGCGACGAGCAGCGCACGCTGGCCTGGTACTTCACGGCGCTCGAGCGCCGCGACCGCCTCATCGCCGCCTGGCAGCGCTACTTCGACGACGTGGACGCCCTGCTGCTCCCGGCCGCCACGACCACGGCGTTCACCCACCGCGAGGCCGGCGCGCCGGTCGAGGTCGACGGCGAGGAGACCAGCTACTGGCAGGTGGCGGGCGCGCTCCTGGTCGCGAACCTGACCGGCCAGCCGGCGCTCGCGCTCCCCGCCGGTCGCGACCAGAGCGGCCTCCCCATCGGCGTCCAGATGGTCGGGCCGCTGTGGTCGGAGCCGCGCCTGCTCGACATCGCGGGCGCGCTGGAGGAGGCCGGCGTCCTGCCCGGCTTCACCCCGCCGCCGGCGATATAGCCCGCCCGGTCCGCTCGTGCGCGTATCATCCGGGCGTCCAGAGGAGGACCACCCATGTCGCTCGCCAGGGCCAGCATCGTCGCCGTCGGATTGCTCCTGCCTGCCTGCTTCGGCCCGTCCGTCAAGGGCTCGGGACACACCGTGCAGCAGCCGCGCGGGGCTGCCCAGTTCCGGCGCATCGACGTCAGAGGATCGACCGACGTCGTCGCTCGCGTCGGGCCCGCCACCTCCGTCACGGTGTCGGGCGACGACAACATCGTGCCGCACGTCCGCACCGAGGTGCGGGGCGACACGCTGGTGGTGGAGATGGACAGCGGCAGCTACACGCCCAGCGCACGGCTCCTGGTCACCGTCTCCACTCCCGCGCTGGACGCCATCGAGATCAGCGGCAGCTCGGACGTGTCTGCCCAGGGCATCGCGGCCGAGCGCTTCGACGCGCACATCTCCGGCTCCGGAAACCTGACCCTGCACGGCAACGCGCGCCAGCTCGACGCCTCGATCAGCGGCTCGGGAGACATGCGCCTCTACGGCCTGTCGGCCCGCCGCGCGGTGGTCGAGGTGTCCGGCAGCGGCGACGTCGAGCTCAGCGCGGTCGAGGCGCTCGACGTCGAGGTCAGCGGCAGCGGTGACGTGCACTACCGCGGCAAGCCGGCCCGCACGGTGAGGGTCAGCGGATCGGGCAGCGTCGAGCCGGGCTGATCGTCCGCCGCGTCCGCTCGGTTCGCCGCGTCCGCTCCGTTCGCCGCGTCCGCTCGCCCTCCCCGCCTGCTCGCCCGTCCGCCATGTCAGAGAATCCGCCCCCGCCTCCCCATCCGCTGCACGTGCGCGGCGCGCGGTTCCTGTTCGTGGCCGCCTGCCTGGTCATCACCATGGCGGGACTGCGCGCCGGGCAGGCGTTCTTCGTGCCCCTCCTGATGGCGGGGTTCCTGACCATCCTGTGCCTCCCGCCGCTCTCGTGGATGCACCGGCTCGGCCTGCCGGAGTGGGCCGCGGCCGCTCTGGTCATCGCCGGCGCGGTCCTCGCCGTGCTCGCGGTCGCGGTCGTGATCGGCGGCACGATCCAGAGCTTCTACCAGGAGCTCCCGACCTACCGGGCCCGGCTCGACGGCATCGTGCAGTCCGGCCTGTCGTGGCTGCAGTCGCTCGGCATCGACATCTCCGCCGACGACCTGAGCGCCAGGATCGACACCGGCGCGATCCTCGATCTCACCGGCGCCACGGCGGCCAGCATGGTGTCCGCCTTCTCCAACCTCGTCCTCGTGCTCCTGCTCATGTCGTTCATGCTGTTCGAGCTGTGCGGGTTGCCGCGCAAGCTGCGCCGGGCCCTCGGCGACCCGGGAGCGGACCTCGGCTATCTCGCGCGCGGGGCCGCGGAGGTGCAGCGCTACCTGGCGATCAAGACCGCGATGAGTCTGCTCAACGCCGTCGTCGCGATCGGCGTGTGCATGGCGCTCGACGTCGACTTCCCGCTCCTCTGGGGTCTCTTCGCATTCCTCTTCAACTACGTCCCCACCATCGGTTCGATCCTGGCCGCCATCCCGCCGGTCCTGCTCGCGCTGGTCGAGCACGGGCCGGGCCGAGCCGCGCTGGTCGCCGCGCTCTACCTCCTGCTCGATGCGTGCTGCGGCAACATCCTCGAGCCGAGAGTGATGGGCCGTCGCCTCCACCTGTCGCCGCTGGTGGTCATGCTGTCCCTGGTCTTCTGGGGCTGGATGTGGGGTCCGGTCGGCATGCTGCTCAGTGTCCCGCTGACGTCGATGGCCAGGATCATGCTCGAGCACACCGAAGATCTGCGCTGGCTCGGCGTGATGCTCGGCTCCGACGACGGCGCGGAGCCTGACGCGCCGGCCGGTGATACCATGCCCTCCGCGTGAGCTCCCTCCACCTCATCCGCCACGGGCAGGCCTCGTTCGGCGCCGAGGACTACGACGTGCTCTCGCCGCGCGGCATCGAGCAGTCGCGCGCGCTCGGCCGCTACCTGGCCGAGCGGCCGGTGCGCGTCGACGCGATCTACTCCGGTCCGCGCCGGCGCCAGCTCGACACCGCGCGCCACCTGGCCGCCGCCGCCGCCGAGCGGGGCTGCGCGCTGCCCGAGGTCGCGCTCGTGCCCGAGCTGGACGAGTTCCCGGCCATCGAGATCTTCCGCCGCTGGCTGCCCCAGCTGGCCGCCGACAACCCGGAGCTGGCCCGCCTGGTCGCCGCCATGGCCGGCGGAGAGGCCGTGCAGCCCGCCGCCTTCCAGGCCGCGTTCGAGCACGTCACGCACCGCTGGGCCCGCGGCGAGCTCGACACCGACGACCTCGAGACCTTCGCCCACTTCTGCGAGCGCGTCGGCCGCGGCATCGACCGGGTGATGGCGGGCGAGGGTCGCGGCCGCAGCGTCGCGGTCGTCACCTCGGGCGGCCCGATCTCGGTCGCGGTGCGGAGGTGCCTCGGCCTGGCCGACGAGCGCACCATGCGCCTGGCCTGGGTCATCGCCAACGCCTCGGTCACCGAGCTGCGCTGGCGCGGCGACGAGCTCAGCCTGTTCGGCTTCAACGCGGTCCACCACCTCGACGACGGCCTGGTCACCTATCGCTGACTGACGGGAGCGACCCATGGACTTCGACATTCCCCAGCCCACCGCCGCGCTGCTCGAGCGCGTGCGCGACTTCATCGACCGGCGCGTCATCCCGTCGGAGCCGGAGATCCTGCCCCACGGGGTGAGCGGCGAGGAGCCGCTGCTCGCCGCCCTGCGCGACGAGGTGCGCGCCGCCGGCCTGTGGGGGCCGCAGATCCCGCGCGAGCTGGGCGGCCTGGGCCTCTCGCTGGTCGACCACGGGCTGGTCAGCCAGGAGCTGGGCCGCTCGCCCATCGGCCACTTCGTGTTCGGCGCGCAGGCGCCCGACGCCGGCAACATCGAGATCCTCCACCTCCACGGCACGCCGGAGCAGAAGCGGCGCTGGCTGGAGCCGCTCGCCGCCGGCCGCATGCGCAGCTGCTTCTCCATGACCGAGCCGGAGAACTCCGGCTCCAACCCGACCGAGCTGTCGACCGTGGCCCGCTCCGACGGAGACGACTACGTCATCGACGGGCACAAGTGGTTCACCAGCTCGGGCGACGGCGCCGCGGTGGCGGTCGTCATGGCGGTGACCAACCCCGAGGCGCCGAAGCACCTGCGCGCCAGCCAGATCCTGGTGCCGACCGACACGCCGGGCTTCGAGCGCGTGCGCAACATCCCGGTCATGGGCCACGCCGGCCGCGGCTGGGGCAGCCACGCCGAGATCCGCTATCGCGGGTGCCGGGTGCCCAAGTCGAACCGCCTGGGCGCCGAGGGCTCGGGCTTCCTCATCGCGCAGGAGCGGCTCGGCCCCGGCCGCATCCACCACTGCATGAGGTGGATCGGCATCTGCGAGCGCTCGTTCGACCTCCTGTGCCGGCGCGCGGCCAGCCGCTACATCGCGCCCGACAAGACCCTGGCCAGCCGCCAGATCGTGCAGGCCTGGATCGCGGAGAGCCGCGCGTCGATCAACGCGGCGCGCCTGATGGTGCTCGACGCGGCCTGCAAGATCGACCGGCACGGCTTCGCGTCGGCGCGCGAGGAGGTCTCGCTCATCAAGTTCTTCGTCGCCGATGTGATGATGAAGGTGGTCGACCGCGCGGTCCAGGTCCACGGCGCGCTCGGCGTCACCAGCGACACGGTGCTGTCCTACTTCTACGCCCACGAGCGCGGCGCGCGCATCTACGACGGGCCGGACGAGGTGCACAAGATGGTGGTGGCCCGGCGCATCGTGCAGCGCTACACCGAGGCCAAGGAGCGCGGTGAGTGACCGAGGCGGCGGGAGACACCCGGCCGCCGCGGCCCGGTGAGGAGCTGGACGAGCGCCGGCTGGCCGACTATCTGGCCGCCCACCTGCCCGACGCGGCGGGCTCGGGCGAGCCGCTCGCGCTCGAGGTGCAGCAGTTCCCCGGCGGACACTCGAACCTGACCTACCTCGTGCGCCTGGCCGGCGGGCGCGAGCTGGTGCTGCGCCGCCCGCCGGTCGGCTCCAAGGTCAAGGCGGCCCACGACATGGGGCGCGAGTTCCGCGTGCTCTCGCACCTGGCGCCGGCCTGGAGCAAGGCGCCGCGCCCGCTCCTCATGGTCGAGGACGAGTCGGTGCTCGGCTGCCGCTTCTATCTCATGGAGCGGGTGCAGGGGGTCATCCTCCGGCGCGAGCCGCCGCCCGGCGTCGTCATCGATCGGGCGACCGCGCGCAGCCTGTGCCGCTCGCTCATCGGCGGCATGGCCGAGCTCCACGCCATCGACTACGGCGCCATCGGGCTGGGCGATCTGGGCAAGCCGGAGGGCTACGTCGAGCGCCAGGTGCGCGGCTGGACCGAGCGCTACGCCGGCTCGCAGACCGACGACATCCCGTCGGTGACCAGGGTGGCGGAGTGGCTGGCCGGCCACATGCCGCCGTCGGGGCCGCCCGCGCTCATCCACAACGACTACAAGTTCGACAACACCGTCCTCGACGCGGGCGAGATCACGCGCGTGGTCGGCGTGCTGGACTGGGAGATGTCCACCGTCGGCGATCCGCTGATGGACCTCGGCACCTCGCTCGCCTACTGGGTGGAGCCGGGCGACCCGGAGCCGTTCAAGAGCATGCGCTTCGGGCCGACCGTCATCGACGGCATGATGTCGCGGACCGAGGTGGCCGCGACCTACGCCGAGCTGAGCCGGCGGCCGGTCGACCACATCTACTTCTACTTCGCGTTCGGCCTGTTCAAGACCGCCGTCGTGGTGCAGCAGATCTATTACCGCTGGAAGCAGGGCCTCACCAAGGACGCGCGCTTCGCCGGGATGATCCAGGCGGTCGGCCTCCTGTGCGAGCGCGCCGCCGCGGCCATCGAGCAGCAGTCGATCTGACCCGCGCCGCCGCCCCGCGGCGCGGGCCTCACTCGCTCGCTCGGATATCGGTCCAGCCGTCCTTGGCCGGCTGCTCGGTGGTCACCTTGAGCGGCCACTTCGCCGCCGGATCGTAGGCGGCCCACGCCGCCGCCACCGCCGCGTCGGCGTCGGCCGCGCGGACGTCGACCAGCGCGATGCGCGAGCCCTCCTCCGGCGGGGCGAGGATGGTGGCCGCCC
>DATFRY010000149.1:0-2112 GCA_035262925.1 Kofleriaceae bacterium | reverse complement strand
GCGGACTCGACCCCTGCTCGCGCTACTTGACGGGGGCCGCCGCCCTCGCCCTGGCCGACGCCGGAATGCGCACGGGAGGCGCCGCGGGCCAGAAGATGGGCCTCGTCGCCGGGGTCAACCACGTCTCGGCCGAGAGCAACGCGGCGCTGGTGCGCACCATCCGCGACCGCGGCTACCGGGGGATGTCGGCCAGCCTGTTCTCGCGCATGGTCCTGAACGCCCCGGTCGGCACCTGCTCCAAGCTGCTCGGCATCAAGGGCGCGCTCAGCACCGTCTCGGCCGGCGATGCGGCCGGCCTGCTCGCGATCCTGTACGCCGCCGAGCTGGCCGCGACGCGACCGGAGCTCGATGCGATCCTGGCCGGCGGCGTGGACGAGCTCCCGCCCGGCGACGTGGCGCCCGGCGCCGGGGAGGGCGCGGCCTGCGTCGTCCTGGCCGGCACGCGACCCGCGGCCCGGACGGCGGTGCGACTGGCCGGCTCCGGGATCGCCGGTCCCGGACGGATCGAGGCGGCGGCCCGCGCCGCCCTGGCGGCGGCGGCGCTCGAGCCGGACGCGCTCGACGCCGTCGTGGGGACCGTTCCGGCTGCGCTGGTGCCGGCCGCGGTGCGGCGGATCGATCCCGACGAGCTCGCCGGCGCGAGCGAGGCGTTCACCTCGGCGCTCGCCTTCGTGATCGGGTCGCTGCTGGTCAGGTCCGGGGCGGCGCGTCGGGTCCTGGTGGCGCGTGCGGGCGGCGGCTCGGCCGACTGCGCGATCGCCCTCGTCCGGGAGGAGGAGCTGCATGCAGCGTGACATCGAGGCCCGCATCGCCGAGCGAGAAGAGATCCTCGCCCGCCTGCGCGACGTGCTCATCGAGCGGATGCGCCTCCGGCGCGAGCCGGACGAGCTCGACGCGGACGCCGCGCTGTTCGGCTCCGGGTTCGGGCTCGACTCCCTCGACGCGGTCGAGCTGGTGGTCTGCCTGGACAGCGAGCTCGGGGTGCGCGTGGCGGACGGCGCGCTCCTGCGCCAGGACATGCGCAGCCTCAACACACTGGTGGATCTGGTGATCGCGGCGCGGGGCGAGCCGTGACCGTCCGGGACGAGGTCCTGGCCGTGCGCTCGTCGGCGGTGCTGGCCGCCGGCGATCACATCGCCTGCGCGCGCGTGCGCGGGCGGGACGCGCAGGAGGCGGTCGACCTGGTCTCGCCGCGCGAGCTCTTCGTTCGCCCGGGCCAGATGCTGCACACGCTCCTCCTCGACGACGCGGCCCGGCCGGTCGCCGACGTCTACGTCTGCTGCGACGAGGACGACTATCTGATCGTCGCCGAGGGGCCCGGCGGGCCGGACCTGGCCCGCTACCTGGCCGACCGGGCCGGCGGCCTCGACGTCGAGATCGACGACCTCTCCCGATCGCACGCCTTCGTCTCGCTGGCAGGGCCGTACGCGTGGGAGGTGCTGGCCGAGGTCGCCTCGCCCGACGTCATCGGCCTGCCGTACCTCGGCTTCTATCACGAGGGCCGCTTCACCTGCTTCCGCGCCGGCAAGACGGGCGAGTACGGCTACGACCTGATGGTCGAGCGCGACCGGCTCGCCGGGGTCGTCGAGACCATCCGGGCGGCCGGCCGCCGCTTCGACCTCCGCACCGCGTCGCTCGAGGCGCTCGATCTGTGCGCGCTCGAGAGCTGGTTCTTCAACGTGCGGCGCGAGGCGAGGGACGGCCTCACTCCGATCGAGCTGCAGCTCCAGTGGCGGGTGTCGTACGGGCGCGCCTTCACCGGGGCCGATGCGCTGGCCGCGCGCCGCCACCAGGCGACCAGGCGCGCCGTGCTGATCGCCGCCGGGGACGAGATGGCCGAGGACGCACCCGTCTTCCACTGCGGCCGCGAGGTGGGACGCACGCTCCACACCGGCCCGTCCCACACGCGCGGCGACTGGCTCGGGGTCGCGCTGCTCGACCGCGCGCTCGCCCACGCCGAGGTCACCGGGTTCGTCTCGCGCGGTCCGGCGGGCGACGTCGCGGTCCGCACGCTGTCGGCGCCGGCCGTGAACAACCGCAGCCTGTTCGTCGACCCGCAGCGGCACAGCTACCTGACCCGCGAGGACGACGAGTTTCCGCCGCTGGTGCGGA
>DATFRY010000148.1:0-15869 GCA_035262925.1 Kofleriaceae bacterium | reverse complement strand
GACAGATCGACGTAGCCGATCGCCCCGGCGGTGGACTTCACGATCTGCGCGACGCCCGGGTTGCCGTTGCCGGCCTGGGTGTCGGCCGGCCACTCGACCGTGGAGCCGCTCTTCAGCTTCCACACGCCCTTGGCCGCGGCGTCGAGGTACTTGGTGAAGTTGTCGGTCGTGCCCGAGCCGTCGGAGCGGTGGGCCACGACGATGTCGGTCGCCGGCAGCTTGGCGCCCGGGTTGTCGGCCGCGATGGCCTTGTCGTTCCACTTCTTGATGTCGCGCTGGAAGATGCCGGCCACCGTCTGCGGCGACAGCTGCAGCTTGTCCACCCCGTCGAGGTTGTAGGACAGGGTGATGGGCCCGAGCAGGATCGGGAAGTAGAGGACGTCGCCGCCCTTGTTCTTGCCCAGGTCGGGCTCCTTGTAGGGCGAGTCGGAGCCGGCGAAGTCGACCACCATGTCGGCCAGGTCCTGGCGGCCCTTGCCCGAGCCGCCGCCGCCGTAGTTGATCGTGGCTCCCGGTGTGCCCTTGGTGAAGGCGTCGATCGCCGCCTCCTGGTAGCCCTTCTGGAAGGTGGAGCCGCTGCCGTTCAGCGTGACGGCGCCGCCGTGGGCCGGCTGCTTGTCCTCGCCTCCGGCCGCGGACGTCCCGGCCCCCTCCGTCGCCTTGCCCTCGCCGCCCTCGGGGGCCTTGTCCTTGCTCTTGCAGGCGAGAGGGACCAGTGTCAGCGCCAGGGCGCCAGCCACACCCAGGATCTTCGTCGTAGAGATCATGGGGGTGAAGGTACGCAGCCTCGGTGACGGGGCCGCGAATCGTGTGTGAACGGAGTGTGACCGAGAGGCGAAACTCCGCGCACCGCGGCGGTTTCGGCGAGGCATGCAAGGCCGTGCCGGGACGGCGATCGCGCAACCCCGCGTTCCCGCGGATCTCGGTCAGACGCGGACGCTGGACCACCGACGCCGGCGGCGAGGCGGGATCAGCCCTCGAGCTTGCCGATGTGGCGGATGTCTTTTCCGCGCACGAGGAAGATGACCAGCTCGGCGAGGTTGGTGATGTGGTCACCGATCCGCTCGAGGAACTTGGCCACCGCGAGGACGTGAACCCCGCGCTCGAGGAACGCCATGTCGCCCTGGATGGTGCGCTGCACGTCGCGCACGACCTCGCCGTAGACCTGGTCGATCGCGTCGTCGCGATCGCACACCATCTGCGCGCGATCCGGATCGCGGGTGACCAGCGACTCGATGGCCTCGCGCAGCTGGTTCTGGTTGAGATCGGCCATCGACGCCAGGCTGGCGGCGAACGCGGTCGGCCGCTCGCCGCCCATGGCGAGCCCGCGCTCGGCGATGTTGACCCCGAGATCGCCGATGCGCTCGATGTCGGTGACCATCTTCATCGCCGTCGTGATGAAGCGGAGGTCGCTGCCCAGCGGCTGGCGCTTCGCCAGGACCATCAGGCACAGATCGTCGGTGTCGAGCTCGAGGCGGTTGACCTTGTGGTCCTCCTCGATCGTGCGGCGGGCGAGGAGCACGTCGCCCTCGAGGACCGCCCGCACCGACTCGGCGATCATCTGTTCGACCCGGCCGGTCATGCGCAGGAGGTTGTCGCGCACGCGGCCGAGCTCGGCGTCGAATTCTCGATCAGTATGGCGTTTCTGCTGGTTCATCCGCGGGACATGCCGTCAAAGCAACTGCTCTCAATGGTGTAACTCCCGGGCACAACTTGCAACAAATCCCGGGCTCGCCGGCCGATCCTCCTCGTCAACGTTGGCGCCGCGCTCAGAACCAGACCTGCGACGCGAAGATGAGCTCGTTGTTGTCGGTCCGGTCGTCCTTGTAGTCGAAGCGGCTGAAGCTGAGCTGCACCTTGGCCTCGTGGCCCCTGATGTAGTAGTCGAGGCAGCCCTCGTAGACCCAGGTCTCGTCGTTGTCGCTGTCGCTGTCGGTGTTCGGGTCGAGCTGGCCGACGCGCACCAGCGGCTCGACCTCTTGCCCGGCGATGGTGGCCAGCTTGAAGCCGGCCATGCCGTAGAAGCCCTGGCCCAGGGCGGCGTCTGCCCCGTCGGCCGCCACGTCGCGCGCGCGGATGAACTCGCCCTGGAGCAGGATCGGGCCCTTCTCGTAGCGCAGGTCGCCCTCCCAGCGGTCCTTGGTGCCCGCCTTGTCGCGGTCGCCGACGGTGTCGTAGGTGGCGCCGGCGATGGTCAGGCCCTCGATCGGGTAGATCTCGAGGCGCAGCGACGCGTCCTTCTCGTTGGTGTTGTCGCGCAGGTTCTGCCCGGCGCCGTTGACCAGCTCGGCCATGTACATGAGCTTGTCGAACTTCTTGGTCAGGCGCAGCCCGATGTCGCGCTTGTCGCCGAAGGTGCCGGCCACGAGCGCGCGCTCGGGGAAGTAGAGCTTTGCCGCCGAGGTCGTGCCCTCGAGGCTGACCGGGATCTTGAACTGGCCGATCGACACATCGGCGTAGTCGGTCAGATAGGTGACGTAGAAGTCTTGCAGGATGGTGAGGTTGCCCGTCGTCTGGCGCACCGTCACGGTATCGCCGCCCGAGTCGGTCAGCGTCTGATTGCTGACTTCGACCGCCCTCGCCGGGTCGATGAAGATCTCGTACGCGACCTGCTTGGGCAGGATCTCGCCCCTGACGTGGATCTCGGCGCGGCGGACGCGGAACGAGGTGGTGGTGTCGTCGGCGTGGTCATAGGTGAACCAGCCCTGCAGCAAGAGCGACGGGTTGAACAGGCCCTCGGTGCCGACCGACAGCTTCTTGGGCGGCGGCGGCGGCTCGGGGGGTGGGGCTTCGGCCTGCGCGGCGGCGGCCGCCGGCAAGGCCACGAGTGCGATCAAGAACGCAGCGAAGCGATGGGGGGATGACATGCGCGGCATCGTCCGCACATGCGGTGACAGCCGCGTGACGACCCGGTGGGCCGGGCGTGACTGTGTCGGGTAGAGATCGTCACGAGGGCGCGACCGGCTCGATTTCTGGCCCGGCGGCCTCGAGCTCGCGCGGCGCGAACAGCGCGACCGGCCCCGCGTCGAGCTCGACCCAGAAGATCGACCCGCGCGGCCGGTTCTGCCGCACGCCGACCCGCCCGCCCATGCTCTCGACCAGGTGCTTGACGATCGACAGGCCGAGCCCGGTGCCGCCCATGTCGCGCGACCGGCCCGGGTCGATGCGGTAGAAGCGCTCGAAGATGCGCTGGCGATGGGCCGGCGGGATGCCGGGGCCGTCGTCGCGCACCTCGATGCGCACGCGCCCGCTGGCCCCGGTGCCGGCCGCGACCGCGACGTGAGTGCCCTCGGGCGTGTGCGCGATCGCGTTGGCCAGGAGGTTGACCAGCACCTGGTGGAGCGCGCTGGCGTCGGCCGAGGCGGCCAGCTCGGCCGGCGCGCGATCGATCGAGATGGCGGTGCGGCGGCGCTCTGCCATCCGCTCCACCGCCTCGACCGCGCGCTGGGCGGCGGCGACCAGCGGCACGCGGGCCAGCTCGATGCGGAAGCGGCCGGCCTCGAGGCGCGACAGGTCGAGCAGGTCGGTGATGAGGCTGGTGAGCCGCACCGCGTTGCGGTGGATCGCCTCGATCAACGTGGGCGCGGTGACCGGATCGGCCAGCGCGCCGGCGCGCAGGGTCTCGGCGTTCGCGCTGATCACGCTGACCGGCGTGCGCAGCTCGTGCGACGCGTTGGCCACGAAGTCGCGGCGGATGGTCTCGAGCCGGTGCAGCGCGGTCACGTCGTGCAGGACCAGGATGGCGCCCGACCCGGGCTGCGGGGCGAGGCGCGCGAGCACCCGCCGGCCGGTGGCGGCGAGCTCCATCTCCGCCGTGCGCGGCTGGCCCGAGCGCACCAGCTCGTCCAGCGCCGGCACGCGCACCAGCTCGAGCAGGGCGCGCCCGACCGCGCCCTCGCCGGAGCCGAGAAGCTCGTGCGCGGCGCGGTTCATCAGGGTGACGCGGCTGTCGCCGTCGAGGGCGATGACACCCTCGCTCATGCCCTCGAGCACCGCCGCCGAGCGCGCTCGCTCACTGGCCAGCGCGGCCACGGTGCGCTCGATCTCCTGGGCCAGGCGCTTGAGCGAACCGGCCAGCGGCCCCGGCTGCGGGCTGCCGCCGGCCAGCGCGTGCGCGCTGTCGACCAGCTCGCTCAGCGTGCGCGACATGGTGTGGGCGGCGGCGGCGGACAGCGCGACCCCGACCGCGAGGCTGATGATGCCGGCGATGACGAGCAGCCAGCGCAGGCGGGCGAGCGCCTCCTGCACCTCGACCAGCGGGCGCGCCACGCGCACGACCCCGTCGAGGTGCGGGCCGCGCACCCGCTCGGCCAGGTAGAGGAGGTCGCCGTCGACCACGCGTGCGCGCCGGCCGGCCAGCGCCTCCACCACCTCGGGGCGGCCCGCGTGACCGGGGAGCGCCGCCAGATCGGTCGCCGCGATCTCGCTGTCGCCCAGCACGCGCCCGTCGGCGGCGATGAAGGTGACGCGGCAGCCCAGCGCGCCGCCCAGCCGGTCGGCCAGCTCGTCGATCGCCCGGGGCTGCGTCGGCGCCAGCGGCGGCCCCGACTCGGCCAGCACGCGGGCGGCGTCGAGGTCGCGCTGAAGCTCGCGCTCGACGCGGTCGCCGGTGGTCCGGCGCAGCTCGTGCTGCAGGTAGAGGCCGCCCGGGATGAGGACGGCCAGGGTCAGCGCGAGAGCGACGAGGAAGAGGCTGGCGCGCAGCCCGAGTCCTTTCTTCGCCACGAGGCTCTCGCTAGGCGCCCGACAGGTCGCCGCCGCGCGCGCCCGCCGCGCCCCGGGCGTCGCCGTCGTCGGCGTGGTCGCCGCCGCTGCCGTCGCCGTCGCCGCCGCCGTCCTCCGGCACGTCGCGGAAGCGGTAGCCGACCCCGCGCAGCGTCTCGATGTAGGCGCCGGCGGGGCCCAGCTTCTCGCGCAGCCGCTTGACGTGGGTGTCGACCGTGCGCGTCGTGACCTCGGGGCTCATGCCCCAGACGTCGCTGAGCAGCGTCTCGCGGCTCTGCACCCGCCCGCGCCGCGACAGGAAGGTGCCGAGCAGGCGGAACTCGAGCGCGGTCAGGGCCGCCTCCTCGCCGTCGACCCACACCCGGTGCGCGTCGTGATCGAGGCTGAGGCGGCCGAACTGGACGGTGGAGGCGTCCGAGGTCTCTTGCTGCGAGCGGCGCAGGATGGCGCCGATGCGCAGGAGCAGCTCGCGCACGCTGAACGGCTTGGTCACGTAGTCGTCGGCCCCGACCTCGAAGCCGACCACCCGGTCGATCTCGTCGCCCTTGGCGGTGAGCATCAGGATGGGCAGGCCGCGGGTGGCGTCGCCGACGCGCAGCCGGCGGCACACCTCGGTGCCGGGCATGTCGGGCAGCATGAGGTCGAGCACGACGAGATCGGGCACCGGCGACTGGATGGCGGCGGCCAGCGCCTCGCGACCGCTCGTGGCGGTGCGCGTGGTGTACCCCTCGCGCCGAAGGTTGTAGTCGACGGTGGCGACCAGGTCCGGTTCGTCGTCGACGATCAAGATGAGCGGGCTCACGGGTTTGCTCGAGGCCAGGATGCGGGCATGCCGCATCGCCGTCCGTGACGGTGTTGTGACATTGCCGTGAAGCGGGCGATCCCTGCCCTCCACTCAGCCCGGCAAGTGCGCCTGGCAGGCGCGCTCGACCTCGTCGATGCGCTTGGGGACGGCCGAGGTCAGGACCTCGCACCCGCCGGGTGTGATGAGGACGTCGTCCTCGATGCGGATGCCGATGCCGCGCAGCTCCTCGGGCGCCGACTCGGCGTCCGACGCCACGTACAGGCCGGGCTCGATGGTGATGACCATGCCGGGCTCGAGCGGCCGGGCGCTGCCCTCCGGCGTGCTGTAGGCGCCGGCGTCGTGCACGTCGAGGCCGAGCCAGTGCGACGTGCGGTGCATGTAATGGCGCTTGTACGACTCGTCCTCGACGCGCGCCGCGGCCGGCCCGTCGAGCAGGCCCAGCCCGACCATGCCCGCGGTCAGGCGCTCCACGCAGAGCGCGTGCAGATCCTCGAGCGTGGCGCCCGGCCGCGCGCGGCGGATGGCCTCCTCCTGCGCGCCCAGCACCACCTCGTAGCAGCGCCGCTGCGGCGGCGAGAAGCGGCCGCTGACCGGGAAGGTGCGGGTGACGTCGGCCGTGTAGAGCGCGAGCTCGCAGCCGGCGTCGACCAGGACCAGCTCGCCGTCGGCCAGCGCGCGCGTGTTGTCCACGTAGTGCAGGATGGTCGCGTTCTCGCCCGAGCCCACGATCGTGCCGTAGCCGGGGCCGTCGCCCCCGCGACGGCGGAAGGTGAACTCGATGAGCGCCTCCAGCTCGTACTCGGTCATGCCGGGCCCGGCCGCGGCCATCGCCGCGATGTGGGCCTCGGCGGTGATGGCGGCCGCGCGGCGCAGGACCGCCACCTCCTCGGGCGCCTTGCGCAGGCGCATCTCGTGCAGGAGCGAGCGCGGATCGACCACCCGGCGGGGCGGGCGCTGGCCGCGCCGCTCGCGCAGGCGCAGCTCGGCGATGACGTGGGCGACGAAGGCGTCGAACTCGGCGTCGTAACCGAGCGCGTAGCAGAGGTCGTCGCAGCTGGCGACCAGGTCGGGCAGGCGGCGCTCGAGCTCGGCGGCGGGGTAGGCGGCCTCGGCGCCGAAGTCGGCCACCGCGCCCTCGACCCCGGCGCGCCGCCCGTTCCACACCTCGCGCTCGCGGTCGCGCGGCCGCACGAACAGGACGACGCGCTCGCTGTCGGCGCCCGGGCGCAGGATCAGGGTCGCCTCCGGCTCGGCGAAGCCGGTCAGATAGAAGAGGTCGGACGACTGGCGGAACCGGTAGTGCTGGTCGCCGTTGCGCCGCGCCTCGGGCGGCGAGTGGAAGACGGCGACGCCGCGCGGGCCCAGCGCCCGCATGAGCTCCTCCCGCCGCCGCGCGAACACGGCCCGCTCGATCATGCGACGGATATACTACGAGCCGAGCAGGCGCGACAGCTCGCCGGCCGCCTCGGCCGACGACAGTAAATCCGCCCCCAGCGCCTCGGCCTCGCCGCGCCAGCTGTCGTCGCCCTCGCGGCCGAGCATGAGCACCGGGACATCGCGCAGGTCCGGCTCGGCGCGCACCAGGCGCAGCGCCTCGAGCGCGCCGGTCGCCGCGCCGCCCTCGACCAGCACGATGGCGCGCGGCTCGAGCAGGCGGGCCAGGCGGGGCAGCTCGCTGGTCGCGTGGACCAGCGACACGGCGGTGTAGCCCAGCGCCGAGACCATGCGATCGAGGCGGAGCGGGCCGCGCCGCTCGTCGCCGACCACGAGCACCACGCCGCGGCTGAGCGGCTCGGCCATCTCGGCAGCCTCGGCCGGCTCGAGCCGCTCCTCGCGCCCCTTCTGCGCCCGGTACACCGCGAGCGCGACCTTGTTGAGCAGCTCGTCGACGTCGAACGGCTTCTCGACCAGGTCGGTGGCGCCGAGCTCGATGGTGCGGTGCGACTCGAAGCCGTGGAGCGCGGTCATGACCAGGACCGGGATGCTCTTGGTCTCGGCGCTGGAGTGCAGCGTCTCGAGCAGCGCCTTGCCGCTCATGCGCGGCATCAGCACGTCGAGCAGGATCACGTCCGGCGGATTGGCGTGGATCTTCGCCAGCGCGTCGACGCCGTCGCCGGCCAGCTCGACGTCGTAGCCCTCGTCGACCAGGACTGCGGCAACGGAGCTTCGCAAGAGCGCGTCGTCATCGACGACCAGGATTCTCCCACCCGTCACGGGTCCCGACCTTTCCTGTCTCGGTCCAATCTAGCACACGCGCGCCCGGTGGTACCATCGACGCGCATGGAGCGCCACGCGCGCACCTTCGAGGCGATCCGACCCGAGGTCCTCGGCCGCCTCCTGGATGTCCGCGGCAGCATCGACCATACCCTGTCCGGCGTCCCGTCCCAGGTCATCCGCCAGGAGTTCGATGCGGTGCTCGATCGCATGCAGACGTATCTGGCAGACGGGGACGCGGGAAGGTACCAGAGCTTCGCCGTGCGCTGGGTCGCGTTCCGCCTGGGCGAGGGCTTCTCGCCCGAGAACCTGATCCACTCGGTGGTGGCGCTGGGCGACGTCGTCCTCGAGGTCGCGCGGCGCCGCCTGCCCGACGGTCCCGACACCGCAGACTTCGCGCGCGAGGTGGCCCGCATGAACTTCGTCGCCGCGCGCCTCATCGTCGACACGCTGGCCGAGGAGCTGGAGTCGATGAGCCGGAGCGCGCGGAGAGGCGGGTGACGGTGACGAGCGTGCCGGCGCTCGCGGCGCACGGCGTCACCCACGCGGGGCACGTCCGGCGCAAGAACGAGGACTGCTACCTGGTCGACGAGGAGCTCGGCCTCTACCTGGTGCTCGACGGGATGGGCGGGCACAACGCAGGCGACGTCGCGTCGACCATGGCGCGCGACGTCATCCGCAGCGAGGTGCGCGCGCAGCGCGGGCGCAAGCAGCCGTCGCCGCTCCTCGAGGCGGCGGTGCGGGCGGCCTCGGCCGCGGTGTGGGGCGAGGCGCGCCGCAACCGCGAGCTGCACGGAATGGGGACCACGGTGGTCGGCGTCATGCTGGCCGGCGAGGGGCGCGCGGTCGTCGCCCACGTCGGCGACAGCCGGGCCTACGTGCTGCGCGGCGGCCGCCTGCGCCTCGTGACCCGCGACCACACGGTGGTGGCGGAGCTGCTCGCGCGCGGCGCGCTGAGCTCGAGCGAGGCCGCGGTGCACCCGTACAAGTCGGTGCTGTCGCGCAACCTGGGCGGGCGCAGCGACGCGCGGGTCGACCTGACCGATGTGGAGCTGGAGCCGGGCGACCGCATCCTGCTCTGCTCCGACGGGCTGAGCGGCTTCGCGTCGCACGAGGCGATGGAGCAGGTGCTGGCCGGCGCCGAGGACGCGGAGCGCGCGGCCGCCGAGCTGGTCGAGCTCGCGCTGCGCGGCGGCGGCGGCGACAACGTCACCGCGCTGGTGCTCGAGTGGGGCGGCGAGCCGGCGCGCGCGTCGACCGGCGCGCTGCGCGAGCGGGCGGCGGCCGCCTGGTGGGAGCGGCGCGCCCTGTTCGCGGCCGACGCGCGCCGCCGCGGCGTGCACGAGTCGCCGATCTGCGCGGTCCTGTCGCCCGACGAGGCGATCGCGATCGTGGCCGGCAACCTGTGCGAGGCGATCTACCACGACCTCGAGCAGGCGGCGGGGCTGCACGTCTGGACCTACGCCGAGAACCTGGCCAACGGATGGCTCGATCAGGGGGGCGCCTGCGCGGCGCTGCGCGACCTGCTCGACCGGCTGCGCGAGGCGGCCCTGGCGGTGGTGGCCGACGTCGCGGGCGGCGACGAGCCGGCGGCGGTGGCGCTGGAGACGGGGCTCCTGCGCGCGCTCATCGTGGCCGAGATGGCGGTGGCGGGCGCGATCGGCGAGCGCATGCGGCGGCTCGAGCAGGTGCTGGTCACCGCGCACACGCGGCAGACCACCGCGCCGCCCTTCAGCGACGAGAAGACGGTCGAGCTGAGCGGCGTGCACAAGGTGGAGCCGCCGTCGCCGATGGTGGTCGCGTGCCTCGAGCGCGCGTGGGAGGAGTGCCGCGCGGCCGGGCAGGTCGACGCGGCGGCGCCGCAGCTGGCCGGGGTGGTCGAGGCGGCCCACCGCGCGGCGCTGGAGACCTCGCCGCAGCTGGACCTGGCGGCGCCGGTGGCCGATCTGTTCGGCACCCGGGTCATGGGCGAGGGGGCGCTCCGCCCGCTCCTCGAGTCGCTCGATCGCGGGCGGGCACGCCACGTGGACGCGGTGCGCGGGCTGAGCGAGGCGCCATCCATCCGCGCGGCGGCGCTGCGCCGGCTGGCCGGCGTCCACGAGGGGCTGATGAGCGCGCTCGCGATGCTGGTGGTCGACGCGGCCCAGGAGGTGAGCGATCGGTATCAGCGCGCGACCGAGGCGACCGCGCGCCTGCGCGCCGACGTGGCCCGCCACGAGGCCCGCATCACGAAACTCGAGCGCGACCTGGCCGGCGCCACCTCGCCCGACGTGGGCCTGACCACCGTGCCGGACGGACGCCCCGAGCTGGCCGGCGACGAGGGGGACGCGTGAGCCGCGAGCCGGAGCGCAGCCTGGCCGACCGCGTGGCGGCGTTCCGCGACGAGGTGCTGGCGGCGGCGGCCGACGGTGATCGCGAGCCGCCGGGCAGCGAGGTGTTCGACGCAGTGCTCCGCTTCCTGTCGGCGAGCGGACCCGGCGAGGGGGCGTCCGCGGCGGGTGCAGGGCGGATGGGGGCCGCGGGGGGCGCGCGGGGGGGCGCGAAGGCGGAGAAGACCGAGACGACGGAGCCGTCGCCACCGCCGGTGCCACCGGGGCCACCGGGGTCGGCCGCAGAAGCCCCGCCGCCGTGGCCACCGGGACCGCCGGTTGCTCGCGGCCAGCCGCTCGCGCTCGACCTCGCGCTGCACGACGGGATCGCGCGGCGACTGGCCTGGCAGGACAGCGAGCTGCGCGTGCTGAGCGACGCCCGCGAGGTGTGCCGTCGCCTCCTGGCCGCCGCGCGGCGCGCGCTGCGCGATCCCCACGAGGAGATGGAGGTGGCGCGGGCGGTGGCCGAGGCGGGCAGCGCCGCCGCTCGGATCCTCATCCTCCTGGTCCTGGGCCGGGTGGCGCGCGAGCGGGCCGCGCTCCTGCGCGAGGAGCTCGCCCACGACCGGCTCGAGCAGGCCATCGAGCGGCAGCGCCAGGAGCTCGGCCGCCTCGAGCGCGCGCTGGGCGGCAAGCCGCCGCCGTAACGAACCGCACGGCCGGTTTCGCGCGCGACGGCCGCCAAACGGCGCTCCGGGACGAACGACTCCTTTATAGTATTGGAGCGTGCACCGGGAGCAGCGCATCGTCATCCGCTGCGAGGTCGAGTTCGAGCGGCTCGGCCGGCGGATCGAGACGGTCTCGGAGGACCTGAGCTCGTCGGGCGTCTTCGTGCGCACCGAGGAGCTGCTGGCGGTCGGTGCGGTGCTCGAGCTGACCATCCGGCCGCCCGACGGGCCCGAGTTTCGCGTGGTTTCGCGCGTCGCGCACCTCCTGACCCCGGCGGCGGCTCGCTCGCTCGGCCGCCGCCCCGGCATGGGCTTCGCGTTCCTCGCCCACGAGAACGAGGGGCGCGAACGACTGCTCGGTTACCTGCAGGAGCTGACAGGGGACATGCCGCCCCCGCGGCTGGAGCTGCCCAACCAGCCGTTCGCCGTGGTGGCCGATCCCAAGCAGGCGCTGCTCGATCGCCTGGAGAACGCGCTCGGCTCGATGGGCTTCGAGACGCTGCTCTTCCGCAACGGCGCGGAGGCGCTGGCCGCCTGTCACGAGCTCATCCCCGACGTCGTGGTCGCCGCCCTCGACATGCCGGTCATGAACGGCCTGGCGCTGCTCGCGCGCATCAAGCACAAGGCGGTCCTGGCCGATGTGCCGGTCGTGCTGCTGGCCGAGGACGCGACCGATCTCACGCGGCTCCAGGCCTACCGGCTCGGCGTGCGCGACGTGATTCCGCGGCCGTTCACCGACGAGGAGCTGTGCATCCGGGTGGGCCGGGCCGCGCTCGAGGCGCGCCGGCCGGTGCCCGAGCCGGTGCTGCGCGGCAATCTCTCCGAGATCTCCGTGGCCACGCTGTTATCACTCTTCGAATTCGAGCGTCGATCTGGTGTGCTGCATCTCCATCGCGACGACGAGACGGCCAGCCTGTACGTGGCGGCGGGCCGCGTGGTGCGCGCCAGCCCCGACGCGGAGCCCGGCTCGCTGGCGCTGATCATGCGCCTGCTCGACTGGAAGCGCGGCCGCTTCGAGTGGAGCCCGTGCGAGGTGGTTGCGGCGGGCGACGACCTCGGCCTCAAGACGCAGCAGCTCCTGCTCGAGCATGCGCGCGTGCGCGACGAGCAGGGCGCGGGGCGCGGCGACCCGCCGCGATCGTCTTGACACTCGGACTACCAAGGTAGTACTACCGAGGTAGTCATGACGGTCGCGATTCGCCGCAAGGAATACGATCGCCGTCGGGTCGGTTGCCGCGTCAGCCCCCCCGATCCGGGCATAGCACCCGCTCTCATGCACCAGGCACCCTCTGCTCGCCGTTTCCGGGCCCCGCTGTCCGGTTCGCTCGCGAGGGCCGCGGCGCCGCCGTTCATCGCCATCGCCGCCGCCATCGCGATCGCGATCGCGGCCGCGGGCGAGGCCGCCGCCGCCGCCGAGGGCAAGGCAGGGACCACCACGCCGTCGCCCGACGCGTCGCTGGCCGACCGCGCGCAGGAGCCGGCCGCCGCCGCGCGCCTGCCGCCGCGCATCGCCATGGCGGCGCGCCGCGCCGGCGCGATCGCGGTCGACGGCCGGCTCGACGAGGCGGCCTGGCGGGCGGCCGCGCCGCAGACCAACTTCTGGCAGCGCGAGCCGCACGAGGGCGGCCGCTCGCGCTTCGCCACCGAGTTCCGCGTGCTGTTCGACGACGAGGCGCTCTACATCGGCGTGCGCGCCTTCGACCCGGAGCCGGGGCGCATCCGCGGGCTCTTGACCCGGCGCGACGTCGAGTCCTCGTCCGACTGGATCTCGGTGAAGATCGACTCCTATCACGACCGGCGCACCGCCTTCGACTTCATGGTCAACCCGGCGGGCGTGCAGCGCGACGTGTTCCACTTCAACGACATCGAGATGGACCCGAGCTGGGACGCGGTGTGGGAATCGGGCGCGCGCACCGACGGACAGGGCTGGACGGCGGAGCTCCGCATCCCGTACGGCCAGCTCCGCTTCCCGCACTCGCCGGAGCAGCGCTGGGGTCTTCAAGTCATGCGCCGCGTCCAGCGCACCCAGGAGCTCAGCGTGTGGTCGCCGTGGCCCAAGGAGGCGACCCAGGAGGTGAGCCTCTACGGCAACGTGGTCGGCATCCGCGGCATCCAGCCGACCCGCCGGCTCGAGCTCCTGCCCTACGCGGTGATGGGCGCCCACCTGTACAGCCCCGAGAACGCCGATCCGCTGCTCGACGGCCACGACGGGGTCACCGGGCTGGGCGTCGACGTGAAGGTCGGCCTCGGCTCCAACTTCACCCTGTCGGGCACCATCAACCCCGACTTCGGCCAGGTGGAGGCGGATCCGTCGCAGGTCAACCTGAGCGCGTCCGAGATCTTCCTGCAGGAGAAGCGCCCGTTCTTCGTCGAGGGTGCCGACATCTTCCGCTTCTCGCTCGGCCAGGGGGACAACGCCAACACCGAGTCCCTGTTCTACACCCGCCGCATCGGGTCGGCGCCGCACACCGATCCGTACGACTACGGCGACTACGTGGACGCGCCCGACGTCACCACCATCTACGGCGCGGCCAAGCTGAGCGGCAAGACGGCGGGCGGCTGGTCTGTCGGCCTGCTCGACGCGGTGACCGGGCAGGAGGAGGGCACGGTGGTCACCGAGGGGCAGAGCGCGGCCGAGGCCCAGCGCCTCGTGCTCGAGCCGCTCACCAACTACGCGGTGGCGCGCGTGCGCAAGGACCTGCGCGAGGGGCGCACCACCCTCGGCGCGGCGCTGACCTCGGTGCACCGCTCGCTCGACGGCACCGACCTCGGCTGGCTGCACGACCAGGCCTACACGGGCGGCCTCGAGGCGGTGCACCGCTTCTGGGACGACCGCTGGACGGCGGATGTGCGGCTGGTCGGCAGCTACGTGCACGGCTCGGCCGAGGCGCTCGACGAGACGCAGACCTCGAGCGTCCACTACTTCCAGCGCCCCGACGCCGAGAATCTCGACTACGACCCGACCCGGACCAGCTTGACCGGCGGGGAGGCGCTGTGGTCGTTCGGCAAGACGGGCGGTGGCCACTGGCGCGGGCAGCTCGGCGGCGACCTGCGCACGCCCGGCTTCGAGGTCAACGACATCGGCTACGAGCGCAACGCCGACTATTACTTCCAGTGGGTGTGGCTGCAGTACCGCGAGGACAAGGGGGGCGACTTCCTGCGCCAGTACTGGCTCAACTTCAACTCCTGGCGCAGCTGGAACACCGCCGGCGAGACGCTGTTCAGCGGCGGCAACGTCAACGGCACCTTCGACACGCCGAGCTACTGGGGCGGCAACGCCGGCATCGGCATCGACCTCAACGAGCGCGATCCGTCCGGGCTGCGCGGCGGTCCCATGCTGCGCCGCGATCCGGTCTATCCCGCCTGGATCAACGCGTGGAGCGACCTGCGCAAGCCGGTCAGCGTCACGCTGAGCGCGTTCGGCTTCTACGCCCCGTTCTCCGACTCGCGGGGCGGCAACGCCAGCGCGCTGGTGTCGGTCCAGGCCCGCGGGAACCTCGAGCTGTCGCTCGGCCCCTCGCTGGCCTACAACCTCGACGACAATCAGTACGTCGACGAGGTGGAGGACATGAGCGGCGACCCGCACTACATCCTCGGCCGCATCGACCAGGTGACGGCGGGGCTCACCCTGCGGGCCAGCTACACCTTCTCGCCGCGCATGGGGCTGCAGCTGTACGCGCAGCCGTTCCTCAGCACCGGGCGCTACACCGAGTACAAGGAGCCGGCCGCGCCGCTGGCCAGGAAGTACGACGAGCGCTACCACAACTTCCAGGCCGGCGAGCTCATGGACGCCGGCGACATCCGCTCGGTCGACAGAAACGGCGACGGGGTGCCGGAGTTCGAGTTCGAGCGGGCCGACTTCAACTTCCGCGAGCTGCGCTCCAACCTGGTCTTCCGCTGGGAGTACCGCCCGGGCTCGACCTTCTTCCTCATCTGGAGCCACGGCCGCACCAGCGACCCGGACACGACCGACGGCCGCTTCCGCCCCGGCCACGACCTGTCCTCTCTCGTCGACGAGGCGGGAGAGCACGTCATCCTGGCCAAGCTCAACTACTGGTTCGGCCTGTAGGCAGCAGATCAGGCGACTTGTGATCGCGCCGCTCCGGCTCGCGAGACTCCATGTCTCGCGGACTGGCAATGAGGGACACGCCGCCGCGCGCGCGCTCCCGATCGAGTGCGCGCCGGTGTCGCGAGGTGCGATGCTCGCCCCTGTGACGAGCGCGCTTGTCGCACATCGCATCCCCGGGAAGCTGGCACGTTGCGTGCGTGACAGGCTTCCATCGGCGATCGTTCTTACGCGACTGTCTGGTCGAGAAGAGCGTCGCCGCGCGACGCACGCGCTCGAATAGAACCTTGTTCCGTTCGCGAGTGCTCCTCGGCTAGACTGCGGCGCTACACGTTGCCACGCGAGGTTGTGCGCCATGGTCCGTGCGGCGAGTTCGCCGGCAAAGCTCGTGCTCCTGATCGCCGAGGATGGGCCCGCCGCGCTGTCGCTCTTTCGCGCGCTCGAGATGACGCTCGAGGTCGAGTGGATGCGGTCGGCCGAGGAGCTCCGGGCCCGGGTGGGGCGCCTGGAGGAGCGAGCCCCCAGGGTGGTCTTCGTCGACCTGGAGCTGTCTGACGGCTCCAGCGACGAGGTGCTGCGCGCGGTCCAGATGAACTTCCCGCTCGCCGCCGTCATCGCCCTGGCCGGCGCGCTGTCGGGCGAGGACGCGGCGCGCCTCCTGTGGCAGGGCGTCCCCTACCTCAACAAGCCGGTCAGCCCGCTGGCGCTGGCGGGCCTCGCGCTGCGCCTGTCGGCCCCGGCGCGCACCCGCAAGTCGTGGCCGCCCGTGCCCTACGCCCCGGTGCTGCTCGAGGCCAAGCAGCGCGGCGCACACCTCGAGTCGGTGTTCCGCTCCTACTCCCAGGGCCGCGTCCTGAGCCGCCAGCAGCAGCTGATCCTGCGCGAGTACCTGAACGGCAAGAACGACAAGGAGATCGCGCAGGACTGCCAGTGCTCCGAGGCCACCATCTACGAGCACTGGCGCCGCATGGCCAGGAAGGTCGGCGGCTCGCAGAAGAGCGACGTCATCGCCGACTTCCACC
>DATFRY010000147.1:0-28211 GCA_035262925.1 Kofleriaceae bacterium | reverse complement strand
TGCAGACCTTCGTCCAGCCGACCACGCCGCCCCGCATCCCGCAGGACACCGTCATCACCAACGTCATCGCCACCCTGCATGGCTCGACCAACCCGGAGCGGGTCTACGTGGTGTCGGGCCACATCGACTCGCGCGCCACCGACGTGCTCGACTTCGAGTCGGAGCAGCCGGCGGCCGACGACGACGCGTCCGGCGTGGCGGTGGTCATGGAGGCCGCCCGCGTCATGTCGACCCACCAGCCCGAGGCGACCATCGTGTTCACCGTGGTGGCCGGCGAGGAGCAGGGCCTGTTCGGCTCCGCGTTCCAGGCGGCGGCATACAAGGCGGCCGGCACCGACATCCAGGGCATGTTCTCGTTCGACATCGTCGGCAACAGCGTGCAGGACGACGGCTCTCGCCACCCGCACACGCTGCGCCTGTTCACGGAGGGCGTGCCCACCACGGAGACGGCCAACGAGGCGGCGATCCGGCGCGCGGTCGGCGGCGAGGTGGACGGCGTCTCGCGCCAGCTCGGCCGCTTCGTCGTGTCGGTGGCCGACAACGACGAGACCGACATGGACATCTGGATGATCTATCGTCGCGACCGCTATCTGCGCGGGACCGATAACCTGTCCTACCTGAACCAGGGCTATCCGGGGGCGCGCGTCACCGAGCCCAACGAGATCTTCGAGCACGAGCACCAGAACACGCGCGTCGAGAACGGCGTGCAGTTCGGCGATCTGCTCGAGTTCGTCGACTTCTCGTACGTCCAGCGCGTGGCCAAGGTGAACGTGGCGACCGTCTATTCACTGGCCAACGGGCCCGGCACGCCCAAGGGTGTGTTGATCCTGACCCAGGTGCTCACCAACGCGAGCGACCTGGTGTGGACGCGAGGCACCGAGCCCGATCTGGCCGGCTACGAGCTGGTGTGGCGCGAGACGAGCGATCCCGACTGGACCCACGTGATCCCGGTCGGCGATGTGACCAGCGCGACGATCCCGCACTTCACCAAGGACAACGTCTTCATCGGGGTGAGGGCGGTCGATCAGGCCGGTCACCACAGCCCGGTGGCGTTCCCGCAGCCTCAGTTCTGACGTCGGCAGGCGCGCACCGCCCGGCCGGACCATGGTCGTCCCGGTCGTGCGGCGGCGCGGCGCTCAGCCGCGCGCCAGCAGCGCCGAGTCACTTCGCTCGAAGTCGAAGGAGCCAGCGCCGCCGGCGCCGATCCAGTCGACGCCGTGCGCGGCCATGCGGCGCGCCGCGGCCGCCGCGCGCGGCCCGCGCCCGCTGTCGAGGCACCACTGCGCATGCGCGGCCATGAGCGCGAGCTCGAGGCTGCGGCCCAGGGTCATGGCGAAGCGGCGCGCGCCGGCCTCCACCTCCGCGCCGTCGCCCAGCCGCCGGCCCAGCCACTCGGCCGCGCGATCGACCGCGCCGGTCGCGCTGCGGGCGCACGCGACCAGCCGCTCGTCGCGCACCTGGCCGGCCGCGCGCCGCACCTCGCCGTCGAGCGCCTCGAACGCGCCCGCGCCGGCCAGCGCGCGCAGCGTGTCCAGCGACAGCACGTTGGTCGTGCCCTCCCAGATCGGCAGCACCTGCGCGTCGGCCAGCATGCGCGGCAGGCCGGTGTCCTCGACGTAGCCGGCCCCGCCGAAGCACTCGAGCGACTCGGACGCGACCGCGACCGCCTGCTTGGCGGTGGTGAGCTTGGCGATCGGGGTCAGCGCGCGGAACAGGAGCTCGTCGCCGGCGCCCGCTCCGCCGCCCTCGATGCGCCCGAGCAGCTCGGCCGCGCGGAAGGCGAGGTGGAAGGCGCCCTCCGCCTCGGCGGCCATCGCGGCCAGGGTGTCGGCGTGGAGCGGCTTGTCGGCCAGCGGGGCGCCGAACGCGCGCCGGCGGCCGGCGTAGTCGCGCGCCAGCGCCACCGCGCGCCGCAGCCCCCAGATCGCGCCCATCGCGTTCCACGTGCGGGTCACGTTGAGCATCGGCGCGATGTGGCGCACGCCGCTGTCGAGCCCGCGCACCGGCGTGGCCGGCGTGCCGTCCAGGGTGAGCTCCGCGGTCGGCACCTTGCGCGTGCCGAGCTTGTCCTTGAGCCGGTTGATCTGGATGTTGCGCAGGCGCCCCGACTCGTCGCGCAGCTCGACGAAGAACAGCGCCAGCCCCTTGCCGCCCGGGCCGTTGCCCTCGGGCCGGGCCAGGGTGAGGGCCATCTGCGAGGTGGTGGCCGAGGTGAACCACTTGGTGCCGAAGAGACGCCACCCGCCGCCCTCCTGGCGGGCGACGGTCTCGCTCTGGCCGACGTCGGATCCGCCGGTGCGCTCGGTCATCCACTGCCCCGAGGTCCAGGCTCGCTGCGGGTCGCGCGAGGTCAGGCGCGGCACCGCGCGATCGATGAGCTCGCGGTTGCCAGAGTCGAGGAGCGTGCGGGCCGCGCCGTCGGTCATGGCCAGCGGACACGAGTAGACGTCGAGCGACGCCTGCACCAGGTAGTTCATGGCGAACTGGTGCACGCGCGACAGGTCGCCGAGCGGCCGCTCGTAGGCCAGCGCCACCAGCCCGCGCTCGCTCGACAGGACGTGCGCCCGCCGCCACAGCGGAGACACCTCGATCGAGTCGACGCGCTGCCCCCACGCGTCCCACTGGGTGTGGACGGGCTGGTTGAGCCGGTCCTCCAGCATCGCGCGGTGGAGCTCGCCACCCCCGAGCTCGCCCAGCTCGCGGTACTCGTCCTCGCGCGCCGCCAGCGCCTCCGGCGGCAGGACGCGGGCGAGGTACTCGCGGAGGAGCGCGTCCTCGTCGTACTGGTTGCCGAGCCGCGGCGGGTCCTGAAAGAACGCCATCGGTCGGCGAGACTACCCCGGGCCCTCTCCATGGTAAACCAGCAGACTGGGTCCCCGATGGAGCCCCCGGTCACGCGCGCACCATTGAACGCGGTCACTCTGTGGGGCGTGGCCGGCTTCTGCCTGCTCCTCCTGCAGGCGGTCCATCGACTGGCGGTCCGCGCGTACGAGCCGATCGCGCACCACGCGCTCACCCGGCCGTGGCACTGGGCGCTGCTGGCGGCGTCGATCCTGGTGCTCGGCTACAGCGAGGGCTACCGGGCATTTCAGCTGCGGGCGGCGCCGCGCATCGTCGCGCGCGCCATCCACCTGGCCGGCCACCCGCGCCCGCTCCACGTGGTGCTGGCGCCCCTCTACTGCACGGGCCTGTTTCACGCGACACGCCGGCGCCTGATCGCCAGCTGGCTGCTCTACGGCATGCTGGTCGTCCTCATCGTGTCGGTGCGCCAGCTGGCCCAGCCCTGGCGCGGGATCGTCGACGCCGGCGTGGTCGTCGGCCTCGGCTGGGGCACCCTGGCCATCATCATTATCTATGTGCGGGCCGTGGCGGGCCGCCCGCCCCAGGTGTCGCCCGAGCTCCCCGGTGACGACGGCGCCGCGCAGCGCTAGATCAGGCCGCGAGCTCGGCGCGAAGCTCCTCGAGCAGGCGCGGCGCCGCGCGCGCCACGCGCTCGGCGACCGCCGGCATCTCGCGCATCACGATCGCGGCGCCCGCGGGGCTGAGCGCGAGCAGCGGCCTGCGAGCCAGGATGCGCTCGACCCGCTCCGCCACCCGCGCCGGATCGCGGTACTCGACGGGCAGTCCGTGAGCGGCCAGCCGCGCGCACAGCTGCCGCCAGCGCGCGGGGCCGTCCGGCGCGCTCCAGCGCAGCGCGCCCTCGACGCCGGCCTCGCCTCCCGCCGCGAGCGCGTCGCGATAGGCCGCGGCCGCGCCGCCTTCGTCGAGCAGCTCGCCGTCCAGGCACAGCTCGAAGCCCACGTGCGCCACGCCGCGCGCCGGCCCGCGCGCCACCCCGCGCGCGATCAGCCGCCGCGAGATGTCCGCCACCGCGCGCGCGAACGGCTCGAGGCGGTGAAACACCCTGTCGGTGGCGTGGTGGCAGGCGACCCCGGCCGCGGCCTCGTCGTGCAGCGCCGCCTCCAGCCGCATCCCGCACATGCTGGCGAAGTCGGGCAGCATGGCGCCGAGCGCGAAGGCCGGCTCGCCGCTCCGCCACGATGCGACCAGCGCGTGTCCGAAGAAGTTCACGGTCTGGACTATGATGACCCGAGGGCTGCGCCATGGCGATCGTCGGCATCGATGTCGGTACCCAGAGCCTCAAGGCGGTCGTCACCGGCGACGACCTGACCGTGCTCGGCGAGGCGGCGACCGCCTACGGCGTGGACCACCCGCGCCCGGGCTGGGCCCAGCAGGACCCGATCGCGTGGGAGGAGGCGCTGGCGCCCGCGATCGCCGACGCGCTGGCCCGCGCGCAGGTGGCGCCCGCCCAGGTCGCCGCGCTCGGCGTGGCCGGCCAGCTCGACGGCTGCGTGGCGGTCGGCGCCGACGGCCAGCCGCTCGGTCCGTGCCTCATCTGGATGGACCGGCGCGCCGGGCGCGAGCTGCCCGAGCTGCCGCCCGACTTCCGCGAGCGCACCGGCACCACCGCCGACCCCGGCCACATGGCGGCCAAGATCGCCTGGCTGCGCCGCCACGCGCAGGGCCTGGCCGGCGCGCGCTTCCACCAGCCGGTCTCGTACCTGGTCGAGCGCCTGTCGGGCGAGTTCGTGATGGACCACGGCCTGGCGTCGACCACGATGCTCTACGGCCTCGAGCGCCGCGACTTCGAGGCCGACCTCCTGGCCCGCTTCGCCATCGACCGCGCCGAGCTGCCGCGTCTGGCCGACGCCGCCCAGGTGGCCGGCCCGCTCACCGACGGCGGCGCGGCGCTGTGCGGCCTGCCCGCGGGCATCCCGGTCGCGGTCGGCACCGGCGACGACTTCGCCACGCCGCTCGGCGCCGGCGTGGCCGCGCCCGGCGTGATCGCCTGCGTGCTGGGCACGGCCGAGGTGGTGGGCGGCCTGAGCCAGCGCGCGGTCATCGATCCCGCGGGCCTGGTCGAGACCCACGCCTACGCCGCGCCCGGCTACTTCGTCGAGAACCCGGGCTGGCTGTCGGGCGGCGCGGTGGCGTGGCTGCGCGCGGTCATCGGCGCGTGCGACGACGAGGAGCTCGACCGCTGGGCCGAAGGCGCCCCGCCCGGCGCCGGCGGCGTGACGTTTCTGCCCGCGCTGTCGGGCGCGATGGCGCCGGAGTGGGTGGCGTCGGCGCGCGGCTGCTTCTACGGCATGAGCCCCGGGCACGGGCGCGGCCACCTGGCGCGCGCGCTGCTCGAGGGCTGCGCCTTCGCCATGCGCGACGTGGTCGACCGCCTCGTCCTGCTGGGCGTCCCGGCCGGCGCGATCCTCCTGGCCGGCGGCGGCGCGCGCAGCCGCATCTGGAGCCAGATCCGCGCCGATCTGCTCGGCCGCCCCATCCAGGTGTCGCGCGTGGTGGACGCGTGCCCGCTGGGCGCGGCGATGCTCGCCGCGGTGGCGGCCGGGCTGGCGCCCGACCCGGCCGCGGCGGCGGCGCGCGCGGTGGTCGAGCGCGACGAGGTGGAGCCCGACCCGCGCGCGCGCGGCGCCTACCAGGACGCTTACGGCCGCTACCGCGCCCTGTTCGAGTCGCTGCGCCCGATGTTCACTCGGGACACGGATCGCTGATGAGCGGGCCCTCGACGGTGAACGTGACCGAGCGCAGGAGCTGGACGTGCTCGAGCAGCGCGCCGTCGATCTCTCCGGTGCGCGAGCCGAACGGGTAGGCGTAGGCCACCGGGTCGAAGCCGTCGGCGCGCAGGAGGTCGATCGACGGCAGCGCCTCGTCGTTCATGTAGGCGTCGAGCCCGTTCTCTTCGACGTACTCGGGCGCGACCAGGTGGCGGAGGCTGTGGGCCTCGATCGCGTGGCCGTCGCCGGCCAGCGCGCGCAGCTCGTCGCGCCTGGCGCCCGACAGCCGGTCGTAGCGGGTGACGAAGAAGGTCACGCGCGCGCCGTAGCGGTCGAGCAGTCCGCGCATGGCGAACCACTCGTCGACGTGAGCGTCGTCGAAGCTGAGCGACAGCGCGGCGCGCGGCGGACCGCCGGCCGCCAGGTCGTCGTACGTGACGAAGTCCATGCCGAGGTCGGCGGCCGCGGCCAGCACCGCCTCGATGCGATCGAGCGACACGGTGTCGCCCGGGTTTTGGCCCGGCTTGTGACCATAGAGCGACAGCACCTCGCCGCGATCCGCGGCCCGCTCGAGCCCGCCGCGGATGCTGTCGATGTCGTTGCCGGCCGAGTCGTCGATCCCGGCGGCGCACAGGACGTGCCGATCGTCCCACGCGAAGTACAGCTCGTCGATGTCCGCCAGCGACGTGCGGCACGACGCGAGGGCCGGCACCAGCGCCAGAGGCAGGGCCAGGCAGGGAAGAGCGGCACGCCGCACATCCTGTTCGTAGCGCGTCTGGCCGCGCCGCTCCACCGGCGGCAGGAAACTTCGCCGCGCGTGGGTCCGCGATACAGTCTGTCCGGTCATGGCGGCCTCGCGCGTCTGTATCCACGTGCTGCTTTGCGCGAGCGCGCCGATGGTCGCGCAGGCCCAGCCTGCCGGCGGCGCGGGGCGCGGCGAGCCCGCCCCGGCGGCCGTTCCGGCGGTCGCCCCGGCCGTTCCGGCGGTCGCCCCGGCCGTCGTCCCGGCCATCGCCCCGGCCGTCGTCCCGGCCATCGTCCCGGCCATCGAGCGCCCGCTCACACTCGCGCCGGGGGCGTGCGAGGCCGCGCTCGTCGTCGAGTCGAACGAGAGCCCGCGCAAGCGCTTCGAGCCGCTGTCCCTGGCCCCCGACCTCCACTGCGGCATCACGCCGCGCTTCACCCTCGGCGTCACCCACAGCGCGCGCTCTCTGTCGCGGGTCGACTCCGGCGACGGCCTCTGCCTGCGGGGAGACGACACCGGCTGCGCGCACCTCTACGACGGCACGGCCCTCGACGCGCTCGTGCACCTGCGCGCCGGTGACACAGCGGTCGCCGCGCGCGCCCGCCTGGTCGCCAGCTCCTACGATCCATTCAAGCCGTCTCTCCGGGTCGGCGCGCTCGCGCGCCTGCGCCGGGGCCGCACCGCGCTGGTCCTCGATCCGCACTTCACGTTCGGGCTCGCCAACCGCGATCGCGGGAATCGCGATCAGCTCAACATACCGGCCCGCGTTCAGGTCCAGATCGCGTCGCGCGTGGCGCTCTCACTGCAGACAGGAGTGCGCGGCGAGGTCGCGGTTTTCGGAGATGCGTTCGCAGTGCCGATGGGTTTGGGTGTCGAAGTCTCACCAGCGCGAGCGTGGGACATCGGACTCGAGGTCGCCTTCCCCAGGTTACTTGGCCCCCAGAACACCTTCAAAGAACGCCATGTCGCTCTCTACGTCACTTATCGAACTGCTCATCGCGCGAGCGATGGTTCGCGTGCTGGCGGCCCACCGATTGCAGCCGACCAGCCGGACCATGCGAGCGACGAGCGCATCTGTACCCCCCTCAGGGATCAAGGACCGGTGTCCGAGGTCACGCACTCCTGCGATGCACCGGGTCGACGGATGTGATATGAAGACCTCGCCGGCCTCGCCACCGGTAACTTTTTTAATCTTTTTCTTGGCTTGAGGGGCTTATGGGTACGACTAACTTTGCTTGCCCGGGTTCGGTGTGCCCGCATGCGCGTGGGGGTCGCGGAGGCTCATGACCGGCATGGGCCTCATTGTCCTGAGCCTGGGGCTGGTCGTCTTTGCCGGGCCGATCATCGCCCGCGTGCTGCGCGGGAGTCGGACTGACGAGGACGTCGCGGACGACTACGAGCCGACGGTCACGGTCATCACCCCGATGTTCAACGAGGGTGAGGGCATCCGGCGCACGATTCGCAGCATCCTCGCGCAGAACTATCCGGAGGCCAAGCTGAGCGTCATCGTGGTGGACGACTGCTCCACCGACGACAGCTACGCTCATGCCGTCGAGGAGACGCGCCAGGTCGCGCGCGCCGTGATCCTTCGCAACCAGATCAACGTCGGCAAGCGCTACTCCATCAAGCGCGCGGTGCGGGAGTCGTCGGCCGAGATCATCGTCTCGGTCGACTCGGACGTCATCCTCGACCCCGATGCCGTGCGCAACCTGGTGCGGCGCTTCACCACTCCGAAGATCGCCGCTGTCGGCGGGCGTGTGGACATTCTCAACAAGGAGAACTGGCTCACCCGCATGCAGGCGGTGGAATACTACTTCGGGTATCAGTTTTTGAAGGGGCTCGAGCGGGCGTTCCGCGCCGTCATGTGCCTGTCCGGCTGCCTCACCGCCTACCGGCGCACGGTGCTGCTCGAGCTGGAGCCGCTGCTCGAGGGCCGCAACATCCTCGGCGTGGCCATCAAGTACGGCGAGGACCGCTTCCTCACCCGCCAGATCATCAAGGCCGGCTACGAGACCACGATGACCCTGGACGCGGTGTGCCGCACGACCGCGCCCCGGAAGCTGCAGGCCTACTTCGCCCAGCAGCTGCGCTGGCGGCGCTCCAACATCGTCGACTACGTGGGCGGGATGTCACACGTCTGGCGGCTCCACTCGGTCGTCGCCGTCCACTACTACTCGGTCTTCGCGCTCATCCTGGCCTATCCGGTGCTGCTCCTGCAGTCGCTGGTGACGGGCACGTTCTGGACCCTCATGACCCTGCACCTCCTTTGGGCGGGGGGCATGGGCGTCATCTACCGCACCCAGGTGCGCAAGATGCCGGCCGACCGGCGCGTCTCGGCGTTCGACGCCATCCCGCTGGCCCTGGTGCTGCCCATCTCCTACGCCATCATGACCCTGCTGGCGCTTCTCACGCTCGACTCCGCCAAGTGGGAGACGCGCGGCCACGCGGTGCCGGATGCGCTGCCGGAAGGCGCGGACCAGCCCATCGTCGCCGAGCCGATCGTCCAGCCCGCCCGCCCGGTCCTGCCGGCCGCCCGCCCGACGGTGGTCGTGGCGCGCGCCGGCAACCCCATCGCGCAGGAAGTGCCGCTGCTCAACCGCACCCGCCGCGTGATCAAGCGGCGCTTCGTCGAGACCCGCCGCCAGCTCAGCGCGGCAGAGTCGTGGACCGCGCTGACCACGGGCGCCCGCGTGTCGCACGGCGAGCGGAGGAAGTGACCGCCGCCGCGGCCCCACTCGAACCATGCCAATCAACGATGTCTGACGTCGTCCATCCCACTCATCTGGTCGAGATCAACGCGCCGGTCCCGTTCCTGGCCGGCCCGCGCGAGATGTGGCGGAACTTTCGCGAGTACCGCCACCTCATCTGGAACTTCATCCAGCGCGACATCAGGCTCAAGTACCGCGACTCGTCGCTCGGCTACTTCTGGTCGCTGCTCGAGCCCATGGGCCTGTCGGCGGTCTACTGGGTCCTGTTCGTCATCCTGGCCGGCAAGCCGCAGCCAAAGTTCGCGCTCTGGGTGCTCATCGGCGTCATCGTGTGGGGCTTCTTCTCGCAGGCGGTCAGCGACACGCTGACGTCGCTGACCAGGAACGAGGGCCTGATCAAGCAGGTCTACTTCCCGCGCGAGATCTTCGCGCTGACCAACGTCGGCTCCAAGCTCATCCTGTCGGCGCTGAGCCTGCTGGTCTGCATCCCCCTGATGGTCCACTTCCGCATCGCGCCGACGCCCTATCTGCTGATGGTGCCGGTGGGGCTCGCGCTGACGGCGATGCTCGGGCTCGGCATCGGCCTCGCCATGGCCTGCCTGAACGTGGTCAATCGAGACGTCGACTACTTCTTCCGCTTCGTGATGCGGGCTGGATTCTTCCTGTCGCCGGTCATGTGGACCGTCGAGCAGGCCGGCTCGCGCAAGTCGATCCTCCCCTATCTCCTGTACAACCCGATCACGCTGCCGCTGACGCTGGTGCGAGACGGCATCGACGGCCACGGGCTCCACATGGCCCGCCACTACATCATCTACGGGGTGTCGTTCTCCGTGCTGACCTTCCTGCTGGGCGCGGCGATCTTCAAGCGCTTCGAGTCCCAGGTGGTGAAGAAGCTATGAGCCACACCACCATCCATCTCGAGGGCGTCTCGATCGACTTCCCGCGCACCAAGGTCACGGTCGGGACCATCGAGCGCTCGCTGCTGCGCATGATCGGCGTCGGCTCCCGCCGCGAGCCGATGTTCACCGCGCTCCACGAGGTGTCGCTCGAGGTCAAGGAGGGCGACGTCCTCGGCCTGGTCGGCCGCAACGGCGCAGGGAAGAGCACGCTCCTGCGCGTCATCGCCGGCGTCTACCGCCCCGACCGCGGCGTCGCGCGCCGCTCCGGCCGCGTGTGTCTCCTGGCCGGCCTGGGCGTCGGCTTCATCGGCAACCTGTCCGGCCGCGAGAACATCTACCTCTACGGCGCCATCCTCGGCCACCGCCGCCAGCTCCTGGACAAGCTGCGCGACAGCATCATCGAGTTCTCCGGCATCGAGGAGTTCATCGACCAGCCGCTGCGCACCTACTCCAGCGGCATGAAGGCCCGCCTCGGCTTCTCCGTCGCCGCGGCCGTCCGCCCCGAGATCCTCCTCATCGACGAGGTCCTCGCCGTCGGCGACGCCGACTTCCGCGAGCGCTCCACCGCGCGCATCAAGGAGATGATGAACGAGGCCGGCACGGTCCTCATCGCCTCCCACAGCCTCGGCCTCATCCAGGAGATCTGCAACCGCGCCATCCTGGTCGAGAAGGGCCACATCGTCGTCTCCGGCACCCCCGACGAGGTGTGCACGACCTACATGGGCCAGGAGAAGAAGCTCAAGTCCGTGCCCGCCGCCGGCGCCGGCTCGCGGTAGCCGTTGCCCGGCCGCGCCTCAGGGCGCAGGGCGCGGCCTAGCGCCGCCTGCGCCCTAGCTGGTCGCGCGGCAGGATGAAGTACGGCGCGCCGCCCAGCGTGAGCAGCACGTACTCGTCTGCGCGCGGATCGACCAGGACGTGCAAGCGGCCCTCCGGCAGCCGGAACTCGCCCGTGGCGCGCTGAAGGAGCTTGCGGGATGACGACGAGGTCAGCTCCAGCGAGGTCGTCTTGTTCCAGGGGAGCACCTGGATGTCGCCGACGCCGCGCAGTGGGGAGAGCAACGGCTCCGTGCCGTGGGTCACGCGAATGGTCGTCCCGGGCAGCTGGCGAGCGAGCCAGTACCACAGGCCGTAGCGGAACCGCACCGTGTCGGATCGCGACCTGGCCGCGAGCGACTCGATGTCTGCCTCGGGTCGCAGGGTGAACCGGCGGTCGGACGAACCCCGCGACTGCTGGCGGGGGAGCTCGCGCACCTGGACCGCGATGAGTCCGACCAGCCCGGCCAGAAGGGCGGCCCCGAGCACGCGCCGCGCTCTCATCCGGCCTCCTCGGCCGCGCTCGCGCGCCACCGCCGGAGCGGCACCAGCTTGACCGCGTAGAGGAAGTAGAGGAGCGGCAAGAAGTGAATGAACATGCGGCCCGCGGAGTCGGCCGGTCCGACCCGGTAGGGGACTCGGAAGAAGCCTAGCAGCACGACCACGATGACCGACACCGCCACGCCCATGAGCAACGGGCGGGCGATGCGCGACGGCGGCGTGGCGAGGCACAGCGCGCCGAGGGCCAGCGCGGCCCACCACGCATACCCGAAGAGGCCGATCTGAACGCCGAGGAGATTCACCACGACCGCTTCCAGCGAGGTCATCATGTGATGCGGCTTGATGGCGAAGGTCACTGCGAGGCCCACCGACGCGACCACCAGGACCGCCGTGGGCAGGTGGCGCGCGACCAGCGCCCGCGGGAGCCGGGCCGCGAGCGGCAGGCCGGCCAGCGGCGCCAGCGACATCGCCGACAGCAACACCGCGCGCCCAGGGGTCAGGAACTCGCCCTCCGACGGGATGGCGGCGCTGAGGAGCAAGAGCCACCCGGCGGTGATGGCTCCGAAGGCGAAGAGGCCGGCGGCGAGGAGCCTGCGCGGCAGCTGGCTCGGCCACGCCGCGAGCACGGCGAACAGGGCGGCGAACACCGGTGCCTCGACCCGGTGGATGGAGAAGGCGACCAGGCAGACGAGCGCGGGGGACAGGAGCGAGGCGTCGCCGTCGCGCTCGGCCAGCCAGAAGAGCGCGCCGAACCCGAACAGGTAGAGCGCCGAGCCCAGGTTGGCGTGGATGTAGACCATGTGAAACGCGATGACGTACGTGGTCATCACCGCCGCGGTGACGCCCGCCGACGCGAGCAGGCGCGTGCGCCGGTCGACCCCCTCGCGCTCGAGCGCTCGAGAGATCGCCACCGCGAGCAGCGCGGCCAGCGACAGGCCGACGACGGGTGCGAGCGAGAACATGAAGTCGACGCCGGCCAGCTCGCCCGCGGCGTAGGACAGGAAAGTGAAGATCCCGCGATCCGCGAGGAAGGCGGCGGTCTCGCCCAGGCGGCCGCCGCGCGAGAACACCGCGGCGATGCGGAGGAACTGGTGAGAGTCGGGCGAGAACTTGGCCAGGCTGAACTGAGAGACGAGGACCGCGCCGGCGACGAACGCCGCGCTGCACGCCGCCACGCGTGTCCACGAGATCGGGGTGCAGGCCCGCCGCAGCGACGCAGCCGCCGAGCCCACCACCAGGGCGACGAGCGTGCCGAGGCCGAATGCCGGCGCGGAGGCCAGCCCCGTGGCCACCCCGAGCAGCGCGCCGAGGACCCAGAAGGTGAGCCCGCAGGGAAAGGCGAGCGCGCAGGCGAGCACGGCGTCGCGTCGCGGCCCCCACGCAAGGTTGAAGGCGAGCCCGGCCGCGTACACCAGCGCGAAAAATCCGGCCTGTGTCATCGCGCGGCACCGGCGGCGCCCGGCGCCGGGATCGCGGACCAGAAGTAGAGCGGCTCGGGGAGCAGGTAGAGGGTGCCGGGGCTCGCCTCGGCCAGGACGTAGCGCGAGCTCCGCGGGGAGGGGAGGAGATAGACCGACTCGCTCTCTGCGGCGACGTGGTAGTAGAGCGGCCGGCGCGCCGCGCGAAGCGGCGCGAGTTGCGCGACCGCGTCTGGCCTCAGGCGCGGCGTCGACTCGGCGATCTCGACCGCTACGCGTCCGAGCACGCGAAAGAAGACGGCATGGTCGGCCAGGCGTGGGGGAATCACGACCGTGGCACCGGGGATCCACTCGCCCATGAGGTAGTACGCGAACTGTCGCTCGTCGCCGGCGAGCGACGTCGGGCCGGCGGCGAGGAGCCGCCTGGCATCCCTCAGGGTGAGCCTGTGCGCGCGAACCTGATGGTGCACGTTGGTGAGCAGGAGAATCGCCACTACCGCCGCGAACAGCCCGCGCGGCGCGGGCAGGAGATTCACGCGCGCCGGCGCAGTCCCACTCGTCGCCGTCGTCGCCGTCGTCGCCGTCGCGGCGGAATCGAGACGGCTCTCGGTCTCGTCGCGTCGCGCGGTCAGCAGGCGGACGCCGGTGAGCATGACAAGGAGGAGCGCCGGCGCGGCCGCCGCCACGCGCAAGGGGCCGGCCAGCTCGCGCGGATCGATTGGCTCGCCGAGGTCGATGAGGAGCTCGACGGCAGCGAGGATGCAGACCGACGCAGCCGCGGCGGCGCTGGCCGAGCCCCGTGCCAGCGGCACACAGACGGCGGCGAGCCCGAGGAGCAGGCAATCGGACAGGCCAGGTCGGTAGCGGCCGAACCACCGCGCCGCCGCCGTCCAGCGCTCGCCCGGGTCGCCATCCCCGGTCCAGCCCAACGCCAGCCCGATGCCGACGACGAGCAGACCCGCCGCCGCGAGCGCCAGAGCTCGACGAGGCGCGGGCCGGCTGAGGCGCACCGTGCCGGCGAGGAGCCCCGCCCAGGCGAGGACCGGTGCCGCGGTCAACGCGAGCGCCTCTCTGGGCTCGACCGTCAGCGACCTTCTCCCGATGGCCTCCCACAGGAGGAGGTGCCAGGCGGTGAGCACGGCGGTGTAGAGGAAGATCGGTCGGGCCAGGCGGGCGGGGTCGCGGCGGTCGCAACCATAGATGGCCAGCAGCATCGCCGACGCGGCGACCGACTCGGCGAGCCCCTGCAGGGCAAACCCGAGGAGGAGCAGGAGCTCGGCCCAGATCGACGCCGGGGCGGCCGACTCCTCGCCGATCGCGTGCGCCACCAGAAACGCGATGACGAAGAGCGCCGCCGCGGCGTGGAGATCCACCGCGGTCGCCTGCACGGCGAAGAGGAAGGAGCAGAGCGCGGCGGCGAGGACCAGCCCCAGCAGCGCGCGAACGGCGCGGCCCGCCCCTCGCCCGGCCAGCTCTGCGCCGCCGCCGGCGAGCAGCACCACCGCCGCGATCCCGCACAGGGGCGAGAGCGCCGCGAAGAACGGCCGTCCGGCGACCAGCGGCGCGGCGGCGTGCAGCGACGCCTGGAACACCGGCGGCGAGGGGAGGATGTTCCAGATGAAGTCGATCGAGTCCACGTTGCGCCCGATCGCGGTGGCCGCGAGCAGGATGCGGTGTCCGCGCTCGGCGACGATGGCCAGCGGGAAGGCGGTGGCCAGGGCGGCCACCGCGGCCGTGATCGCAAGGGCCGCGGCCGCGGCGGCGAGCGCGCGCCCATCGACGTCAGCGCGGCGGCGCCAGGCGGCCGCACCCGCCGCCACGGCGAGCACGATCGCCGCCGCCCCGATGGCCGCGACCAGGGGCAGTCCGAGCCAGAGCAGCGCGATGAGGGCGCTCCCCCACGCGACGAGCCCGAGCGGGAAGCCGAGTGCGCATCCGATCATGGGCCGGCGCGCCCAGCCGCAGGCGGTCGCCAGTGCCAGGCCCACCAGCTGCACGTAGGCCCACAGAATCACCTGCCCCATCGGCGGGGTCGTTCTAACAGAGGCCGCGCAAACGTGTCAAATCCCGTATTTGCCTGCACTTTCGATTGGCCGCGTGCGGCGCTCGTCGTACAACCTGCCGCGTGGCGCCGCCGAGCTCTGCGACAGAACCGCGTCGACGCGGGCTGGCGCGGGCCGCCCGGGTCCTGGCCGCGTTCGTCATCTCGGGCGGCGCGGTGTCGTTGCTCGCGGCCCAGGTGGACTGGCAGCGCGCGCTGGACGCGCTCGCCTCGGCGAGGTTCGGCTGGATCGCGGTCTCCGTGGCGTGGTCTCTCGCCATCGTGTGGGGGCGCGGTCTGCGCTGGTCCGCGTTCCAGCCCGAGCCCGGCCTGGGCATCAACACCGCCGCCATCAGCGTGCAGACCTTCTACAACCGCATCGCCCCGATGCGGCTGGGCGAGCTCACGCTGCCATTCCTGCTCCGCCGTCACGCCGGTCAGGACGCGTCGCGCACGCTGGTCCTCCTCATCGTCGTGCGAATCGTGGAGCTCGCGGTCCTCATCGGACTGCTCGCGCTCTCCACGCTTCTCAGGACCGGGACCGCGTACAGGGGCTGGCTCGCCGTCCTGGTCGCCTTGCTCGCGGCCATCGCGCTCCTGCTGGCGCGGTTTCGCGCCGTCATGCGCCTCTGCCTGCGCATGGCCGCCGCCATGGCACGGTGGATGCGCGTCGACCGCCTGCCTCGCGTGAAGCGCGCGTTCGAGCGCATCGAGGAGACGATCCTGGGCGAGTCGCAGCTCAGCGGTCGGCAGCGGGCGAGCGTGCTGCTGTGGACCGTCGCCCTACAGGCCATGCAGATGGCGTCCATCGACGCCATCGTCCGGGCGTTCGGCGTGGAGCTGAACTGGCTGGCGGTCGTGCAGGCGACCAGCCTGGCGCTCGCCGGCCCCGCGCTCCCGCTGCCCAGCGTCGGCATGGTCGGCACCCTCGAGGCGAGCTGGACCGTCGGTTACGTGTGGGTCGGCGTCGGCCTCGACACCGCGATCCTGACCGGCATCGTGACGCAGGTCCTGACGCTTCTGTTCGCCGCGGCGGCGGCGCTGCCTGCCTGGCTCTACCTGATCAGGCGATCGGCGGCGCGTACTCGGCCACCCAGTAGATCGTGAAGGGCCCGCCGAGGGGCAGCTTGTCGAGCCACAGGCGCCGGAAGCCGGTGGTCGCGATGGCCGCGTCAAGCGCCGCCGCGTTGTGGTGGTGATAGTGGCCGGAGAATCCGGCCAGCCGCCGTCCGGCCCGGTACAGGCGCGACTCGGTCGGCAGGCTGACCAGGAGGCGTCCGGTCGGCTTGAGCCAGGTGCGGAAGCGCTCGAGCGTGGTGGGGAGGTCGTCCTCCAGATGCTCGAGCACCTCGCCGGCGATGACGACGTCGGTGCTGGCCGGCTCGATGGCCGCCGCTGCCTGGTCCGGTGAGAGCAACGTCACGTTCGTAAGGCGCAGCTCTGCCACCAGCATCTCCGCGGCGCGGAGCACGATGTCGATGCCGGTGACCGAATCGGCGATGCGGCTGGCCTCCTCCAGGAGCACGCCCGCGCCGCAGCCGAAGTCGACGATGTGCCGGTCCTCCTGGGCGCGCCAGCTGGCAGCGACGAGCTGCAGGCGCTCTGCCACCACATGGACGCGGCGCCAGGCCATCCAGCGCATGGCGGGGTTGCGGTGGAGATAACTCGGGATGGCCATCTCGTCGCGCTCCTCGGGCGGGAGCTCGGCTGCCATTCGCTGGAGGAGCGGGGCAGGGACTCGGTAGACGGTCCTGGCAGGCACCGGGCGCATCCTACGGCAATGGCCCCCGAGGCACAATTGGCGCCCGGTCCGGTGTAATCTCGCGGCTGTGACTGGCCCGGCCGCAGGCCTCCGGTTGGTGGTCGGGATGCCGGCCTTCAACGAAGCCGCCACCGTCGCCGACGTGATCGGGCGCGTACCGACCGCGTTTCCGGGCGTTTCGGACGTGCGCGTGGTGGTGGTGGACGACGGCTCGAGCGACGACACCGCGGGCCTTGCCCGCCGGGCCGGCGCCATCGTGGTGCGCCACCCGCGCAACCTCGGCGTCGGCATCGCATTCCACAGTCAGGTCCGCGCGGCGCTGCGACTGCGCGCGGACCTCCTGGTCACCATCGACGCCGACGGGCAGTTCAACCCGGCCGACATCGGCACGCTCATCCAGCCCATCCTCGACGGCGAAGCGCTGGTCTGCACGGCGAGCCGGTTCGCGGATCACCAGCTCGTGCCCGAGATGCCGTGGGTCAAGAAGTGGGGCAACCGGCGCGTCTCCGGTCTGGTCAGCCGCATGACCGGCGAGAAGTTCCACGATGTCTCCTGCGGCTTTCGCGCCTACTCGCGCGAGGCGCTGCTGCAGCTCACCGTCCGCCACAGCTTCACGTACACCCACGAGACCTTCCTCGACCTGGCGGCCAAGCGCATCCCCATCCGCGAGGTCCCGCTTCCGGTCCGAGGCACGCGCGAGCATGGCAAGTCCAAGGTCGCCAAGAGCGTGGTGCGCTACGGCATGCGCACCGCCGCGATCATGCTGCGCACCTATCGCGATCAGCGGCCGCTCAGCCTGTGCTTCGCCCTGTCGGTGCCGTGCTTCCTGGCCGGCGTGGCCATGCTCATCTGGTCCTACGGCCACCTGGTCGCGCTGGGCACGTGGATCAAGTGGGCAGCCTTCGCCGGCGGCGGTGCCATCGCGCTCGGCTTTGCGCTCCTGTTCTTCGGGTTCATGGCCGACATCGCCACGCGCCTGCGCCAGAACCAGGAGGAGATCCTCTACTGGCTGCGCAGGCAGGCCACGCCGGAGGATCTCGCGCGGGAGATGCCTTCCTCCAGCGTGGAGCTCGACGAGCCGGTCCGCGAGGACAGCACCCGGTCGGCCGGCGCGGGTCCGCGCGGCCGCTGAGCCGCTCACGCCGGGAGGCGCGCCACGAACTTCATGGACCCGTGGCAGCGAAACAGGTTGACCACGAGGTCGAACGGCAGGAAGAGCGCAGTCACGGCGGCGAACAGAAGTCCCCGCTTCTTGGTGCCGGGCAGGCTGACGAACCGGTTCGCGAATGACAGGTACCAGAAGCCGTAGGAGCCGCTGATCTGGAGCGACTCGAACCCGCACTTCTCGAGGATCCTGCGCATGTTGTGATGGTTGAAGACGAACGTGTGGCGCGGGTAGTGATAGCCGGCCCAGTACCGGCGCCACAGCAACCGATCGACTGACAGGTGGTCCGGCGTGATGCCATAGATGACCCCGCCCGGCGCGAGGATCGAGGCGCACTTGCGCAGGAAGCGAAACGGGTCCGGCACGTGCTCGATCAGGTTCGAGCAGTAGATGACGTCGAACCGGCGGCCGCCGAAGTCCACGTCCTCGAGCTGGCCCCGGTAGAAGGTGAAGCGCGGGACGTCGGTGACGTGGAGGTCGGCGATGTCCACGCCGGCCAGCTGGATGTCGCTGCGGACCTCGCCGAGCACGGCCAGGAACGAGCCATTGCCGCAGCCGACCTCGAGGCAGCTCCCGCCGGGCGGGATGTGCTGCGCCACGCCCTGCGCGCTGCGCCGGCCGAGCACCGCCTTCAGCCGGCCATAGACGGATCGCGAGCGAGAGGCGGCGCTGTGCGCGACGTAATTATCGGGATAGAGGAGCTCGATCTGCTCGCTGCGCACGGGCGGATCCTGGGTCACCAGGCCACAGCTCGGGCAGATGACGAGCTTCGATCGCCAGTCGACCCCGTACTCCCAGTCGCGGATGTCGTCGACCAGGCCGACGAGGCCCTCGCCGCAGTTCAGGCAGGCTTGCATGGTCGACCGACTCGCTATTCGCGCGCCGCGCGCTGGGCCAGCGAACCGACGAAGGAGCTCGCCAGGTATTCGGGGTGCCGCTCGAAGTAGCCCTTGCCGGCGACGTGGTGGTGGGCGCTGCGGAGGCGATAGGGGGGGAGCGCGGGCCACACATGGTGCTCGAAGTGATAGTTGAACTGATACGGGGCGAAGAAGATCACCTCGTACCAGGGAGCGCGCGTGCTGACCGTGCGGTCGTCCTTGCCCGGGTGCTCGACCAGGAAGCGCAGCCGGCTCAGCATCGGCGACCACGTCACCGAGACGTACAGCCACACGAGGTAGAGGTACGGCGCGCCGGCCAGCCAGAACGCGGCGACCAGCGAGGCCTGACAGAGCGCGACGATCGCGAGGCCGGCCAGGCGGGCGGACAGGGGGCTCTTCTGCTCCGCCCCGGTTCCGGCGCGGCGAGGCGCGTAGTACTTGCGCACCAGGGCGAACGCCTCGCCCATGGCCACGAAGTGGAGCACGTACCGCCACAGCCCGCCGCGAGCGCGCACCGCGGAGAAGTCGATGAACTCCGGGTCGGACGCGCCGCCGTTCTCGGCGTGGTGGACGAAGTGCACCCGGCGGTAGTTCTGGATGCGCATGCCAATGAAGCCGGCCGCGAACAGGTTGCCGATCCAGTCGTTGACCTGGCGGTTGCGCGACAGGAGGTCGTGCGACAGGTGGTGCACGAGGGTCTGCAGGCTGCGCTGGGCCAGGAGGATCAGCACGAAGCCGGCGGCCAGGATGGCGGGGACGCCACCCGGGAGGTAGAGGGCCGCGAGCAGGCTCAGCCCGATCCACATGTGGGCCCAGGCGAGGTAGCCGACCGACGCCAGGACCGAGCGGCGGGTCAGGTCACGGGGGAGTTTGATCGATTCTTCGCGCAGATAGCGGCGGAGCTGGGAGCTCGGCCGCGCCTCATCGACCGGCTCGTCGTCCCTGGCCGCGTCGAGCGTGGATTCGCCCGCCGGTGACATGGTGCGAGCTTGCATCAGACCCAGGGGGGTGTCCAGCGCGGGCGGCTCGCCGCAGGCAGGCGCCCGCAAGCGCGGGTGAATCCGAGACGCAGCCATCGCGCGCGCCGAGACGATCACGGCCGCGGTTTGCCGGCCAGAGCCCGGGCCACCAGCGGCGCGATCTGCTCGACGAATCGCTCGGCGCCCCGGGGATTCAGGTGCGACGTGTCGCGGTACTCGTACCAGCCGAAGCGATCGCTCACCCCCTCGGCCGTCCACACCCAGGTGTCGGCGGCGCCGGCCAGCGCTCGCATCTCGGCGCGCACGCGCTCCTGGGCTCGCTGCACGGCGGGCGCGTCGCGGACCGGCGGTGACTCGGGGACCTGGGCCAGCACCACCTTGACGCCGTTCGTCGTGGCGAGGTTCACCAGCTCGCGCAGCCGATCGATCGCGCGCTCGCTGATGACGTATCCGCCTCGGGTATAGGCGATCCGTTTCCTCCTGGCGCTCATGCGCGGCGGGAGCCCCTGCCTGCGGACCGTCCGCTCGTACTCCCTCGCCCACGCGGTGTTCCCGCCGAACGCGGCGTCGGACCTGCGCGCCAGGCCGGCGTTCATCTCGCCGCGCCTCACCAGCCGGTAGCGGATCGTCGGCCGCGCGCTCAACATCCTGAGCGGCATCGAGTTGCCGAGCACCGGCGTCATGTCCTTCTCGCCGGGCCAGCCGTTGCGGAAGACGTCGGCCGCGAGGCCGTCCAGATCGAGCAGGCGGTAGCGATCGCCGAGCGGCTCGGCGTCGCGGAAGTCGGAGCCGTCGAGGGCGACGACGAGGACGTCCGGCTGCTTGCCGGCGCGGATCAAGCGGTCGACCAGCACCAGCCACACGTCGATCCGCCCGCCTGCGGTGCCATAGTTGCGGACCTCGACCGGGCGGGCGAGGCTTCGGCGCAGCTCCCGCTCCAGCGCCGGGACCGGGACGCCCTCGCGCGCGCGAGAGGTGCCGATCACGGCCACCTCGGGCGGCGGAAGCATCTCGACCGCCAGCTCGACCGCCGTGTAGTCCAGCGTGTCGTCGTGCGCGTAGTCGTGCTGGTCCATCGTCAGGAAGAAGGAGCGCGGCAGGAGCCGGAAGCCCAGCTCGGCGAGGGCGAAGAAGACGAGGCACCACACGGCGCCGCGCGGGACGACGAACCGCCGCTCAGAACTGGAAGTAGATGAACTCATTTCCCTTGAACTGCCCGAGCAGGGCGATGCCGACGAGCCAGGAGGCGTAGAGCGCGCCGCGCACGGGCGCCGGCAGGTCCAGCACGACGTTGAGCCGCCCGCGGAAGTACTGGGCGACCTGCATGAGGACGACCGGAGCGCCGAACAGCATGAGCTGCCAGGCCAGCTCGCCGCTCCCGGCGAGCTCCACGCCGCGGAGGAGCGCCGCGATCATGTCGCGGAGCTGAGTGAAGGATTGCGCGCGGAAGATGAGCCAGCCGAGGCAGACGAGGTGAAAGAAGACGAGCCACTGGAGGAAGTGAACCGCGCGGGTGCGCGCGGCGTCGGCCAGGATCGGCACCGACGCGAGCCGGGGCGCCGCGGCGCGCCAGATGACCAGGAGCAGCCCCTGATAGGCGCCCCACGCCACGAAGGTCCAGCGAGCGCCGTGCCACAGGCCGCCCAGCAGCATGGTGACCATGAGGTTGAAGTAGACGCGCGCGGACCGAGCCCGGTTCCCGCCCAGCGGGATGTACAGGTAGTCGCGCAGCCACGAGGACAAGCTGATGTGCCAGCGCTGCCAGAAGTCGCTCGGGCTGCGCGCGGCGTAGGGCAGGTTGAAGTTGAGGGGAATCTCGAAGCCCATCAGCTTCGCGCAGCCGCGGGCGATGTCGGTGTAGCCGGAGAAGTCGCAGTAGATCTGGAGGGCGAACGCGTAGGAGGCAAGGAGCACCGTGCCTCCCGACAGGCTCGCCGGGTTGGCGGCGAAGATGGCGCCGACCAGGGGCGAGACGTTGTCGGCCACCACCACCTTCTTGAACATCCCCCACAGGATGAGGTAGCCGCCCTCGTTGAACCGTGCCGAGTCGTGGTGGCGCGGCTTCGCCACCTGGGGCAGCAGGAGCGAGGCGCGCACGATGGGCCCCGCGACCAGGTGGGGGAAGAAGGTCACGAACGCGCCGAAGTCGACGAGACTGCGGGTGGCCCGCAGCTCGCCGCGATACACGTCGATGGTGTAGCTCATCGACTGGAACGTGTAGAACGAGATACCGGCGGGCAGGATGATGTCGAGTCCGGTCGGCTCCACGCGATGGCCGGCGACCGAGGACATGAGATCGACCAGGCTGTCCTCGAAGAAGTGGAAGTACTTGAAGAACGCGAGGACGCCGAGGTTCGCGACCACGCTGGCCAGCAGGAGCGCCTTGCGCCGCGATCGCGGCAGGAGATGGTCGTCCGTACCCTGGGCCCGCCGGTCGAGGCCGAGCGCGACGCAGAAATCGAGGGTAGCGGTGAAGGCGAGCAGGCCGACGAAGCGCCAGTCCCACCAGCCGTAGAAGACGAGGCTGGCCACCAGCAGCAGGGCGTTCTGCTTCGCGTGGCGGAGCAGGAAGTACCCGGCGAGCACGACGGGCAGGAAGACCCAGAAGATCCACGAACTGAACAGCAAGAGCCCGCGACCCTACCATGGCCGGGCGCTCCGGCGTTTCAGCGATTGCCTCTCAGATCCGGCCAGGGATTGGCACTTTGCAGCAGGCGAGTCGCGGTGTCGTGCTCGCGGGCGTCGATGGAGCGCTCCTCGAAGATGCCGAACTTCATGCCCGCGTGTGGCTTCAGCCAGCCGGCCTCGCGCGCGACGCAGACCATGGGCACGCCGCCCTGGCGGGCGCTGACCGCGAGGATCTCGTCGTTGGCGATCGGATAGGCATGGAAGCGCGACCAGTCAATCGACGCGAGCACATCGGAGTGGAGCGCGGCGGCGCCGCTGCCGAGGAAGTGGACCGGCGTGGCGGCGGTCAGCGCCTCGGCGAACTTGAACACGGCGAGGCGCGAGCCGCGCGCGTCCTCGACGATCGGGTGAAACACCACGCCGTGGACGCCGACGATCGCGCGCCGCTGCTCCTGCTCGACCGCGGCGACCATGCGCGCCGCGTAGTCGGGCGGGTAGATGATGTCGTCGTCGCACAGGAGGTGGTAGCCGCGCACCCAGCTGAGCCAGTGAAACTTGGCGGCCGCCCGCCGCTCGCTGGCCGGGTCGAGGATGAAGACGATCCGATCCCGATGGCGGTGCCTCGCGATGAACGGGGGCACCTCGTCGTAGTTGTTGAGGTACACGAACAGGCGGTCGACCTGCGTGACGAGGCTGTCGACCGCGGCCGGGGCGATCTCCTCGCGCGCCGGGTAGGTGGCCATCGCCGCGGTGACGCTCCTGTCACCCAGCTCGAGTCTCCGCGGCCGCGGCCGGTCGGCGCGGCGCTCGGCCCGCACGCGCCTCAGCACAGGAAGCGCGACGTCACCGTCGCCGACCAGCGCGATCTCGACCCGCTCCGGCCGGTCCTCGGTCGCCACGTACGTGCTGACCCGCCGCGCCCCCTCCGGCAGCGCCACCTCGAAGAGCGGCTTGCCCGTGGCTGCGGATGTGCCGCGCACGAGGGCCCGTGTGCCTGGCGGGACCTCGTCGATGTCGATCCGGAGCCGGTAGGCAGTCTCCGCGTCGAGGTTCGCGGCCAGGCTCGCCGGCCGCGACCGCGCCAGCGCCAGCTTCTGCCACAGCCGGCGCGGCGGCGCCTCCGCCGCCGCCTCCTCCTGCGGCGCTTCGCGCAACAGCTCCTCGATCCGACGCGCGTGCGCCACGTAGCTGAACCGGTGCTCGACCAGCTCGATGCCCCGGCGCGACCGCTCCTCGTATCGCGCGCGGTCGGCGTAGAGGTCGCGGACGAGTCCGCGCACCTCCGCCGGCGCCGCGTAGAGCGCGGCATCCTCGAACAGCTCGGCGAAGTGGGGTGGGAGGATCGCCGGCGCACCGCTGGCGAGCGCCTCGAGGATGGTCCGGCCGAACGCCTCGACCCAGCGCGGGTGGTGGTAATAGACGAAGAAGTCGATGCCGGCCAGAAAATCGCGCGCCGGCACCGCGCCGAACGGCAGCACCGTCCAGCTGTCGGGGATCCGGCCGAGCAACTCCTGCGCGCCGTCAGCCCCGCCAAGGATGCGGACCGCGAGCTCCCCGTCGTCGGGGTAGGCGAGCAGCAGGTCCTCGCGACTGTCGGGCCACTTGTCCGGCGAGTCGCGCGAATGGCGCCCGATGACAGGCCTGTCGCCCACATAAGAAGTGCGCGGCGCCCGCCATTCGTCGACGTCGATGATGTTGTGCCAGTCGTCCGGCGCCAGGTTCCGCACCGGCGCCTCGGCCAGCATCGCCCGGCGCACCAGCGGCCCGATCGGAAACCAGGTCCCCACCGTCCCGAAGAACCGCCTCGTCCTGGTCTGCACCTCGCCCAGGTCGTAGCAGGGACCGCCCCGCTTGAAGTCCATGGGCGGCTGGTTCACGACGACGACCACCCGCTCCGCGTCCACCGCCGGCATCTCCCGCCTGCTGTGCAGCAGCACCGTCGGATGCCTGATGACCAGCAGCCTGCACCTGGCCCGCGCCCCCGCCGGTACGAACGCGGCGAGGCCAGCATCCACACAGCGCTGGATGACCGGCGCGATCGGCCGCTCCTTCCTCAGCACCGGGCTCCGCACCTGAAGCAGCCCGGTCGACATCCGCAGCTGCGCTTGCGCCCGGATCTCCTCCGCGTTCGAGTGCGACGTGCCCCCCGGAAAGCGAAAGTCGGAGAGCAGGATGACGTCGAACTCGCGCTGTCCGCTTCGCTCTTCCACGGCCGATCCTTCGTCCCGTTCAGTGTCGAGGCACGCTGAGCGTGTGCTCGATACCGTCGAGCCGCCAGGACAGTGTCGCAAGCTGGCCCTCTTCGCGATAGGCGATGTCGGCCGGGATCCGCGCTGCATGCCCCGGCGCGGACAGCACGATCAGAACGGGCAGGTCGATCTCGCTGCCGGCGTGGCGCATCACCACGTCGTAGGCCGGCTTCTTGACGAGATAGTCCGGGAAATGCCAGCCCTTGCGCACTGCTCCGTCCGCCACGCCGCGCGGGGTCTCGATCGTCGCCGGCTGTGCGGCAGCGATGGCAACCGACGGACCGCCGTCCATGCTGGCGACGACCGCGCGGTCGCTGGCCAGCTGGACATGCGACAGATCCGGGCTCAGATGAAAGTGCTGGGCATACCGGTGTTGCCCTGCCGCCTTCACGTGATCGATCACGATGATCGTGTCGGGCTTTGCGAACGCGAGGGTGCGCACCAGGGACGAGACTCCCAGCCTCGCGTAGCGGACGTGGGTGCCCTGCACCCAGACGGTCTTGCCGTCGACTCCGTGGGCGACCACGCGCGACGTGGGCCTGGCCGGTTGCTCCAGCCTGTCGTCGTCATCGACCACGAGGACATTCTGCGCCGACGGCGAGCGCTGGTAGTCGAACAGCGGGTCCTTGGAGTCGTAGGAGAACGCTCCGGGCTCGACGATCAACGTCCGGCCGTACGCAAACACCTCGAACGCGGTCTCGTCGGCGTGGTAGTGGACGCGGCTGAGGTGGCTGGTCTTGAAGTGAACCGTCGTTCCAGTGCCGGTGGCGGGGTCCCAGCGATCCCGAAAGCTCGCGTAGCCGCCGATCTCGTACACACGGTCGAGCGCGGGCGCCACTCCACTCTTGCCGCCGCTGAGCACCCACTCGAGCGGCGCCAGCGCGGCGGGATCACCGACGCCGAGCGCGCGTGTGTCCTTCACCAGCTCGCGCAGCCTGCGTGACTGGCGGGCGTCGTTGCAGTCGCCGAACTGCGCCAGCGTCTGGTCGGGTTGCAGGGCCTGCACCAGGGGCTCGAACATCGAGTCTCGCGCGTGGACGATGTCGGCGGGCGGCTTCTCGCCGGCATCCATCGCGATGCGGATCGCGCGGTTGAGGAGCCCGACATAGAACACGTGGTAGCAGGGACTGTTCTCGACGTGGACTCCGTCGCTCGTCACGGACGGTCGGACCTGCTGCTCGAGCAGGCGGCGCGTGGCCAGCTCCAGCATCCGCGGTCCGTCGCGCAGTGCAGGATACCGCTTCACCCAGGTGAGGATGGCCAGATCGTGCAGCACGCCGTGATTGTGGCCCTGTGCATAGCAACACCCCGCCGCGAGCACGTAAAGGTGAGTGACGATGAGCTGTGCAGCGGCGACGAGGTAGCGCCGGTTGAGGACCGCGTGGTCCGCGATGTAGCGCTCGGTGAGCTGGGCAGCGCGATCCAGCCGCATGGAGACGGCGTGATCCGTCCATGTCAGGTTGTTCGTTGGGGTCGTGAAGAGCATCTGCCGCACCCAGTCGGCCAGGATGGCCGCGCCCGTATCGAGCGCGGCCGCGTCGCCGCGGATGTACGGGAAGAACCAGTCCAGACTCTGGAAGCGAAGACGCCAGCTGTTGTTTCGAAACGGGTCGGCGAGCCAGTCGACGCGCGAAGGAAGCGGGTACGGCGCGAAGCCCTTGTGAGCGAACACCGCACCGGGCGGGATGGGGATCGGCCGGTCGGCGATCGGCTTGCCGCCGATGGCAGGGAACAGCGCGCGCAGGAGGGCCTCCATGTCGCGAGGCTGATCCTTCAGCAGCCCGGCCATGGTGGCGAGGTCCGCCTTGCCATGCAGCAGGCGGCCGAGCTCGCACTCGTACGGGTCGCCACCATGGCACGCCTCGAGCATCCGCTCGGGCTGGCATCCGCGTCTCCGTTCGCCGGCGACCCGGGCAGGGCGGCGAGCGCCAACGCGGCGAGCAGCCAGGCCGTTCTCGGGAGCGGCCCGCCGCGACGAGGTGGCATCGCCGCAGTCGCAGCCCTGGGTGCCGCCGAGCACGACGGCGCCGGCGAGGCCGGCCAGAAGAGCGGCGGCGGTCAGGAAGCGAGGAGCTCGTGGCAAGCGGGACATCGACCGTTCCTCATCGCTCTTCCACGGCGGATCCAGCGTCGCGCTCAATGTCGAGGCACGCTGAGCGTGTGCTCGATACCGTCGAGCCGCCAGGACAGCGTCGCAAGCTGGCCCGCTTCGCGATAGGCGAGGTCGGCCGGTATCCGCGCGGCTTTCCCCGGCGCGGACAGAACGATCACCACGGGCAGGTCGATGGTGTCGGCGGCCCCCTCGGTCACGACATCGTAGGCGGGTTGCTTCACGAGGAAACTGGGGAAGTACCAACCTCTGCGGACGCTCCCCTCGGCCACCCCGCGCGGCATCTCGATCCGATCGGGTCGGAAGCCGGCCGCGATGGCGAGCGAGGGGCCGCCCGGGCGGGACGCGATCACCGTGTGATCGTCGGGCGTCTCGAGATGCTCGAGATCCGGGTGCAGGTGAAAGTGTTGCGCGTATTGATGGCGCGCCGACGACTGCAGGTGGTCGATGACGACGAACGTATCCGGCTTGGCGAATGCGAATGTGCGAACCAGCGACACACCGAGCGGCCCATAGTGGGCATGACTCGCCTGCACCCACGGTGTGTTGCCCTGGGCGCCATGTGCGAGCACGCGCGAGCTCGCGCTCTCTTTCTTCGACACCGTATCGTCGTTGTCGACCACGAGTACGTTTTGCGCCGAGGGCGATGTTTGATAGGCGTAGAACGGGTCGCTGGCCACGTAGGTGAAGGGGCCAGGCTCGACGATCAGCTCCTGGCCGTATCCGAAGATCTCGAAAGCAGTCCGAAGGGCGAGGGCGTGATCCTTCCACGTCTGGTCGAGCGCCGGCTCGGCATGGAGCACCTGCGCCACCCAGTCGGCCAGCAGAGCGGCGCCATCATCGAGCTTCTCCGCGTCGCCATGGCGGGACGTACCAGCGTCGTCCTCGAACATGCGCCCTCGAGGCCGAATGGACGATGATCGCGGGCCAACCTTCGCAAGTCTTGCGTCCGGCCAGCATCCGACCTGCTCAGTCGTCGCGAGGCGATCGGTGTAGACAAGTGCCTGTTGTACTGCGCCGCAGGTGGTCCACCCGATCAGGTCCGCGCGGCGGTCGTATCGACGCAGACTCGATCGGTCTCCTCGACATCGACGGTGTTCGTCATGAACGGCTCTCCCGTCGGCTCCCCGACGTCAAACCACCACCGGTCACGGATGGCGATGCCGTCGTCGTCGTGCTCCGTCACGATGACATAGGTCCTCCCGCATGGTTGCTGGGTGTCGGGATTCGTCCCGCGAGAGACCGACTCGGTGATCGTGCGTGCCTCGTCGTCATACGCGAAGGTGGTGCGAATGCCCTCGCACCTGGATGTGATCAAGTCGACCTCGAGACGGTCCGACTGCCCTTCGAGGGGCCGGCCGAGCTCGTCGTGTTCACTGTAGATGGTGGTCTCGTCCGCGACGAAGTAATCGTCCACGTGAAGGTCGACCTCCACAAGACGGCCCTCGTCGCGTCGATACGTGAACTGATTGCGGATGCCGCCAACGAAGTCGTTGGCCACCCGCGACCGCGCGGTCACGAGGCCCACCGCCGCACCCTCGGCGATGAACGCGTCCTCGCCGTCGTACAGGGTCGAGACCTCGAAGGTCTCCGGGCCGGGCGGGGCAGAGTGATACGAATAGACGTTGGCATCCGCATCCCACCAGCCTTCGACCGCGCCAAACGACGGCTCGGGGTTATCCGCAACGATATTCTCCTCCGTCCACGCTATCGCGAACACCCGGCACATCGTTTCGCCGCCACC
>DATFRY010000146.1:0-21174 GCA_035262925.1 Kofleriaceae bacterium | reverse complement strand
GCGGTCGAGACCAACCAGCAGGAGCTCGGCCTCATCCTGGTGCAGAAGCAGAAATCGCTGCAGGCGACGGTCGCCGAGCTCACCGCCGAGCTCGAGCAGGCCGTGGCCGACGCCGACTCCGCCAAGTCCTCGCTCCTCCAGGTGCAGTCGGAGATCCAGAAGCTCAAGTCCGAGAAGGACAACATGCTGGCCAAGATGGCGTCGGCCGAGGCGCGCATCCGGGTGCAGGAGCAGCTCGAGGGCGTGTCGATCGAGAACGAGGTCAAGGCGCTCGACAACGTGCGCACGCACATCAAGGACACCATCGCGCAGGCCAACCTGGGCCAGGAGCTGGGCGAGTCGGACCTCGACACCAAGCTCAAGAAGCTGCGCCAGCAGAGCGGCGACGTGACGGCCAAGGCCGAGTGGGAGCGCCTGCGCAACGCCTCGGCGGCCAAGCAGGCGACGACCAAGAAGACGATGTGACCCGTGGCGGGTCCCGCCGCGGAGCTGCCGTCGTGGGCCGAGGAGCTGCGCCGACGCTACCTGCGCGGCGAGGCCTCGGTGTTCGTGCTGTACGGCAACGTGCACGACCGGGTGCTGCGCGACGGCGAGCTCATGGCCGTGTCGGACTTCGTCGCGCGCGAGGTGCTCGAGAAGAAGCAGGTCATCATCCAGTTCAACGTGTCGACCGGCGTGCGCTTCATCAAGAAGGCCGGGCCGGTCGAGGGGCTCGAGGAGCTCCTGGTCCAGCGCGCGCCGGCCCGGGTCCTGCCGATCCTCGAGCAGCTCCTCTTCACGCGCGACAACGTCGGGCTGCTGATCGACTACGTCGAGATGGTGGCCCCCGCCGGTGACGCCAGCTTCTCGTCGGAGCAGGACCGGCTGGCGGCGGTGACACTGCAGCGCTGGTCGATGGCGCCCGAGCTGGAGGCGTCGGACAACGTCGTCATCCTCCTGACCGACGCGCCGGCCGAGCTGCACCACAAGATCATGTCCAACCCGCGCGTGGCGGCGGTCAAGGTGCCGATGCCGGAGCGGGAGGTGCGGCGGCAGGTCATCGAGTGGGGCAACCGCGAGCTCGACCGCGAGTGGTGCGATCGCCTGGCCGACCTGACCGCCGGGCTCAAGGTCGTGCAGATAAGCTCCATCTTGCAGGCGCCGCCGGCCTCGGCCGAGGACGCGGAGTCGCGCGCCCGCTACATCGAGTCGCTCATCGGCCCGGGGCCGGAGAACCAGAAGCGCGCGCGCAAGCTGGCCGCCGTCACCCAGGGCATGTCGCGCGAGGACGTGAACGAGCTTGTCGGCGTGACGCCCGCCCCGGCGAAGGGGGGAGAGACCAGCGAGGAGATGGAGCAGGCGCTGGCGCTCCTGGCCCGGCGCAAGCGCGAGATCATCGAGCGCGAGTGCTTCGGCCTGGTCGAGTTCGTCGAGCCGGCGCACGACTTCTCGGTGGTCGGCGGCATGGACGAGATCAAGCGCGAGCTGGGCGGCATCGCGCGCAACATCCGCGAGGGGCGGACCAGCCGCGTGCCGATGGGCCTCCTGTTCACCGGGCCGATGGGGACCGGCAAGACGTTCGTGGCCGAGGCGTTCGTGCGCGAGAGCGGCCTCACCGCCCTCAAGCTCAAGAACTTCCGCTCCAAGTGGGTGGGCTCCACCGAGTCGAACCTGGAGAAGATCCTCGACGTCGTGCGCGCGATCGGCAACATCATCGTCATCATCGACGAGGGCGACCGATCGTTCGGCTCGGGCGGCGAGGGGGGCGAGACCGACGGCGGGACCGGTTCGCGGGTGGTGGCGCGGCTCAAGGAGTTCATGAGCGACACCACGAACCGCGGCCGCGTGCTCTTCATCCTCATGACCAACCGGCCCGACAAGCTCGACGTCGACATCAAGCGGGCCGGCCGGCTCGACCGCAAGATCCCGTTCCTCTACGCGCAGAGCGCGGCGGAGGTGGAGCTGGTGCTGGCCGCCCAGGTGCGCAAGCACAGGCTCGACGCGGCCATCGAGTTCCCGCGCGACCGCGAGGCGGTCTCGCAGCCGATCATCGGCTACAGCAACGCCGACATCGAGGCGATCGCGCTCCTGGCCCAGAACCTGGCCGCCGAGCAGGCCGGCCAGGCGGGCCCGGCAGCGAGCTCGGGCCCGGCGGAGGGCTCGGGCGCGAGGTCGTCGGCCGAGGCGAAGATCACCGCCGCCCACTTCGCCCAGGCCATCGCCGACTACCTGCCGCCCCACGACCGCGAGATGCTCGAGTACATGGAGCTCCTGGCGGTCTTCGAGTCTTCCAGCCGGCGCATGCTGCCGCAGAAGTACGCCGACCTGTCGATGGAGGCGCTGCAGCGGCGCCTGGCCGAGCTCAAGATCTCGTGTCGCGACAGGCGATGAGCGGACGATCCAGGAGGAGAGCGAGATGACCGACGACCTGCTGCCCGAGATCGAGATCAACGAGGACGAGGCCCAGGCGATCGGCCGCGGCCTGTTCGCCGTGGCCCGCGCCGACGGCAACATCCACGAGCGCGAGCGCGCCCTGGTCAGCGAGTTCTTCGCCTCGATCAGCAACCGCCCGTCCGACCTGGCCGCCCTGGACCGCCAGGGGCCGATCGCCGCCGACACGCTGGCCCTCGCCCTCCCGCGCGGCGAGACGCGCCAGCTCTTCCTGATGACCGCGCTGCTGCTCGCCCTGTGCGACGGCGACTACGGCAAGGGCGAGGCCGCGCTCATCAAGGCCTACGCGGTGGCGATGGACGTCTCCGACGCCGACCTCGCGCTCATGACGACGCGCGTGAAGGAGCACATGCTCGCGCAGCTCAGCCACCTGCAGAACGTGGACGCGGCGGTGGCCGTGGCCCGCGAGCTCAAGGTCTAGCGGGTCCGGCGAGGTCCAGCGGCCTTGAGGGCACGGCGGGCGGCAGGCCCGCCTACCGCCCGCTGCGCGGGGCGTTGCGGTCCTCGTCGTCGAGCAGGCCTCGACCTCCGGGTCCTCCGCCGCGACGATGTGCCTGACCGTCGTGAGGGCGCCACAGCGAACGCGCCACGGTAGTCTCTCTTCATGTCTCCAGGCATGACCCCCTCGCGGCCCGGGCCGCGCTGGCTCTACATGCACGGGTTCGCGTCGGGGCCCGGATCGCGCAAGGCGGTGGCGCTCGCCGAGCACTTCGCGGGGCGCGGCATCGAGCTGGCGCGGCTGGACGGGCGGGTGCCGTCGTTCGAGCGCTGGCGGCTGAGCGCCATGATCGACGTCATTCGCGGCGCGATCGGCGACGGCACCGACCGGGCGGTGGTGTTCGGCTCCAGCCTGGGCGGGCTGGCGGCCGCGCGCGCGGCCGAGCTGGACGCGCGGATCTGCGCGCTCGTGCTGCTGGCGCCCGCCTTTCGCATCGCCGAGCGCTGGCCGGCCCGCATCGGTGAGGACGCGTTCCGGGCCTGGGAGCGGAGCGGCTGGATCGAGGTGCACGATCATGTGACCGATGCGCCGGCCCGCATGCACTTCGACTTCATCCGCGACGCGCGCGAGGTGGAGGGGCGCTCGGGCGGCACGCCGGATGTCCGGGTGCCGACGCTGTTCATCCACGGGGCGCGCGACGACGTGGTCGACCCGGCGCTGTCGCGAGCGTGGGTGGCGGGCAAGCGGCACGTGCGGCTCGTCGAGGTGGACGACGAGCACGAGCTGGCGGCGTCGATTCCGCTCATCATCGCGCGCGCGGAGGAGTTTCTGGGCGGATTCCTGGGCGGCTGAGCGCGCCGGTCGGCTATCCTGCCGGCACCCAACACACCACAACGATCACCGCTCGGCGAGAGGCAGGCATGGAACGACCTCCCAAGAAGTCGACCCGGATCTGCGGCGCGACGGAAGACCGCATCGAAGTGCGCGGGAAGGACCTGGTGGACGAGCTCATGGGACAGATCTCCTTCACCGAGATGTTCCTGTTCCAGCTGCTCGGCGCCGCGCCCTCCGCGATGCAGGTGAACATCGCCGACGCGGTGCTGGTCGCCATCATGGAGCACGGCCTGGTGCCGTCGGTGCTCGCGTCGCGGTTCACGCTGCTTGGCGCGCCCGAGTCGTACCAGGGGGCGGTGGCCGCGGGCCTGCTCGGCGTGGGCGATCGCTTCGCCGGCACCGCCAGCGAGTGCGCGCTCCTGCTCGATCGCGTGGCGCGCGCGCCGGCCGCCGAGCGGCAGCAGGCCGCGCTCGGCGAGGTGGAGGCGCACCGCCGCGAGCGGCGCCCGCTGCCGGGCTTCGGCCATCCCACCCACAAGGCCGCCGATCCGCGGGTGGCCCGCCTGTTCGCGATCGCGCGGGCGGCCGGCGCGGGCGGCGAGTTCATCGCGGCGGTGCACCTGCTCGAGCAGGCGATGCTGCAGGTGGTGGGGCGGCCGGTGCCGGCCAACGTCAGCTCGGCCATCGCCGCCGCGCTGCTCGAGGCGGGTCTCCCGGCCGAGGTGATGCGCGGGGTGGTCCTGGTCGCGCGCTGCGCCGGGCTGGTCGGACACCTGCACGAGGAGTCGAGCCGGCCGATGGCGCAGGACATGTGGAAGCTGGTCGAGCGCGAGTTTCCCTACGAGCCCGAGACCGAGCCTTGACCCGCGGCGGCCGATCGGCCGGCCGATCGCCGGGCTGATCGGCCGCTCCGCGTCACTCGCTCTTGCGGCGCGACACGAAGATGTCGTCGATGAGGCCGTACTCCTTGGCCACGCCCGCGCTCATGTAGTAGTCGCGATCCATGTCGCGCGCGAGCACCTCGCTGGGCTTGCCGCAGGCCTCGGCGAAGATGCGGGTGACGGTGTCCTTGAGGTAGCGGACCTCGCGCGCCTGGATCTCGATGTCGCTGGCCTGGCCGCGCGCCCCGCCCGACGGCTGGTGGATCATGATGCGCGCGTGCGGCAGCGCGACGCGGAGGCCCTTGTGCCCCGCCGCCAGCACCATGGCCGCCGCCGACGCCGCCATGCCGACGCACGCGGTCGACACGCGGCTGCGTATGTACTGCATGGTGTCGAAGATGGCGAGCGCGCTGTAGACCACGCCGCCCGGCGAGTTGATGTAGAGGACGATGTCCTTCTCGGGATCCTCGGCCTCCAGGAAGAGCAGCTGGGCGATGACGACGTTGGCGACCAGGTCATCGATCTCGTTGCCGAGGAACACGATGCGGTCCTTGAGCAGGCGATCGAAGATGCTCCACCGGCGCTCGCCGCCGTGGGTCGACTCCACCACCGTGGGCACGAGGATCTCGCTGGCGCGCTCGAGGCACAGGACGGCCTCGGCCCGCGTCTCGGGGCGCTTCATGGTCGGACTCCGTGGCTGTGGGTCAGGCGGTCAGGCGATCACGCGGCCAGCCGCATCGTGATCGCGCCGCCGTCGCCGTTGTCGTTGGCGGGTGCGCTCGGAAGCGCCACCTCGGCGGTGAAGACGAGCAGGCATCCGTCGCCGGGAAGCGGCGAGAGCTCCCAGCGCAGGGTCTCGCGCCCCATCGTGTAGGCCAGCCGGCGCGGCGGATCCCACTCGGTGACCGTGCCGGCCTCGCTCGGCTCGCCGTCACGAAAGACGAAGCGCAGGGCGGCCCCCGCCTCGCGCTTGCCCTCCACCTGGGCGGGGAACCAGCCGGCCAGCTCGCTGGACTCGGTCAGCGCGCGCCACACCTTCTCGGGCCTGTGGCGGAGCCGCCGCTCGAAGCGGCGCACCTCGCCGTGCTCGGCGCCCGCGTCTCCGGGCGCGCCCTTCCTGGTCGAGCTCATCGCTTGCTCCTTCGCGCGGCCGGGCGGCCGCCGCGCTTCACCGGCCGGTCATCCGGCATCGCGTCGAGATGGCGCTCGAGGTCGTCGAGGTGCCGCGCCCAGTGCCGGCGATAGGGCGCCACCCACGCGTCGAGCTCGCGCAGGGGCTCGGCGTTCAGGCGATAGAGCCGGCGCTGCGCGTCCACCTCCGCCGTGACCAGCCCGGCGTCGCGCAGGACGCGCAGGTGCTTGGACACCGCCGGCTGGGCCAGGCCGAGCGCGGTGGCCAGGTCGCCCACCGCCCGGCGCTCCTCGCGCAGGAGGTCCAGGATGCGTCGCCGGCTGGGCTCGGCCACGACCTCGAACGTCGACAGCACGCTCTCTATATGCCTTACAAGGCATATGCCTGTCAAGGCACACGCCCGCGCGCCGCTGACATCCGGGCCCGGGCCCTGTAACGTCGTCCGCCGCGAGGCGTCGCCATGGCCAACCCACTCATTCCGGATGAACTGATCGACTTCCTGCTCGACGACGTGCTGGGCCTCGACCGGGTGCTGGCGCTGCCCGCCTTCGCGGCCCACACGCGCGAGACCTGCGCCCTCTTCCTCGACTCGGCCCGCCGGGTCGCGCGCGGCGTGCTGTTCCCCGCGTACGAGGAGATGAACCGCGACCTGCCGCGCTTCGCGGACGGGCGCGTCCACCTCCACCCCCGCATGGGCGGGCTGTACCGGCAGATCGTCGATCTCGGCATCCTGTCGGCGTCGCGGCCCGAGGAGGTGGGAGGCGCGATGCTGCCGATGACGGTGACGGCCGCGGGCAGCGCGTACCTCATGGCCGCCAACCTCGGCGTGGTCGCCATCGCCGGGCTCACCACCGGGGCGGCCCGGCTCATCGAATCGTTCGGCGACCGCGATCTGCGCGACCGCTTCATGACCCGCATGTACGCCGGCGAGTGGTCCGGCACCATGGCGCTGACCGAGCCGCAGGCCGGCAGCAGCCTGAGCGACGTGCAGACGCGCGCCGCGCCCCAGCCGGACGGCAGCTATCGCATCCGCGGCACCAAGATCTTCATCTCGGGCGGCGAGCAGGACATCACCGACAACATCGTCCACCTCACCCTCGCGCGCATCGACGGCGCGCCCGACGGCATCAAGGGCGTGTCCCTGTTCGCGATCCCCAAGCTGCGCGAGGAGCAGGACCGCCTGGTCGACAACGACGTCGCCTGCACGAGCGTGTTCAAGAAGATCGGCTGGAAGGCGCTGCCCAGCGTGCAGCTGGCCTTCGGCGAGCGCGGCGACTGCCGCGGCTGGCTGGTCGGACAGCCCCACCAGGGCATCCGGCACATGTTCCAGATGATGAACGACGCGCGCCTCATGGTCGGCCTGAACGGCATCGCCAGCGCCTCGGTCGCCTATCAGGAGGCGCTCGGCTACGCCCGCGACCGCCCGCAGGGCCGCCCGCTGTCGGCCCGCGATCCGAGCGCGCCGCAGATCCCGATCATCGAGCACGCCGACGTGCGGCGCATGCTGCTGCGCCAGAAGGCGATCGTCGAGGGCGGCCTCGGCCTGCTCCTGCGCGCCGCCACGCTGACCGACATGGCCGAGCACGCGACCGACCCGCGCGAGCGCGAGGAGGCGGCCCTGCTGCTCGATCTGCTCATCCCCGTGGCCAAGACCTTCCCGGCCGAGTACGGCTTCGAGGCCAACACGCTGGCCATCCAGGTGCACGGCGGCTACGGCTACACCAGCGAGTTCCTGGCCGAGGCCTGGTGGAGGGACCAGAAGCTCAACTCGATCCACGAGGGCACCTCCGGCATCCAGGCCATGGACCTCCTCGGCCGCAAGGCGGTGGCGCGCGGCGGCGAGCCCCTGCGACTGTTCGCCCGCGCGGTCGGCGAGACCCTGGCCGCGGCGCGCGCGCTCGGCGACGACACTCACGCCGCCCTGGGCGCGGCGCTGGACGACCTCGTCCGCACCACCACGGCGCTCGGCATGAAGGGCATGAGCGGCGACGCCGACGCCATGCTGCGCCACGCGGCCGACTACATGGACGCGTTCTCCATCATCGCGATCGCCTGGCAGCTCCTCGCCCACGCGGTCGCGGCCGGCCGCGGCGGCCGGCGCCCCGCCGCGCTCTACCAGGGCGCGACGCGCGCGTGCGACTACTGGTTCGCGACCGAGCTGCCCCACGTCGCGGTCACGCTCGAGCGGATCCGATCGGGCGAGGCCTCGTTCGCCGAGGCCCCGCTCGACTGCTTCTGATCCGGATCCGCCCGATTCGCCGTCCCGGTATCAGTAGAGGTACTGCAGCCGGAGGTAGTAGAAGCCGCCGTTGACCCCGAACTGGGTCACGCGGCGGCTGTAGATGAACTGGCCGTCGGCGATGTTGATCGGGCTCTTCTGCTCGTCGGGGAACGTGTTGAGCAGGTTGCTGGCGCCGACGGCGATCTTGAGGCCGGCGGGCAGCTCGTAGCCGAGGTCGGCGTCGAGGGTGACCTTGGCGCCGAAGTTCTCGTCGGCGTCGGGCATGGTGGGGTGCTTGTAGACCACGCTGCCCCAGTAGTTGGCGCGCAGGAGGCCGGTGATCGGTCCCTGGTTGTAGCGGCCCTGGACCATGCCGCGCTGGTGCGGGAGCGCGTCCTCGAGGCGGTTCTCCTCCTCGCGGTTGAAGTAGGCCTCGCGCAGGGCGTCCTGGCTGCCGGCGCCGAACCGGTCGGCCACCGATTGCGGGACGTTGACCTTCACCACCTCGGTGCGGGTGAAGTTGGCCGCTCCGGTCATCTCGAAGCGGCCCGCGCCCATGTCGCTCCAGAAGTCGAGGACCACGTCGGCCCCGGTCGTGCTGGTGTTGACCGCGTTGGAGAAGAACTGCGCGGCCGACACGTTGCCGCCCAGGTCGGCCAGGATCTCGGCGGTGCCCGGGACCGTCATCTCGTTGAACTGGCTGGTCAGCACGATGCGGTTGTCGATGTGGATGTAGTAGCCATCCGCCGTGAGCGTGAAGTTCTCGACCGGCGTGATGGTGAAGCCGCCGCTGGCGTTGAGCGAGGTCTCCTCCTTGAGCGCCGGGACGGCGAACTCCGCGGCGATGTCGCCGTTGTTCTTGGCGGTGACCACCTGGACGGCCTGGGTGCCGGTCTCGGTGGTCACGAACTGCGTGCTGGTGCTGTTGAAGTAGGTCTGGTGCAGAGAGGGCGCGCGGAAGCCGGTGCTCGCCGCCGCCCGCAGCGCGACCTCGTCGATGAGGGCCAGCCGGCCCGCGATCTTGCCGTTCAGGGTGCTGCCGAAGTCCTGGTAGTTCTCGAAGCGGCCGGCCACGTCCACCATCAGCCGATCGTTGAGCTCGGTCTCGACGCCGAGGTAGCTGGCCACGCTGTTGCGGAACTCGTCCACCTCGTTCTCGGGCTGGAAGCCGGGGAACACCTGCGCGCCGGCCTCCTTGGGCTGGTTCGGGTCGTCGCCCACCACCGCGGTGCCGAGCTGCCACGACGCGTCCTGGCCGGCGTGGATGCTGTAGTTCTCGAGCCGGTACTCGGCGCCGCCGTTCACGGCGATCCGCTTGATCGCGTCGGTGGGGATCGGATAGACGAGGTCGACGTTGGCCGAGCTCTGGTCGAACAGGAAGCCGCCGGAGTCGAAGCTGGTGGGGCTGTCGGGGCCCAGCGACGCGTTGACGCTGTTGTCGATCTCGTAGTTGAGCCAGTTGCCTCCGTGGTTGACCGACACGTCCCAGCGGAAGCCGTCGCTCTCGCGGTCGGTGCGGACGCCGGCGCCCGCCGACCAGTCGAAGATGGTGGGCCGGATGCGGGGCAGGAAACCCTGCGGGTAGAGCTGCGGGTCGACGCGGGTCTGCTGGAAGGGCAGGCGATAGAACCCGGCCGCCTCGCTGCTCCGGTAGGTGAGTCCCCCCGTGCTGTAGAACTCGGTCTTGCTGCCGAACGGCACCCTGGCGTTCAGGAAGAACATGCCGACGGTGGCCTGGCTCTGACCGAGGTTGATCGAGACGTCCTGGCGGGTGAGCCCGGCGTCCGCCAGCCGCGCGTCGTCGTCCGACGGGTCCTTGTCGCCATCGTCGTCCGGATAGAAGAGGCCGGTGAACGGGCCGGACCGATCGGTGCGGTTGCGCTGCACGAACTCGCCGGTCAGGTTGACCACGCCCCGCTTGCCCACCGGGATGCCGTAGTTGAGGCCGGTCATGAGCTGGAAGCCGTCGCCCTCGGCGGTGAGGCCGGAGAGCGCGTTGGCCTCGACCACGCCGGGCGCCTCCTTGAGCTCGAGGTTGACCACGCCGGCGATGGCGTCGGAGCCGTACTGCGCCGACGCGCCGTCGCGCAGCACCTCGATCCACTCGATCGCGCTGGTCGGGATCGCGTTGAGATCGACGCCGACCGTGCCGCGGCCGAAGGTGCCGTTGACGTTCACCAGCGAGCTGGAGTGGCGGCGCTTGCCATTGATGAGCACCAGCGTCTGATCGGGTCCGAGGCCGCGCAGGCTGGCCGGATCGATGTGGTCGGTCCCGTCCGCGATCATCTGATGCGAGGCGTTGTAGGACGGCGCGACGGTGCGCAGCACCTGGTTGGTCTCGACGTTGCCCGCCTCCTGGATCTGCTCGGAGCTGATGACGTCGATCGCGACCGGCGACCGGGTGACGGAGCGCGGCGTGCGCGCCCCGACGCTGACCTGGGTGCGGCCGCCGACGATCGTGATCTTCTCCGCGTAGCGCGGATCGTCGCGCAGGGTGAAGATCAGCTGGACCGGCGCGTCCCCGATGGAGACGTTGCGCACCTGGGGCGCGTAGCCAGAAAACGAGACCTGGAGCGAGTACTTGCCGGGGGCCGCCTCTATCTGGAAGTGGCCCTCTTCGTCGGTGAACGCGCCGGCGCCGGTCGGCTCGACCGAGATGGTCGCGCCGACGATCGGCTCGCCGGTCTGAGAGACGACCCTGCCCCTGATGAGGCCGCTCTCCTGGGCGAGCGCGGCGGGCGCGTCACCGAGGAGTGCGGCCATCGCGAGCGAGGCCTGGAGCGCGATGATCGCGAGAGCCGAACCGGTGCATCTCGTACGCAATGGACATCCCTCCCGTTACTGCCGGTGCCAGCTTACAGAGGTCAGTTCGAGGTTTGAAAGTCGGCCGCCCGGCAACTGCACTGCTGTCGAGTCACGGCACTGCATCCGAGTCGTGTTGCGATCGATCGTCTTGCGGATCGTAAGTCTGCATCCCAGTCGTGGACCGAGAGACCAGCACCGTCACGCCCTACGGTAACGAGGTCGCGGCGCGCGCGCTCTCTCCTCTTGCTGCTTCCGCTCTCCTCGTCGAGTCACACACGTCATCACACGTGCTCGTGTCTGATCTCGACGGCGACGAGCAACTACCCGGTGCGCGGCGGAGCGCGATCGATCTCAACGCGAACGATGTTCCAGTTCACCGTCGACGAGATGCCTCGAGCGTTTTCTTCCGCGACCGTTACCTTGCTGGTATAACGATTTTCGCTTTGCCGAGCGTCAAAGCGCGGGGAGGGCCACCTTGGCAGAGAGCGAGCGGAAAGCAGAGTCGTATGGGCCGTTCGAGATCCTCGAACCGCTCGGTGTCGGCGCCATGGCCACGGTGCACCGCGGGATCGAGCGCGGCATCAACGGCTTCGAGCGAGTCGTCGCGCTGAAGCGCCTGCTCCCTCACCTGGCCGAGGACGTGGAGTTCGTGCGCGGCTTCGTGCGCGAGGCGAAGCTGGCTTCGATGCTTCACCACGGGAACATCGTCCAGCTCTACGAGCTGGGCCGCGTGGGCGCGAGCTACTTCATCTCGATGGAGTACATCCGCGGCCGCGATCTGCGGGTGATCCTGCGCCAGGCCCGGCGCGTGTGCGGGCCGCCGCCGGTCGAGGTCTCGATCGCGATCATCACGCAGCTGCTCGACGCGCTCGACTACGCGCACGGCCTGTGCGACGCCGATGGCAACCCGCTCGGCCTCATCCATCGCGACATCTCGCCGGCCAACCTGATCATCAGCAACACCGGCCATCTCAAGGTCATCGACTTCGGGATCGCCAAGGCCACCTTCGGCCACCTCATGACCCAGTCGGGTCGGATCAAGGGCAAGCTGGCCTACATGGCGCCCGAGACGCTGACCGGGCGCCAGCTCGACGGTCGATCGGATCTGTTCGCGGCCTCGATCATCGCGCACGAGCTCCTGACCGCGACGCCGCTGTTCGCCGCCAAGGACGACTTCCAGATCATCGATCGCCTGCAGAACATGCAGGCGCCGGCGCCATCGACGCGCAACCCGAGCGTCCCCGCCGAGCTCGATCAGATCGTGCTGCACGGGCTGGCCAAGGATCCCGACAAGCGGTGGCGATCGGCGGCCGACATGCGCACCGCGATCGCCCAGTTCGCCGTCGACGAGCGGCTCCTCGCCACCAACCGCGAGGTGACCAGCTGGGTCGACGAGGCGTTCCAGCGCCAGGCACCGGTCACGCCGTCGCGCCTGCGCTTCCCGCTCGCCCCGCCGCCCAGCCTCCCCGGCGAGCCGCGGCAGGGCGCGTCGAGCGGCGACACCGACGACGAGATCATGGACATCGTGTGGGGCATGAGCACGCCGCGCTCGATGCCGGTGGTGCTCGAGGACGTGCCCGATGTGAGCGGCAAGCAGACGTTGCCGCCCACGGCGATGGCGACCGGGAGTGACTACGTCAACGTCCACCGCTCGGACCAGTCGATCATCCTGGTCGGGACGCCGCCCGGTCCGGAGCGGCCCGCTGACGTGAGGACCGCGCTGGGCCTGGGTCCGGCGCAGAGCGCTGCGGCCCCCGGGCCGCGGTGGGCGGCATCGAATCCGCGGCAGGTGATCGCGCCGACGGCGCGGACCTCTGCGCCCGGCTCCGTCTCCCAGCAGCAGCCGCAGGGCATGCTCGAGGAGGCGATGTGGGCGGCGCAGCGCGCCGAGGCGTTCGCGATGGCCGCGATGTCGAAGGGCCGCCGCCGGTCGTCGCTGCCTCAGTTCATCGTGGCGGCGATCGCGGTGGTCGCGGCGGGCGGCGGGGTGGCGTGGCTCGTCAAGGGGCGTCACCACGAGCCGCTGGTCGTCGCCTCGACAGCGGGACAGGGCGCGCAGCTCCCGGCGACGGCGGTCCAGCCGGCGCCGACGGTCCAGCCCATTCCGCCGGCCTCATCGCCCGCGGCGGCGGGCGCCGTGGCGGCCCCGCCGGCCGCGGCGGCGGGCGCGCCGACGGCGGCGCCTGCGCCCAGCCGGCTGGTGGCGTCGGCTCCCCCGGCAGCGCCCGGTGAGAGCAAGGCCAGCGCGCACGCCGCGGACGGCGAGAACCGCGTCGAGGCTCGCGCCGACGACAAGGAAGACGACCGGGGCGACGATCGCCGCGCGCGCCGCGCGCGAGCCAAGCGCGAGAAGGCCGCGCGCGGGCGCGACGAGCGCGATCGCCGTCGAGACGAGGAAGACCGCGAGCTCGCGGCCGCGGCCAGCGACGAGCGCCCCGCGACCGAGCCCTACAAAGATGTCCCGGCGACAGAGTCGCACCCGGCAGCCAGCGAGACCGCGCCGGCGGCCCCGACCACGACGGCCAGGACCGAGACGCCGGCCGAGCGAGACCTCGATCCTCTGCCGGTCTCCGTCGAGCCGCCCGACACCGAGCCGACCCGCACGGCATCGACCACGCCGGCCCGCCCGAGCGGCCCGATCATCGTCTCGGCCAGCCGTGCCCAGCGCGAGAGCGGCAACGAGCACCCTATCCGCTTCCCGCCGGGCGAGCAGCTGCCGCCCAAGATCACGGCCAAGCTGTGCGTCGACACGGGAGGCACCGTCAAGTCGGTCACGGTGCTGTCGAGTGTCTCGGCCAAGGTCCGCCACACGGTCGAGCACGCGCTCTCGCAGTGGCGCTACCGCCCGGTCACCGAAGGCGGCGACAAGGTCGAAGCCTGCTTCGCCACGGCCTTCCCGGTCCAGCTCGACTGATAGTCCTCCAGCCTGCCGTCCGGCGCGGCCCCCCGGATCAGACGAGGAGCTCGCGGATGAGTTTCGCGGCTCCCTCCGGGTCATCCAGAAAGAAGCTATGGCCCCCGTCGACCGAGAGCGCCTCGTGTCCCAGGTCGGCCAGGATCTCGCGCCCGCTCTCGCTGTCGGTGATCCGATCGCGGCTCGCGAACACGCCGGTGATGCGGGTGTCGAGCTGCGGCAGCTGGTCGCGCATCATGAGGTTGAGCCTGTCGGATAGCATGCGGAACGCCTTCGGCATGGTCCGCCAGCGGAGCGCATCGGCGGCCAGGAACGCGCGCGCGGCCGAGGCCTCGACGAAGTCCTCGTCGCTGGCCGGCAGCGGCGCGTGACTGCCGGCCGCGGACACGCCGGCGGCGAGCTGGTCGGCCACCCTGGCGCTGAAGACGAACGCCGGCGCGAGCAGCAGCAGGTGGTCGACCTCGCAGCCGCTCCTGATCGCCGGCACGCCGAGCTTGACCCCGAACGACCAGGGAGCGAGACAGACCCGCTTGCCGCGCGCGCGCACCGCCTTGACCACGCGCCGCAGGTCGTCGATCCACACCTCGGGCGCGGCGGGAAGCTCGAGCTGGCGCAGCCGGCCGGATCCGCGCCGATCGGGTGCGTGCGTGGCGATCCCGCGGCGCGCCAGGGCGCGGCCGAGCGGGGCGAACCAGCCGGCGTGCGAGGTCGCCCCGTGGATCGCGACGATGGCCCAGTCGGCGCCGCCGCGGGGCAGCCAGCTGTGAACCATGAGCGCGGCGCCGTCGGCGCCGGCGATCTCCCAGGTCGTGGACTCGACGCCCATCTTCAAGGCAGTCACGGCACCTCCTCCCATCCTCCCGTTCCCCCAGCGTCAGGTGCGACCGCTCGCAGACGATGAGCTCTCGACGCTGACTATAGCGCACCGACATCGAGGCGACGCGCGAAGCAACGAGGCCCGGCCCCGTGCCGGCAGAGCTTGCGCGCGCGGCGGATGCCTGGGGCCCGAGGGTGGCCCGTGGCACGCGGCGGACGCCGGAAACGCGGGGACGCCAGCGGGCGGGCGTGGGACGATGCGGCGTGGACAGGGCCGGGCCGCGGACCCGAGCCGACGCCCGACGGACGCGCACCGGGTGCCCGCGATTCCGCCGAGAATCGCGGTCTTGGCCGCGGATCGAGGCCCCACGAGCCTGGTCCGCATCGATGCGACCGGCCGCCCAGGCTGACCGGTTGCCGTCCGCCGTTCACGCCGGCACGACACAGAGACGAGGCCCATCGACGGTGACCCGGTGAGCGCAGCCGACCATCTGCCCGAGCGCGTGACCTTGCCGTCCCTGCGCGAGGCGGTGCAGGGCTGCCGGGGTTGCGCGCTCCACCTGCGGGCGACCCAGGCGGTCTTCGGTGAGGGGCGCGCGCAGGCCCGCGTCATGATGGTCGGCGAGCAGCCCGGCGACGAGGAGGACGTGGCCGGTCGCCCCTTCGTGGGGCCGGCGGGGCGCCTGCTCGACGCGCTCATGGAGGCGGCCGGCCTGCCGCGCGACCAGGTCTACGTGACCAACGCGGTCAAGCACTTCAAGTGGACGCCGCGCGGCAAGAAGCGCCTGCACCAGAAGCCGAGCGTCTCCGAGGTGACGGCGTGCCGCCCGTGGCTCGAGGCCGAGCTGGCCGCGGTGAAGCCGGCGGTGCTCGTGGTCCTGGGCGCCACCGCGGCGCAGTCGCTGCTCGGGCGCGCCTTCCGCGTCACCCGCGCGCGCGGCGCGCTGTTCGCCTCGCCGTGGGCGCCGCAGACCCTCGCCACCGTGCACCCGTCGTCGCTGCTGCGCATTCCGGATGCCGACGAGCGGCGCGCGGCCCGCGACGACTTCGTGCGCGACCTCGCCGTCGTCGCCGGCGCGCTCAGCGCGGCAGGCGCGTCAGCTCATCGCTGAACAGCGCGAGCAGCGCGTCGGGCGCCTCCATGTGCAGCCAGTGGCCCGCCTCGCGGATGAGGTGCAGCCCGATCCGGTCGCCGCTCGCCAGCGCGTCGAGGCGCGCGCGATCCGCCTCGCTCACCGCCTGCGAGCGGCCGGCGACGACGAAGCGAAGCGCGCCTGGCAGCGCGCCCGACTCGACGGCGGGCCACAGATCCTGCTCGTAGTAGTCGGTCATGAGCGCGCGGATGCCGCCGAGATCGAGGCGGAGGTGCATCCCGCCCTCGCCGCGGTCGAGGTTCATGGCCAGCCACTCGCCGAGAGGGCGCGAGAAGCCGCGCCCGGTCACTGCGGACAGGAAATCGTCCCGGCTCGAAAACTGGCCCGGCAGCGCCTCCAGCATGAGCAGGACGTCGCCCGGGTCGCCGCTCGGCGACGGCGGCGGCGGCGTGCCGGCCGGCGCGAGCGCGCCGGTGCGCGCCGACGGCGACGCGTCGAGCACCCAGGTCTCGACCAGGCCCTCGGGCGCGCGTGCGCGAAGGGCGAGCGCCGCCTTGCCGCCGAACGAGTGGCCGATGACGCCGGCCACGCGCATCCCGCGCCCGGCCAGGTCGGCGGCCAGGCGCTCGAGATCGGCGGCCACCGCCTCGAGCGTGTGCGGCGGCGGCGCGCCCTGCGAGCGCCCGTGCATCCTGAGATCGACCAGCACGGCCCCCCAGTCGGGGCGCGCCGCGACCAGCCGGCGCGCGATGGTCCGCCAGTTGGCGCCGCTGCCCAGGATGCCGTGCAGGAAGAGGAGCCAGCCGGCCGGGGGCGCGCCGTCCGGCGCGACCACTGCGTGATGTGGGAGCCAGGTCACTGCTTCTCGCTTCTCCCTCGGTCCTGTTCGAGCTGTCGAGCGCATGCCGCTCCGCGGCACCGGGGTGCTCGTCGGCCCGGGGGCTCGAAGCGTACGATGGGCTCCGGTCCCGTCACAGCGGATCGATGGCCCGTCTCTCTGCGGCCGCTCGGTCCGTCGGTCGGTGGTCGGTGGTCGATCAGTACGCGGCGAGGGGCGACGCGGGTGTCGCGCGCGGCGCGGCCGGAGCATCGGTGGCGGCCACGCTCTCGGTGTCGTCGAGCCGCACGGCGTCGCCCCCTTGCACATGCCCCTGCACCTCACCCGGCGGGGGCTCCTGCGCGGGCTCGCCGTCGTGCAGGTAGTGCAGGCTCGCGTGCCCCGCGCCGGGGGACGGGGTGATCGGCGCGGCCGGCCACGAGTAGCGCGGGCACCGGAGCTCGCGCGCCCCTTCCCCGGCCGTCGTCTCGACGGAGAAGGCCCGGACGCCGTACCCCGCCAGCATCCCGACCAGGAGCGCCAGAACGACCGAAAGCAGCATCGGCACGCGCCCGCTCAGCGCCTTGCGCGCCTCGCGCTGGAGGATGGGCTCGCCCAGACCGGCTTCGCTGTTCGGGAGCGTCATCGACAACCTGGCAAACCTGCGCCGGGGCCGCCCCTATTCCCGCCGGCGCGACGCGGCTTACTGCAGCTCCGCCATCACGGCGTGGTGGTCGGACGCGCCGCCCACCTCGATCACGTCGGCGGCGACCAGACGCGCGGCCGGCGCGGGCGACAGGAGGACGTAGTCTGTGCGCGTGTCCACACTGACACCCTCGTCCCCCCGCGCCCGCCGGGCCGTGACCCAGCGCCCGTCGCGCGGGCGCTCGCGCAGCGCGTCGATCCAGCCGGCGGCGAACAGACGATCCATCACCTCGAAGCGCGGCGGGTGGCCGTACTTGTGGACCCCGGCGCGGGCGAGGTGCTGATCGAGGTCGGGCGGATACGGGTCGTGCCGGGTCAGCGAGTTGAGGTCGCCGCACAGGACCCACTCGCCGGCGCGCACCGCGTCCGGCGGCGCGATGCCCAGGAGCGCCTCGACCTCGACGAGTCGCGAGTCCTCGTCGTTGGCGTGCAGGTGCGCCCCGATGACGGTGAGCGGGGTCCCGTCGACGTCGACCTCCGCCTCCAGCAGGCAGTGCGCCACTTCACTCGGCGCGTGCACCTGGCTGCGCGCGATCGGCGGGCGGCTGACCAGCGCCACGTGGTGACGCCTCCCGCTCGGCCTCTGATTTGCGGTGCCGAGGACGGCATGGTGCTCGTCGGCCGGTACTCCGATCGCCTCCGCCACCGCGGCCAGCCGCTCGCCGTCCTCCCAGCCCAGGCACTCCTCGAGGACCAGGATATCCGGCCGCACCGCCGCCATGATGGCGCGGATCGCGTCGAACCTGTCCTGCCCCCCGAGCAGAACGTTGAAGGTCATCACCCTCATGACCTGGGCGAAGGATAGCCGTTCTGCCGCTCGCGAGTGGGCTCCTGGACTATCATGCTGGAGGATGAGCGCCCTGGCAGACCGATACTTCGTCGTCGGACGCCGGCCGGTCCGCCTCCGCGAGCAGGACGGCGGTCTGGCCTGCGAGGTGTTCGACTGGAACACCGGGGACTTCGTCATCGACAACACGTATCTCAGCGTGGTGATCTCAGGCTACGGCGAGGTCGACGAGGTCACCCGCGAGGACTTCGACGCCGCCGTCGAGCGCCTGCGCGCCGAGCGAGCGCCGGGCTGAGCCGGCGAGACCGCGGCGCCGGGAAGGCTCGTCGAGGGCGGCGGCGGTCACGACTGATCAGAATCGGCCCTCCACGGCGAGGGTCAGCCCCTCGCCGTCGACCGCCGCCGACACGCGGGCGGACGGCTCCGGCTCGTCGCTCGGGTCGGGCGCGATCCAGAAGAGAATGATGCCGGTCGCGGCCAGAGCGAGACCTCCACCGACGAGGGCGGTGGCCACGTCGGCTCGCCGCGACGCCGTCCTGCCCTTGTCGCGGCTGCTCGCATCCGGGCACTGGCCGCCGCCGGTGCAGCCCGCGTCCTTCGCGTCCTTCCATCCGCTGGCGGCGGCGATGCCGAAGCCGCCACCAGCCAGCACGGCCGCCCCACCGGTGCCGGCCAGCGCGAGGCCGATCCATGCCTGGACCGGCCGCGAGCGAGAGGGCCGCGGTCGGTGGCGCGGGGACGAGATCAGCTCGGCCGGGCCGAGCTCCGGGATGGAGACGGTGCGCCGCTGGCCGTCGGCGATCTCGATCACCCGGCTCCAGCGCTGGCGCCCCGGCGCGGTCGCGACCACGACCTGGCGGCCCGCATCGACCGGCATCGGCGTCGCGAGCGCAGCGTCGGGGATCGGCTCGCCGTTCCGCGTGACCGCAAGGCCACCCCTGCCCCGGGCGGCCCCGGGCGGCGGATCGATCGTGAGTCGCGCGAGGCGCGGCTCGAGCTCGGCGACCTTGGCGCGGGCGACGGCGGCGCGCTCCTCGTTGCCCGAGCGCTCGGCCAGCACGACCGATTCGCGGTAGCGGGCCCACGCGCTGGCCAGCTGGCCGGTGCGCTCGTGACAGGCGGCGAGCAGACCCGCGGTCCCGGACAGCGGGCTGAGCTGGTAGCTCGCCTCCAGCTTGGCGCGCGCCTCCGGGTAGTGGCCGGCCGCGAAGAGGGCCTTGCCCTCGTCGAAGAGCGCGCTCGCGGAGGCCTGGTCATCGGCCCGGGCCTCGCGCGCGCCGAGCGCGCCCGCCGCGAGGGCGATGGCCAGTGCGAACCGCTGCGGCGTCCTCCCCATCACGGCGTCGAGTCAGTCAGCGCGCGGTCCCGAAGGCGCAGAGTGGATCGTCGGTGGCGCAGGACGGCCGCTTCTCGACGTCCTTCGGCGGCGCGGGAGACTCCGGGGACGCGATCGTCGGCACGCCGGGCAAAGGCGCATCCGCAGCGCGCGATCGCGGCGGCACCCGCACGCTGCGCGCGGACTGCCGCCGTGCCTTCTTCCGCCTCCGGGACGGCGCGGCTGGCTCGGGCGGCGCGACACCGTCGCTCGGCGTTGCGGCGGCCGGCGCCGTGCTCGGCGACGCGGCCGATCCGGTGCTCGGCGGTGACCCGGCCGATCCGGTGCTCGGCGGTGACGCGGGCGATCCGGTGCTCGGCGGTGACCCGGCCGATCCGGTGCTCGGAAGCGCGGGCGATGCCGTGGCCGCCGCGGATGCAGTGCTCGACGCGAGCGGACCGGTCGGCGCGCTGGCGGCTCGAGCACGTGGCCGCGGGGAAGCCGGCAGCGCGCCGGCCCCCACTGCCCTCTCGTTGCCGCCGGCGACGATCGCCACCGCGCCGGCGCCCGCGCCCAGGCTGGCGCACGCGACCAGGGCGATCAGCCACATGCGCCGCCGCCTGGAGCGAACGCGCTCGCTCGATGGCTCGGCCGGAGTGAAGCGAACCAGCTGCGTGGCGTAGCCGTCGCCGGTGGGCTCGCGTCTCCGCTCGCTGATGGTCGCGGCGCTCGGGTCCGGCTCGAGCACAGCGGGCCGCTCCCATCCGCCGGGCGTCCACCCGAGCGCGCGGGCTGCGGCCACAGCCAGCGGCCGGGTCGATTCGGGCGCGAACGGCGCCAGCGCGTGGGCCAGCTCGGCCACGTTGGGGAAGCGGTGATCCGGCTCGCGCGCCATGCAGGTGAGGACGATGTCGTCGACCGCGGGCGGCAGCTCGGGCCGGAGATGCGACGGCGGCACCGGGTCCTCGTTCATCACCTTGAGGCAGAGCGCGGGCAGCTGTTCGGCGTCGAACGGGGGCTTGCCGGTCAGGAGGAAGTAGAGGACGGCGCCGATCGAGTAGATGTCGGCTCGCTCGTCGACGCACTTGGAGGAGATGAGCTGCTCCGGCGCCATGAACGACGGCGATCCCATGACCGTGTTGGTCGCGGTGCTGTGCATCCCGTCGGCGGCCTTGGCGACGCCGAAGTCGAGGACCTTGATGACGGGGATGTCGTCCCGGTTCCACGCCCTGAAGACGTTTGCCGGCTTGAGGTCCCGATGGATGATGCCCTGGCTATGGGCCTCGGCCATGGCGTCGAGGATCTGCAGGGCGTAGTCGGCGGCCTCCCACAGGAGCAGCGGCCCGCGGCGCGCCACCAGGTGCTCGAGATCGTGGCCCGACAGGTACTCCATGACCATGTAGGGAGCGCCGTCGGGCATGCGCCCGGTATCGAGGAGGCGGCAGACGTGCTCGCTGCGCAGCCGCCCGATGGCCTCGGCCTCGCGCACGAAGCGGCGGTGAAGCGACGACGAGTGCAGGGCGTCGGGCAGCATGAACTTGATCGCGACGCGTTCGACCTGGCGATCGGGGCCGACATGAACGGCCGAGACGACGTACCCCATGCCACCCATCCCGAGGACCTTGTCCAGGCGATATCGTCCAGCCACGAGCGCGGAGGTGGCGAGGAGACCCTCGGGGATGGGCACTTGGATCGTCACGTAACGTTCTGCCCGGGCGAGCAGGTGGTAACGCCCGGCGCCGGGCGAATCATCTTATATCAATCGCCCCGATGGCGTGCTCACAGGTCACTTCCGGGCGCCCCTCTCTCCAGCCACCCACGACGTGATTTCGCGGCGTCCGGCTGCATGGGGGGCCCCCAAGCACGGGTTGTGACTGCCTGCATGGCCCCTGTTACATGTTCCATCCCGCGCCACGGTCGTCGCCTCGATTTCCCCTTGTCTGTCGGCCTCGATCTCGATCTCGCCTCGCCTCGCCTCGCCTCG
>DATFRY010000145.1:0-16078 GCA_035262925.1 Kofleriaceae bacterium | reverse complement strand
CGCCAGCTCGGCGCTCACGGCGGCGCCCAGGAGATCGAGGACGCGCGCCTCATCCGCGAGCAGGTGGCGCGCTGTCGCCTCATCCTCGATCAGATGGGCGGCGGCCTGGGCAAGAGCGACGAGCAGGGCCTGCAGTCGATCACCCTGTCGGCGCTGTTCGACGAGGTCCTGACCGGCGTGCGCGACGCGCCGCCCGTCCACCTCGAGATCGACCCGGCGGTGGCGGGGGCGCGGCTGCGCCTGCCGCCGCGCGCGGTGGCGCAGGCGCTGCGCAGCCTGGTCACCAACGCGCAGGACGCGTCGCCGCCGCGCCAGCCGGTCGTGGTCAGCGCCGGGATCGAGGACCAGGCGCTGGCCGTCGAGGTGCGCGACCGCGGGCCCGGCATGTCGCGCGACGTCCTGCGCCGGGTGGGCGAGCCGTTCTTCACCACCAAGCCGCCGGGGCGCGGAATGGGGCTCGGCCTGTACCTGACGCGCGCGGTGGTCGAGCGGCTGGGCGGCGAGCTGGCGCTCGAGTCGCATCCGCCGCAGGGCACGACGGCGCGGGTTATAGTCCCGGCCCAGATTGATCTCGAGCGCGGGCAAGATGCCGACCAACCGGCCATCGATCTTGATCGTCGATGACGACGAGGCCTTCCGTCGACGGTTGGCCCGCGCCTTCGAGGACCGCGGCTACGACGCGCTGACGGCGGGCAACTACGACGAGGCGGTGGTGCAGGCGCGCGGCGAGTCGCCCGAGTTCGCGGTGGTCGACCTGCGCATGCCGGGTCGGTCGGGGCTCGAGCTGGTGCAGGCGCTGCGCGCCATCGACCCGGCGACCAAGATCGTGGTCCTGACCGGCTACGGCAGCATCGCCACCGCCATCGACGCGGTGCGACTGGGCGCCACCTATTACCTGCCCAAGCCGGCCCACGCCGACGACATCGTGGCCGCGTTCGCGCGCGGCGAGGCGCCGCCGCTCGAGCCGCCCGAGGCCGGCTACCAGGCGCCCTCGCTGGCGCGCGCCGAGTGGGAGCACATCAACCGCGTGCTGTCGGATTCGGGCGGCAACATCTCCGAGGCCGCCCGCCGCCTCGGCATCCACCGCCGGTCGCTCCAGCGCAAGCTGCAGAAGTATCCGCCCACCAAGTGACCGGAGCCGGCCCCGACCGGCCGATCCCGGCCGCGCGGGTCATCTCACTCCTCTTCGCACTGACTCTGATCGTCCGTGCAGCTCCCGCCGGTCGACTTGCAGGCGGTCTGGTCGGACACGTTCGCGCCGGTGGGGTTGCCGTCCTCGTCGTAGCGCTGGCAGCAGCACTCGCCGTCGTCGCCGCCGGCGCCGCCCGGCGCGCCTGCCGAGCTGGCGGCGCTCGACTCCGACGCCCTCCGGTCCGCGCCGCCGCAGCTGCCGGTCAGCGCGGCCGCCGCCAGCGCCGCCGACAGCGCCGCGGCCTGCCCCAGACATCCCATCCTCACCATGCTCACTTCTCTTTTCTCCCCGCGACCCCTGGAGAGTAGACGGCCGGCCTGTCGTCCGTCGCGCGGTTTGTGGTCGCGCGAGCGGCGCCGGCCCCAGAATGGCTGGATTTTTCGGCTGGCGGCGCTCCCCGTCCGCGAGCACCGGGCCGGCGGCGGGCCGGGCGGCGGCCGCGAGCCGCGCCCGGGCTCGCGGCCGCCGCGCGATCCACCTCACGCAACGCTCGGCCGCGCGGCGAGGCGATCGGCGGCTCGAAAAATGGCCTCCGCCGCCCCGCCGGCGCGGTTCGCAGGCAGGGGGAGAGATTAGAATCCACCGCGGTGAGCGAGTCACTGCCGTCGCTCGAGGCGCTGCGCTGCTTCGCGGAGGCCGCCCGCCTCCTCAACTTTCGCGCCGCCGCGCGCGCGGTCGGCCTGACCCCGGCCGCGCTGGGCCAGCGCATCCGCCAGCTCGAGGAGCTGCTCGACGCCAAGCTGTTCCACCGCACCACCCGCACCGTCACGCTCACCGAGGAGGGGCTCGCGCTCCTGCCTTACGCCCACCGCGCGCTCGAGGCGGCCTCCGAGTGCGTGCGCGCCGGGCGCGGCGAGGTCGGGCCGCCGCCCATGGAGCTCACCGTCGGCACCCGCCACGAGCTCGGGCTGTCGTGGGTGATGCCGCTCCTGCCCCGGCTGCGCCGCGCCCAGCCCGGCCTGACCGTGCACGTCTACTTCGGCTCCGGCCCCGACCTCATCCACCGCGTGCGCACGCTGCAGATCGACTGCGCCGTGACCTCGTCGATGCTGACCGATCCCAAGCTCGACGCGGTCCGACTGCACGAGGAGCGCTACGTCTTCGTCGGCGCGCCCAAGCTGGTCCGCGCCGCGCCCCTGCACAAGCCGGCGGACGCGCCGCGCCACACGCTCATCGACGTCACCGCGGACCTGTCGCTCTACCGCTACCTGCGCGACGGGCCGAGCTCGACCGAGCTCCACTTCGGCAAGGTGCTGCGCATGGGCACCATCGCGGCCATCCGCCACCTGGTGATCCGCGGCGAGGGGGTGGCGGTCTTGCCCGAGTACTTCGTGCGCCCGGACCTCGAGGCCGGTCGTCTGGCCCGCCTGATGCCCCACGTCGAGCTCCTGTCCGACTACTTTCGACTGGTCTTCCGCGGCGACGACCCGCGCCGCACGGTGTACGAGCGCATCGCCCAGGTCATGCTGGTCGACCCGCTCAAGTAGGGCCCCGGCGGCGCTCGAGACCGGCGGAAATCCTGGCGACGGCGGTTCCGGGCCTGGAAACCCGCGACTCGGGAGGCCGCCTCGCGTTACGCTCGACCTTCTGTGCTCCGCTCGTTCGTCTCGAGCCCGCTCGGCGCATCGCTCCTCGCCGCGCTCCTGGTCGCCGCCGTCGAGCTCCTGGCGATCGGCAGCGGAGCCTCGGCGCCCGACCTCGCCGTCACCGTCCTGAGCCTGGCCGCCGCGCTCGGCCTCACCATCGGCTTCCTCCTGTGGCTCACCGAGGCGCTGGCCGCGGAGCTGTACCTGTCCCTGCCGACCGCGTCGCTGGTGCGCGCGCTGCCCGCGCTTCCCCCGCTGGCGTGGCTGGGCCGCACGCTGTTCCAGGGCGCGAGCGCGGCCAGCTTGCCCGGCGCGCCTTTGGCCCCGCTCTGGGTCCCGGCGGCGGGCACGCTCCTGGTGGCCGCCTCGATCGCGCTCGGCTGCTCGGTGCTCACGCCGCCCAGCCCCGCGCGCCGCGCGCTGGCCGCCGGCGCCTGCCTGGCGACCGCCGCGCTGTTCGAGGTCGCCAACCGCCGCCTGTTCCAGGCCGAGTACGCCGACCTGCACGCCTTCGTCATCCCGGTCGTGTGCGTGCTGGTCACCGCCGGGCTGCGCGCGGCGACCACCCGCCGCCGCCGCGGCCGCCGGTCCGGCAAGGGCATCGCGCCCCTGGTCTGGCGCGCGCTGGTCGGCCTCGGCGTCCTGTTCGGCGTCGAGCTGGCGCTGGTCGCCGGGCTTCAGGATGCGGACAGCCGCTGGCTCCTGGCCACCCAGGGCAGCGACGGCCGCCAGCTGGTCCGGCTGGTGCGCGGCCACTTCGACCTGGACGGCGACGGCTTCGCCAGCGTGCTCGGCGGCGGCGACTGCGACGACGGCGACCCGGCCGTCAACCCGGGCGCCGCCGAGGTGCCGGCCAACGGCGTCGACGAGGACTGCGACGGTGCCGACGCCGAGGCGGTGCCGAACCAGCCGGGCATCGAGGAGCGCCTGGCCGAGGAGCTGGCCCCGTATCGCAGCGCGCCGGCCCGCGCCGAGCTCCTGCGCCGGGCCGCCCGCTGGAACCTCCTGCTCCTCTCGGTGGACGCGCTGCGCGCCGACGTCGTGTCCGACACGCCGGCCAACCGCAAGGCCTATCCCCACCTCTTCGCCCTGTTCGACCGCTCGCGCCGCTTCGACCGCGCCTTCTCGCCCGCGTCCGGCACCGATCTCTCGGTCTCGAGCGTGATGACCGGGGTGGTCAACCCGTTCCGGCGCATCGACACGACCCTGTTCGAGGCGCTGCGCCGGCGCGGGCGCGCGACCCACGCGGTCCTGCCGCGCGAGGTCCTGCGCTACGCGGGTGAGAACCTGCTCGTGCGCGGGCTCGACGGCCGCGACGTCATCGTCAACGACGAGATCCGCCGCGACGTGTCGACCTCGACGACGTCGGCCGCGACCACCCGGCGCGGTCTGGCCGCGCTCGCGCGCCTGTCGGCCGGCGACGCCCCGTTCATGCTGTGGCTGCACTACTTCGACGCGCACGAGCACCTGCAGATCGAGGCGGACGACCCCGACCTGCGCGCGGCGGCCGCGGCCGGCGGCTTCGACCTGGCCACGCGCCTCGGCAAGTACCGCGCGCTGGTCGGCCTCATCGATCGCGAGATCGGGCGGGTCGTCGCCGAGCTCGATCGGCGCGGGCTGGCCGATCGCACGGCCATCGTCTTCTTCAGCGATCACGGCGAGAGCATGGGCGAGGACCCGCGCCTGCCCGACAACCACGGCCTCTTCCTCTACCACCCGCTGGTCCACGTGCCGCTGGTCGTGCACGTGCCCGGCGGGCCGGCCGGCCCGAGCGGCGAGCCGATCACGCTGCTCGACATCACGCCGACCCTGCTCGAGCTGTTCGGGGCGCCGAAATGGGCCGGGATGGCCGGCCGCTCGCTGGTGCCGATCCTCATCGAGGACTCACCGGCCGGGCTGGTGGCGGCGCCGCGCCCGCTGCCGCTCAACGAGAGCGATCAGCGCGGCGTCATCCGATGGCCCTACAAGCTCCTGGTCCGCCCGCGCGACAACCTGGTCGAGCTCTACGACCTGTCGCGCGATCCGCACGAGCGCGTCAACCGCGCCGCGCGCGAGCCGGCCACCGTGCGCAGGCTCAAGGCGCTCTACCAGCAGTTTCCGAGGGTGAAGGTGGACCGGAGCCGGCGGGGACGAGAGATACGAGACAGGCTAGCGCTATCACCAGCGCGCCGGTGAACAGCAGCACCAGGCACATGCTGAGCTGCGCGCTCCACAGCGGCATGAGCGGCGGGCGGCGCCAGCACAGGACCGCGGCGGCGACGCACGCGGCGGCCGGCACGAGGAGCTCGGTCAGCACGACGCGCAGCGCTCCGCCCCGGCGCACCGCCAGCCCGGCCAGGACCGCGAGCAGGCACAGGCCCGGCAGCGCGCCCAGGTAGATGGACTGGCCGAGCGCCCGGTAGGTCATCGACGTGGACAGGCTGGGCCCGCCCTCGATCGCGACCACCGAGAGATAGGACACCACCCACCACCACGGCAGCTTCCACGATCGCCGCGCGACCCACCACGACGCCGCCAGCGCCGCGGCGACCACGAGCGCGGCGATCAGGTAGCGCGCCGCGCCGGGCCGGGGCAAGGTGACGCCCGGCTGCTCGGGCGCGGCCAGCGCGCTGTAGATCGGGCGCCCGGCCGAGCGCGCGTGCGGCGGCAGGCCCAGCGAGTCGGCCAGCGCGCGCGAGAGGTCGACCATGTGGACCAGGTGACCGCGCGGGGCGGTCGCCGCGCTCACGCCGGCGCCCGACAGGCAGGCCCGCACCAGGCGGATGTCCGGCTCCTCGCCGCCGTGCCCGCCGGCGGCGCGGTGGCCGTGATCGGCCAGGACCAGCCAGCGGCTGCGCGGGCCGTGGGTGGCGGCGTCGGTGGCGACCAGGTGGCCGAGCATGTCGTCGGCCGCGCGCGCCGCCGCCTCGAACTGGCGCGAGTCGCGCCCGTGCGCGTGCGCGGCGTCGTCGGGGCCGAGCATGTGCACGAACACGAGGCGCGTGGCCGAGCCGACCTGGGCCTGCGCGGTGAAGGCGAACGGACCGGCCGCCCACTTCGCCATGCCGGCCGCGTCGAGGTCGAGCGCAGGCCACGCGCGGGCGAAGCCGAACGACTGCGAGATGAACGGGTGCGACTCGGCCACCACCGCGCTCGACGGCTCGCGCGCCGGCAAGGAGCCGTCGGGCGGCGGATCGATCCGCTTCTGCACGAACTCGATGCCCGATTGCTGCTGGGTCAGGCCGGTCCACAGGACCGACTGCACCGGCAGGGACACGGTCGGGAAGCCGACGTCGACCACCAGCTCGAGGCCGAGCTTGCACATCTGGTCGTAGTGGGGGAGGCGGTCGGCGGTGACGCGGTCGACCCCGTCGAGCAGGACGACTCGCACCAGCTGGGCCGGCGGCAGCCCCGAGCCGCCCGCGCCGGTCGGGCTGGCGGGCGGCGGCGCGAGCGGCGGCGGGGGCGCGGTGCCGGAGCCGCGCTCGAAGAAGGAGGCGATGAACGACCTGCGCACCTGGTACAGGACGCAGGTGGCGGCGAGGAGCGCCGCGGCGAGCGCCACGCGACCGAGCGCGCCGCGCGCTGGTGGCGAGAGGGCCATGCCTGGGGCGAGTGTCGCCGCTTTTGGGCCCGGCCGGAACCCCCAGGAGAACAGGAGACCGGGGGACAGGCAACGGGAGACAGGTGACGGGAGACCGCTCGAGCTCGAGCGCGGCGCAAACGGTCTCCTGTGGTCCCGTGTCCTGTCTCCTGTTTCTTTCAGTACCCGAGCGGCCCGCCGGACCGGAAGTCGATGAACATCCGGTCGCGCACCGCCCACAGCATGGGGAAGTAGGTGAGCCGGGCGCTGCGCTCGAGCATCTCGATCGGGTTGCCGCGCAAGGACGCGGTGCCGATGCCGATGATGCGCTTCACCACCATCATGTGCTCGCGCTTGAAGCGCTGCATCTGCGCGTCGAGGGTGATGAGCGCTTCGGCCACACCGAGCACCTCCGGCCGGGTGGCCGGCTCCTGGAACAGGGTGAGCAGATCGAGTGCCTGGCGGTCGAGCGAGCGCGAGAACGATGCCCAGATGGCCGGCGCGATCTCGTTCATGCGGTTGAAACCGGGCGAGTCGAGCCCGCTGCCGGCCCCCAGCCCGCCGCGGATCACCAGGTAAGCGCCGGGCAGCATGGTCTCGAACAGCTTGAGCTGCTGCTCGAGAAGCACCTCCACCTGGCACGCGCGCTGGATCGAATCGCGCGCCGGGGTGAAGCGGTCGGCGTCCATCGACAGCACCGCCTCGCCGAGCTCGTGCACCATCAGCTTCATCCAGATCTCCTCGACCTGGTGAATGCTCTGGAACATCAGCTCGTCCGGATGCGACCTCCTGTCCGGCGACTTCTGCAGACCGAGCAGCTCCGGGGTGCGCAGGTAGCGCTCGTACTCGGTCGTCCCCGCCCCATAGGGCCCATCGAATGGATTCCCCTCCGCCATGGGCGGAGCATAACAAACGGCGCAGTCGCCGCCGCGAAAACGGATACAATGGGGCGTCAGTGCGGGCTAGTAAGCGGTCGCGGCCGAGTCTTCCACCCAGCGAGAGACTGGCCTGCTTGCGCTGCCGCGGCGTGTTTCGCGCCGCCGTCGATCGCTGCCCGATCGACGGCGCGCGGCTCCACCGGGGCGGCCGCGATCCGCTGCTCGGCACCTGGTTCGCCGGCCGATACCTGGTCGAGGAGCTGGTCGGCGACGGCCCGCTGGGACGGGTGTACCGCGCGCGAGACATGCCGGCCCGCCAGCCGCTGGCGCTGCGCGTGCTGGCCGGCGAGCGGGCGGCCGATCCGATCGCGCGCGCGCGCTTTCACCGGCAGGCCGAGCTGGCGCGCCGCCTCGACCACCCCAACGTCGTGCCGGTGACCGACATCGGCACCAGCAGCGAGGGGCTGCCGTTCGTCGTCACCGACTACGTGCCCGGGCAGTCCCTGTCGCGCGTGGTCGCGCGGGAGGGCCCGCTCGACCGCCGGCGCGCGGTGGCGATCCTGCGCCAGGTCGCCGCCGGCCTCGAGCACGCGCACGAGCGCGGCGTCCTCCACCGCGACCTGCGCCCGGCCAACGTGCTGCTGGCGCGCGTGGGGCGCGCGGGCGAGCGCGCGCGCATCGTGGACTTCGCCATCGGCGCGTCGGCGGGCGCGGAGGACGACCGGCAGCGCGACCTGGTCGGGCTGGCCGCCGTCCTGCGCCAGATGGTGGCGGCGGACGACGGGGTAGGCGCGGCCGACTCCGGCGCGGGCGCTCCGTCGCCGGTGCGATCGCGATCGCGCGCTGCCCTGAGGCCACGGGGGCGGTCGCCCCGGCCGACACGTGACGCAGCTCTCGCCGCGCTCGGGGCGGTCGGCGCCATCGATCTGGCCCGCCTCGCCCTGCGCCTCGAGGCCGAGCCGGTGGAGTCCCTGAGCAGCCTCGGTCTGACCGGGGCGGACCGAGAAACCGGGGGCGGGCCCCGATCTGGCTCGGGGTAGGGTATGCGGAACGGTTTCGACGGCGCCGGTTTCGTCGCGCCCCCGCCAGCTTGTCACGCGCGGGGCTTCGTGGTCCGATCCGGCCAGCGGGGGCCATGAACGCTTGTCTTCAGTGTGGAACGGAGATCCGGATCGGGGGGCTTTGTCTCGCCCACGCCGAGTCGATCGCGACCTGCTCGGACATGACCGCCGAGCAGATCATCAGCCGCGACCTCAACGAGCCGGCGGCCGGCCTCATCGACCAGTGGGGCAACACGCACGCGCTGTCGGAGCGCGCCCTGGTCGGGCGGCTGGCCAGCGAGTGCTCGGTGGCCATCCTCCACCACTCGGTGTCGTCGGTGCACGCGCAGATCGAGCTGGCCGCGCCCGACCACGGCAGCTGGCGGGTCATCGATCGCGGCAGCCTCAACGGCACCTACGTCGAGGATGAGGCCGTGCGCAACGCGCCGCTCCATCACGGCGAGCGCGTGCGCTTCGGCAGCGTGAGCTTCTACTTCTCGGCGCGCCGGGTGCCGGTCCAGCACGGGCGCAGCGGGGCGGGACAGACGGTGCCGACCCGCTCGCGCGACATCGCCTTCCACGCCCGGGTCTCGAGCGGCAAGGGCTACGAGATGGCGCTGGTGCAGCGCGCGTCGGGCGGCATCATGCGCATCGACGACGACACCGCGCTCGAGTTCGCGCGCCTCGAGTTCGCGCTCCTCAAGATCCTGACCGAGCGGCGCCTCCTGCACGCCGACCCGGAGCTGGCCTTCGTCTCGTCGCAGGAGCTGGCCGATCTGCTCGACTTCAAGTCGCAGGAGGCCGACGGCGAGAACGTGCGCGAGCTGGTGCGCCGCGTGCGCCGGAAGTTCAAGGCCGAGGGGATCGAGGATCTGATCGAGAGCCGCCAGGGCGTCGGCTACCGGCTGGCCTGGACGGTCAAGGGCTAGCGCCGGACGGGCCGAAGGCCCAACCGACGGTACGTTCTGGGCCCGCCGACGGACGCGCCGCGAGAACGACGGAGTCGGGCTGCTCGCCGCGATCGCCCGCGCCGCGCCGCGCGCACGCCGCTCTCACGCCCCTCTCATGGGCCGCCGGGTTGTGCCCTCACGCCCCCTGGCGGCGCAATGGGATGATGACCAACCCACCCGCGAGCCCCCATCCAGGGGTTCGAGCGGCGCCCCCCGGTGAGGACTCGACGGGCGGATCGACTCCGGCTCCCGCGCGATTCTTCTGCCGGACGTGCGGCGCCGTGTTCCGGCGCGAGCTCCGCTACTGTCCGGCCGACGCCACGCGCCTGGTGTCGATGGTCGACGATCCGCTGCTCGGGCAGGTGCTGGCCGGCCGCTACCTGGTGCAGAGCCTGCTCGGCGAGGGCGGCATGGGGCGGGTCTACTACGGCACCGATGTCGACGGCGGGCAGGGTCGATACGCAATCAAGGTGCTGTTCGGCGAGCTGTCGGCCGATCCTCGCCACTACGAGCGCTTCGTGCGCGAGGCGGCGAGGGCCAGCGGCTTCGACCATCCCAACCTCGTGCGCGTGGTCGACTTCGGCAGCACCGGCGGCGATCAGCCGTTCGTCGTGATGGAGTTCGTCGCCGGTCGGTCGCTGGCCACGATCCTCCGGCGCGAGGCTCCGCTCCAGACCGGGCGCGTCGTGTCGCTGGCCGGCGACCTGTGCCGCGCGCTGGCCTACGTCCACGAGCGCGGCATCGTGCACAGGGACGTCAAGGCCGGCAACGTGCTGGTCACCCACGAGCACCGGCGAGAGACCGCCAAGCTGTTCGACTTCGGCGTGGCGGTCGAGCTGGGCGGCAACGAGACCCGGCTCACGACCAAGCAGACCGCGATCGGGACCCTGTCCTACATGTCCCCGGAGCGGGCGCTCTGCCAGGTATTCGATCACCGGTCCGATCTGTTCAGCCTCGGCGTGCTTCTCTACCAGATGCTGTCCGGTGAACGTCCCTTCCAGGGCACGCCGATTATGATCGCCGTGCAGAACATGGCGATGGATCCCCCGCGCATCTCGGAACGTGTACCGGGTCTCGAAGTGGACCCGCGCCTCGAGGCCATGGCGCAACGGCTCATGGCGAAAGACCCTGCCGAACGCTACCAGAGCGCGGACGAAGTACTGCGTGAGATGCTCGGTTTGACAGGTATATAATGGTGAGGTTCGTGAGGCTGCTGTCTCCGCTGCTGGCGCTGGCAGGTGTTCTCGCTGCGGCGAGTGCCTGCAGCTTGCGTTACGACCCCGACGATCTGGGCCAGGGCGACGACGAGAGCGGCGGCGGTGACCAGACTCCGGATGCGGGTCCGGATGACCTGTTCGTCCACCGGGTCTTTCCCTCCGAAGTGTTCGAAGGCGAGGGATTTGCCGCCGATCCGGACGACCAGACGACCGTCCGGGCCATCCCGATGGTCCTTTTCGGCCAGAACATGACTCCGGACACCCGGGTGACGGTGTCCGGGGACGGATTCCTCCTCCGGGAGGTCGAGGCCCAGGTCAGCCCGGACGGAGCCTGGGCGGCCTTCGAGCTGCGCATGCCGCTCGTCGAGGACAGCAGCGAGGCGCGCGACGTCGAGCTTCGCATTTCGCTGGTCAAGGGCGCGGAGATGCACGAGACCACCGTCGTGCACCACCTCCTGCCGGAGCTCGCGCCGGTCCCGCAGACACCGGGCGGCACGGTGACGCTCAGCCCCGACAGCCTGAAGGTGGACAGCGCGGGGGTCGCCCGCTTCAGCCGCGTGGACCTGCGCGGCAACGTGCTCGCCGGCCAGGGCGGGCCGCTGCGTCTCTTCGCGTACGCGGGCATCTCGGTGACCGGCGTGCTGAACGCCAGCGGCAACGGGGCAGAGCCGGGCGCGGGAGGATGCGCCGGCGGCGACGTGGGCCTGAACGCGGCGTGCGGGGACGGAAGCGGCGGGGCAGGTGCATCGGCCGCGGTCGGGGTAGGCGGTGGCGGCGGTGGCGGCTTCGGCACCGAGGGCCGCACGGGCCTCGGCGACGCGAAGGGCGGGGGCGACCCCGGTGAAGCGACCGGCGACCCGTCGCTCGTGCCGATGCCGCCCAGCGGAGGCGGCGTGCGGCCGGCTGGCGGAGGCGGGGGAGGCAAGGGCGCGCTGGATGCGGGCGGCACCCCCGGTGGCGGCTCGGGCGGCGTCATCGAGCTGACCACGCCGGGCCTGTTCTCGCTGAGCGCCGCGGTGCAGGTCGACGGAGCGGCCGGCACCGACTGCCCGTCGCTCGATCCTGGCGGAGCGGGGGGAGGCGGCTCGGGCGGCGCGCTCATGCTGCGCGCGGGCAGCCTCGTGGTCGGAAGCGGCGGCGCCACCCTCGAGGCGGTGGGCGGCAGGGGGGGAACGTGCTCCGCCGGCGACGGGGGCAAGGGCGGGGCAGGGCGGATCCGCCTCGACCTGCCGGCCGCGGGCGCCATCACCGCCGACCCGCCGGCGTTCGTCGGCCCGGCCTTCGTGATGAGCGAGATCCCGGTGGTCACGACCGACTCGGCGCTGCCGGTGGAGATTCGCGGCGAGCCGGGCGGCTCCTACCAGCTGCTGGTCATCAGCCCGGACACCGCCACTGACGACGAGCGAACCCGGACCGAGGCGGTTGCGACGCCCGGGCCCGATGGGGTGGGGGAGAAGACGGTGGAGCTGTCGCAAGGCTTCAACCGGCTCTGCCTGCGCGTGGTTCCCGACGCAGACCCTGACTCTCAACCGGAGGCCGCCAATTGCTTGAACGTCGCCTATATTTCTCGCTGATCACGGCGGCGGCTGTCGCCGTGCCGGTCTTGTTCTTGCCCCGACCGGCGCTGGCCGACAAGGCGCCGCGCGTCGGGGTCGTGATCTCCGTCCAGGTCAACCTCAAGAAGGAGGAGGCACAGCAGATCTCGCAGGCGCTCGGCCACGCCCTGCGCACGCGCCTCGTGGTCGACGTCGTCGCCGGCGCCGAGGCGTTCCGGCGGCTGCCCGCCGACGGCGTGTCGGAGTCGTGCGTGGCCGACGAGGCCTGCATCAAGGACACCGCGCAGCGCCTGAGCGCCGACGAGCTCCTCTTCGTGGTCGCGGTGCGCATGGGCAACCGCATCCAGGTCGACAGCACGTGGGTCGATCCGGCCAACGGGCGCAGCGCGTCGCGGCCCAAGGTCGTCATGGTCAAGATCGACGAGGCCGAGGCGCGCTTCTCCGACGCCGCGTCGCTCATCCTGCCGGACGCGGCGGTGCGCGCGACCCAGCAGACGGGCCAGGAGGGGGCTGGCGACGGACCGCAGGCGCGCGCGTTCCTCATCCGCACCACGCCGCGCCACATGACCCTGCCGGCCTGGATCACGCTCGGCGCCGGGGTGGCCGCCGGCGGCGCCTGGCTGCCCTTCTTCCTGGTCACGCGCCACGACTACAACGAGCTGCAGGACCACTGCGCCCCGCTCGGCGACTGCAATTCCAACCCCGCGTACGACGACGTCAAGGACAAGATCTCGCGCAACTCGATCACCGCCGACGTCCTCGGGGTCGCGTCGATCGGTCTGGGCATCACGACGGCCATCCTGTGGTGGAACAGCGGCGGCGACATCGAGCGGGTGCCGGTCGCGGCCCGGTCGGTGCGCCTCCAGGTCGATCCGGGGACCCGCAGCACGATGCTGTTCTGGGAGGGCAATCTGTGAGCTTGCCCTCCTCGGCGCCCAGCGAGCGCTACGGCTGCCCGCGTTGCCTGTCGGTGTTCCGGGCGGGCTTCGCGCGCTGTCCGCTCGACGGAGCGGCGCTGCAGGGGCTGTCGGGGGATCCGCTGATCGGCCACACGCTGGCCGACCGCTACATCATCGAGGAGCTGCTCGGCGAGGGCGGCATGGGCCGCGTCTACCGCGCGCGCCACAACCGCATGAGCCGGCGGTTCGCGGTCAAGGTGCTGTTCGGCGACATGGCGGCCGACGCCAAGGCGCGCACGCGCTTCTCGCGCGAGGCCGAGGCCGTGAGCCGCCTCAACCACCCGAACGTCCTCTCGGTGGTCGACTTCGGCGAGACCGAGGAGGGGCTGCTCTACCTGGTCATGGACTTCATCGAGGGCCGCGAGCTGCACCAGGTCCTGGCCCAGGAGGCGCCGCTCTCGCCCACGCGCGCGCTCTCGCTCCTGCGCCAGCTCTCGCGCGGCCTGGCCCACGCCCACGAGCGCAACCTGGTCCACCGCGACTTCAAGACCGAGAACGTGGTGGTGACCAAGAGCGGCGACGAGGAGCTGGCCCACATCGTCGACTTCGGCATCGCCGCGGTCGGCGAGATGATGGAGCCGGCCCAGCGGCTCACCACCGAGGGCATGGTGCTGGGCACGCCGGCGTACATGTCGCCCGAGCAGTCGACCGGCGAGGAGGTCGACGAGCGCAGCGACCTCTTCAGCCTCGGCGTCATGCTGTACGAGATGCTGTGCGGGCGGCTGCCCTTCGACGGCAGCGCGGTCGCCATCGCCAAGGCGCACCTGGCGGCCGAGGTGCCGGCGGTGGCGGTGCGGGTGCCGGGGCTGCGCGTCGACTCGCGCCTCGAGGCGGTGGCCATGCGGCTCATGGCCAAGGACCCGGAGGAGCGGTTCCAGAGCGCGCGGTCGCTGCTCGCCCACCTCGACTCCGCGTTCGGCCGGGCCGACAGCCAGGAGGGGGAGGACCACGACGCCACGGTGCAGGTCAGCTCGTCGGGCCGCATGCCGATGCCGGTGCCATTGCCGCCGCCGACGCCGAGCGGCGAGCAGCCTCCCATCGAGCCCTACCGCTACACGCCGTACGAGATGGCCGCGATCGCCACCGCGAGCCCGGGAATGCGGATGCGCGACCCGCGCTGGGTCATCACGGGCGCGGCCGTGCTGCTGACCCTGGTCGTCGTGGTGATCGCGCTGGCGGCCAGGGGCGGCAGGACCTCGCCGTCGGCGCGGCTCGCCCCACCCGTGCAGGCGGCGGAGCCGCGTCCGACCCCGACCGCGCCGGAGGCGGCGCCGCCGGTGGCGCCCGCGCCTGCGCCGATGGCGTCCGCGGCTGCGCCGGTGGCGTCCGCGCCTCTGCCGTCGACGTCGTCCGCGCCTGCGCCGTCGACGTCGTCCGCGTCCGGCCCGGCGTCGACCGCGGCGCCCGAGCCGGTGCCGATCGCCCCGGCGCAGCCGGCCGCGGCGGCGGACGAACCGGGCGACGCGCGCGACAAGGCCGGCGAGGCCGAGGCCGACCGCGACTCGTCGGCGGACGAGCACGAGCGGCGGCCCGGCAAGGAGAAGCGATCGCGCTCGGCGCGTCGGTCCAGCGAGTCGCGCTCGGGCAGCAGGCACTCGGGCAGCAAGTCCCGGGGCGACGAGCCGTCGGCGAGCAAGCCGGAGCCGCCGCCCGCGCCGGCACCCGCGTCCGCGGCGGCGGCGAGCGCCACGAAGCCGGCGGAGCAGCCCACCGCGGCGGCGGCGACCCCCGCGGCGCAGCCCTCCGAGCCGGTCGTCCCGTACAAGGAGTTCATCGCGCGCTATCGGGCCGTCGGTGAGCGCATCGACCGCATCATCGCGAAGCGCGGCGAGGCCGCGGTCGGCAAGCTCCAGCAGCGCTACTCGGAGATCGCGGTCCAGGACGCGGCCCGCTCCGAGTCGCTGCGCCGCGACTACGACCGCGCGCTCAGGACCATCTCGGCCAGGCTCGACAAGCAGTTCTCCGACATCAAGTAGCGCCCGGCTACGTGATGGCCTTGATGTCGCGGTCGAGCACGGTCTTGCGGCCGTCCTCGGCGGCGTGACGGATCGCCAGGTCGCACAGCTTGCGCAGGTGATCGCTCAGGACCGACATGACGCCGTCCGACGTGTTCATGCCGGAGCGGGCGCGGATGTACTTCTTGAGCTTGGACGCCACGATGAGGATGTCGTCGGTGCTGAGCTCGTCGTCGCCGGCGGGCGGATCGGGCGCGATGACGCGGCGGGCAGGAGCGGCGGCGGCCGGGCTCGGGGCGCCGGCACGCGGCGCCGCCGGGCTCGGCGCGCTGGCACGCGGCGCCGCCGGGCGCGATGGCTCGGGCTCGCCGCCGGCGGAGCGTCGCTCCTCCTCGAGCTGCTGGCGGCGCCATGCCGCCTCGCTCGGGGCCTTCTTCTCCACCGCCCACGCCTCCCGGTGGCGCATGGTCGGCAGGTGCGCCTCCCAGCAGGGCACCGAGCAGAAGAAGAGACCGGTCTTGGCCACGCGCGCGCAGGTCGACACGCTGCACTCCCAGTAGACCTGCTCGAACGCGATCTCTCCGCGACAGCTCGAGCAATAGCGCCAGCTCGACATGGTGGAGGATGGTATATCACCGCCGGCGGCGGCGCCGCCGCGCGAGCGCGACTGCCGCCGCCAGCCCGATAAGGACGGCCGCCTCCGGGCCGCCCCGGCTCGTGGTGTGACAGCCGCAACCCTCGCCGGGCAGGACCGTCACGGCGAACTCGACGTCGCCGGACAGGGACGGGATGCCGTCGTCCGCCACCCCGATCGCGAACGAGTCGGCCCCGTCGTAGTCGTCGCCGGCCGTGTAGACCACGTTGCCGTCGCCGTCGACCTCGGCCTGGCCGTGCGCGGGGGCGGTCGCGACCGCGTAGACGTGCGTGTCGGCCGGGTCGGGATCGTTGGCGGTGACGTGCGCGCCGACCGACTCGCCGGCCCTCACCTCGAGCGTCGTGACGTCGGCGGTGGGCGCCGGCCGCGCGTTGCAGGTGGCGCGCGGGATGGACTCGCCGCTCTCCTGCTCGATCCAGTCGATGACCGCGTCTGCCCGCACGTAGATGCCGCCCTCGCCGCACGGCACCTCTGCGTCGTCGAACCCCCGCGACGTGACCCCGATCAGGAACTCGCCGATGTCGGTCA
>DATFRY010000144.1:0-22276 GCA_035262925.1 Kofleriaceae bacterium | reverse complement strand
CTGTCGAACTCGCGCACGACCGCGCTCTGGCCGGCGCGCAGCTCCGACGGCTCGACCACGCCCTGGTCGAGCGCGGCCAGCAGCGTCTCCTGGCTGGGCGGCAGCGCCCGCCCGGGCTGCGCGCGCCGGTCGGTGGTCTGCGCCGCCGTCATCTTGCCTGCCCCGTTGCGATAGACCCGCTCGACCACGCCGGCTCCGCTGTCCTCGCGCGAGCGCACCTCGAGGAGCGCGTGGGGCGGCCTGCTGTCGTACAGGCGCTGCTCGTCGAAGCTCACCTCGGTCGCCGCGCCCATCCCGACCGAGCGCAGCTTCCCGCTCACGTGCCAGACCAGCGGCCCGCCCGCCCGCGCCGGCGCCCGGATCGACGTCGCGGCGAAGCCAACCTTCTTGCCCTGCAAGTACATGCCGAACCACTGCTCGCGGCTGCCCTCGCGCAGGACGCGCCCGAGCACCGCCGTGCTGACGAGATGCCCCGCCGGCACCTCGACGCGCGCCGCCGGGGCCCTCGCCTCCTCCGGACGCGACTCGCACCCTGCGCCGGCCGCGGCAACGGCCGCGACGGCGGCGGCCAGGACGGCGACACGGGCCGCGGCGCGGGCGCCCGTCCGGCGGCTCCGCACCGGGCTCCCGCGGCCATCCCCGACGCGATACGTTCGACGCAACCCTCGACTGATAGCATGCCCGCGTCGAAGCGTCGCTCGCCGCGCGCCGCGTCCCGCGCCCGCCCACCCGGCCCGCGCCCACGGCCCGCCAGCCGGCGCGGACCGGGCTCGCCCGGGTCAGAACAGGCGCTGCTGGACGCCGTCGGCCCGCAGGGCGCGGGCCTGGCGATCGAGGCGGTCGACCTCGCGGGACAGCTCGTCGCGCATGCGCTCCATGCGGGCCTGGATGCGCTCGCCATGGCTCTTCACCGTCCCGGCCAGCTTGTGGACCTCGTCGAGGAACTGGACCTGCTTCTCGATGGCGCGGGTTGCCAGGTCGATCTCGAGCAGCGCCTCGGCGTTCTGCTCGGCGGCACCGGCGACGCGCGAGGTGAGGCAGCGCGCGACGCTGTAGGCCAGCCGCACGTACAGATCGGTGCGCTCGTCGTCGGCGTCCCACAGGACGACCAGGTCGTCGCCGTAGCGGGCGAGCGGCTGCAGATCGGCCGGCGCGCTGCGGGCCGAGAAGACGAACACGCCCACCTGGGCCTGCCGGTTCTTGCGCGCCCGCTCGCTCTCGGCCAGCGCCGCGCGCAGGTCGCAGCTGCGGTCCTCCTTGGCCTCGAAGGCGATGGCCGCGCCCGGGGCCGAGCTCTCCGGGCCCATCACGACCACGTGGTCGCCGACCTTGCAGTTCTTGATCGCGCCGGTGGTCGGGCCGGTCGCCTGGTGGATGTCGCCCATGCGCTGGGCCTCGGCGGCGAGCAGGCCGCCGAGCGCCTCCTCGAAGGTGGCGCCGTGCCGCGTGGAGCGGGCCGCCTCCTCCTTGCGCGCGTCGAGGGCCGACAGCGTCGCGCGCACGTCGGAGTGGAAGGAGGCGTTGCGCGTGGCCATCTCCTCCACCACGGTCATGAGCTCGCGGCGCAGGCGGGCGAGCGCCGATCCATCGTCGTCGAGGCTGAGGTTGCGGCCGATCTCGTCCTGGGTGCGGGTGAGCAGGCCCGACAGCCGGCTCATCACCGAGTCCGGCTTGTCGAGCGAGAACTCGCGCACCACCGCCTCGACCTGGCCCTTGAGGTCGCGCGACAGGTCGCCCTGATGGGCGCGCAGCTCGCGCACCAGCCGCGAGAGCGCCGAGTCCCCGTGGTCGAGCGAGAACTGGCGCAGCACGACGTCCGACTGCTCGCGCAGCGCGGCGCCCAGCGCCCCCTCGATCTGCGCGCGCAGCCCGTCGGCCTCGGCGGGCGACAGCATCTTGAAGAGCGGGCTGTCGGCCCCCACGTGGACCGCGAGGGTGCGGGCGAGGATCGACTCGTCGCCCACGTGCGAGCGCATCACGCGCTCGAGGTCTCCGCCGTCGCGCACCAGTCGATCGATCCGCTGCGGCACGAGCCCGCTCTTCGGATCGAAGTACTGGGTGAGGGTGCGCGCCATCTCCCCGGTCAGCTCGGCGGCGCGCGTGGCCAGGGTCTCGCGCAGGTCGGCCAGCAGCTTGTGGCCGGCCTCGCGCACCGCGTCGGCGTCGAGGTTGCCGGACGCGCTGCGCAGCGCGATCACCCCGACCCGCAGCGCGGCGGCGGCGAAGCGGTCGCGTTCGGCCCCGCTCCGCCGGCGCAGCTCGCCCAGCACGTCCGGGTCGGTGAGGCGCAGGGTCAGGAGCAGCCCGGCGCCCGCGCGCTCGCCGGCGTGATCGCCAGCGCGGTCGGCGCGGCCGCCGCCGGGGGGGCCTGCGCGCCCGCCCGCCAGCTCGGCCTCGAGCGCGTCGCCGCCCATGACATCGCCGGCCAGGGGCTCGCCGAGCGGCGGGACATCGGCGAACGCGGCGCGCTGCCTGCGCGAGCGCCGGAGCGGTCCGCTGCCGTCGGCGATGGCCGGCCCCGGCGCATCCACCGCATCGATGGTCGTGTCAGCTTCCGGCTCGCGTGCCAGCACCCGGCGGTCCATCTCGCTCCTCCGAGGGCAGACGCCCCACGATGGCCCGTGTAACAGGAGGGTCTGACAGCCCGCTGACCCCGCTGGCCCCGTCCGAGGGCACCCTATCGGGTCGGCGTCAGCCGCAGGATCGGCAGGCCGCGCGCGACCCACAGCGCCGGGGCCGGCTCGCGATAGCCGGTGGGCGCCGCGCGCGGGTTGACCTCGGGCTCGAAGCGGCTGAGGAGCTCGATGGTGTCGCCGAGCAGGAGCACCGCCTCGGCCACCACGTTGTAGCGCAGCGGATCGAAGGCGCGGCTCGGCTCGTGCTCGCAGTCGACCGCGCGCAGGTACTGCTCGAGCGCGAAGTTGTCGACGTCGATGACCTGTCGCATGGGCGCGACCAGGCGGACGCGGCCGGGCGGCACGCGCGCGATGCGCCCATCGATGAGCACGACGTCGAAGCCGCATGTCACGGCGTCGCGATACATGACGCGATCGCCCCAGTAGCCCACGAAGTGGAGCTCCACGGCGAAGGCCAGGCAGTCGGTCCCGCTGGCCGGCGACTCGATCGCGCCCTCGCCGGCCGCGATGCCGCTCATGCCGAGCCGCCGGGGCGAAGGCGCGAGCGCGCCGGCTGGCTCGCGGCCCTCGTCACCGCTCATGCCAGCAAGCTCGCAGTCGCCCAGCATCGGGCGCTCGGCGCGATGCGTCTGCTCGCCCGGCAGCGGGCGCGCGCCGACCGGGAAGTCGCTGCCGCGGCGGGCCAGGAGCAGGTTTCCGCTGCCCCAGAAGACGGCCATCGACAGCGCCGCGCCCAGGACGTGCAGCGGACCGAGGCCCGGCACGATGAGCCAGCACCCGACCAGGCCGGCGACGAAGCCGAAGGCCGCCAGCAGGGCGACCGAGTGCTCGGCGTGGAGCGCGAGGCGCGCCTCGCCCAGCCGCACCTCCGGCGGACCCCAGGCGGCCTCGACCAGGAGCTCGCGGCCGCGCGGCTCGTCGAGCGTCGTGATCGCGTGCGACGGATCGCTGTCGCACGACTCGCCGGGGAGCAGCGCCGTCCGGCACGACAGGCAGATGCCGCTGCGTCGGCGCACGGGATCGCCGGTCCCGGCCGCGGCGCCGCTCAGGTCGACGCCGCCCAGCTCGGGCGCGCGCGCGCCGCCACGCAGCCTTCCGGGCAGATCACCGGCCACCGCCCAATGATAGCTGGCCGCCGTCGTAAACCACTCTCCCGTCGACCACGCGCGCGAACTCGGGCAGCCGGTGCTGTGCGGTCCGGCGCATGCCGAGGATGTGACTGACGGTCACGTCGTGCGCGGTGAGCCAGTCCGAGATGAGGCGGCGGTGGCACTGCTCCGGCCGCGCCTCGGCGCACAGGATGGCGGCGCACGTGGTGCGCGACCACTCGACGAGCTCGGCGGCGGCGGCGGCGAACTCGGGGGTGTCCATGTGATCCGCGTAGCCGGCGAAGGCCGCCACCATCCACGCGGTGTGGGGCGAGCCGGCGCGGCGCGAGCGACGCCCTCCCAGCGACTCGACCCAGCGGTACTCGACGCCGGCCCCGCCCAGCGCCCGCGCCAGGGCCTCGCGCGCGAAGTGAGGATGGCGGCGCGACGCGGGGAAGCGGCGGACATCCACCACCAGGCCGACGCCGTGGGCGGCGACGAGGCCGAGGAAGTCCTCGAGGCTGCGCGTCGAGTGGCCGATGGTGAAGACGGTCACCGGGGAAGCGTAGCGGAGCGAGGGGCGCGCGCGTCGGGGTATGCTGCGGTCATGACGTCCAATCGATCGACTCGACGGACCGGCGGCCGCCGGCCGGGCGGATGGCGCGCATGAGCACGTGGCTGGTCACCGGCGCCAATCGCGGCATCGGGCTCGAGCTCTGCCGCCAGCTGGCCGCGCGCGGCGACGAGGTCATCGCGACCGCGCGGGAGCCGGACGGCGCGGACGAGCTGCGCGGGCTCGGCGTGCGAGTCGAGCCGCTCGAGCTGCGCGACCAGGACAGCGCCGACCGGCTGGCGCGCGCGCTCGAGGGCGCGGCGCTGGACGTGCTGGTCAACAACGCCGGCCGCGGCGGGGCCGGGCCCGGGATCGGCGAGCTCGACTGGGAGATCATCGCCGATCACTTCGCGGTCAACGCGATCGGGCCGATGCGCGTGGCGCAGGCGCTCCTGCCCGCGCTGCGGCGCGGGCGCGCCCGGAAGATCGCGCACCTCTCGAGCGACCTGGCGTCGATCGGCGGCAACCTGTCCGGCGGCTACTACGGCTATCGATCGAGCAAGGCCGCCCTCAACATGATGAACCGCTCGCTCGCGCACGAGCTCAGGCCGGAGGGCTTCATCTGCCTGGCGCTGCACCCGGGGTGGCTGCAGACCGACATGGGTGGGCCGCGCGCGCCGGTGCCGGTGGCCGACGGCGTGGCCAGGGTGCTGCGCGTCATCGACTCGGCCGGCCCCGGCGACAGCGGCAAGTTCGTCAGCTACAGCGGGGCGGAGCTGCCCTGGTAGGGCGGGCGCGGATGGCGCGGGTCATGCCGATCGCGGTCGCCGGTTAACGCCCCGTGCGCTCGCGCGTCTCAACCGGTAGCACCTTGCTGGTGAGCGCGAATGCACGGAAGGGGCCGCGGCCGGGGCGGCCGGACCGCGGTGGCGCGGGCGCGGGCGCCGGCGCCGGCGCCGGGGGTGTCCGTGCGGCCGGGGGAGCGGGCGAGGGCGAGCGCGGCGAGGGCGTCACGCACGGCGATCGCGCGAGCGAGGATCCGGCCGATGGCGCGGCGGAGCTGGTGTCGGCCGCGGTCGGGGGCGACCGGGCCGCGTTCGGGCGACTCTTCCGGCTCTACGGCCCGATGGTGCACGGAGTCCTCCTGGCGCGCGTGCCGCCCCGCGAGGTGCGCGATCTCATGCAGGACGTCTTCGTCACGGCGCTCGAGCGGCTCGACACGCTGCGCGAGGCCGGCGCGTTCGGCGGATGGCTGGCGATGATCGCCCGCAACCGCGCGACCGACTTCCACCGCCGCGAGCACCACCGCCGCACCGCGCCGCTCGACGGCGCCGACGTGGCGGTGCGCGATCCGGATCGCGCGCAGGCCGAGCAGCTCCTGGCCCTCATCCGCCAGCTGCCCGACGCCTACAAGGAGACGCTGGTGCTGCGGCTGGTCGAGGGCATGACCGGACCCGAGATCGCGGCGCGGGTCGGTCTCACGCCCGAGTCGGTGCGCGTGAACCTGCACCGGGGCATGGCGCTCCTGCGCCAGCGGCTGGGTGAGGAGGTGGAGCCATGAAGGACGACTATCTCTGGGATCGCTCGGGAGAGCCGGATCTCGAGGTGGTCCGGCTCGAGCGCGCGCTGCGACCGGCCCGCTACGACGAGGCGGCGGATCTCCCGGCGGCGGCGGCGTCGGAGCGGCCGCGGCGCGCTCGCCGCTGGCTCGGCCCGGCCATCGCGCTGGTCCCGCTCGCCGCCGCGGCGGCCGCGCTGCCCATCGTCTGGCACGCGCGCTCGCCGCAGGACGGCGGCCATGCCGGCGCTGGCGCGGGCGCGGGCGCGGACGCGCAGGCCGGCCTGTCGGTGAGGCCGCTGGCCGGCGCGCCGCTCATCGACCGCGCCGCGCTGGCGGCGGGCGCCCTGCTCCGCCCCGGGCAGTGGCTGGTGACCGATCGCGACTCGCGCGCGCTCATCGAGATGAGCATCGGCCAGGTGAGCGTCGGCCCCGACAGCCGCGTGCGGCTGGTCGGCACCGGCCCGGCCCAGCAGCGGCTCGAGCTCGGCCGCGGGGCGCTGCACGCGCGGGTCAGCGCGCCGCCGCGCCTCTTCCTGGTCGACCTGCCGTCGGCGACCGCGGTCGATCTCGGCTGCGAGTACGAGCTCGTCGTCGACCAGAGCGGCGCCGGCGTCCTCCGGGTCGCGACCGGCGAGGTCTCGCTCGAGGGCCACGGCCGCGCCTCGCTGGTCCCGGCCGGCTCGTCGTGCGAGACCCGCCCCGGTCACGGACCGGGCACGCCGTACCGCGGCGACGCGCCGGCGGCGCTGGTCGACGCGCTGCGCCGCCTCGACTTCGAGGACGGCGCCGGCCGCGCGCTCGACGCCGCGCTGGCGGCCGCGCGCGCCAGCGACACGCTCACCCTGTGGCACCTCATGGAGCGGGCGACCGGGGCCGAGCGCGCGCGCGTGGTCACGCGCCTGGCCGCCCTCGCCCCTCCCCCGGCGGGCGTGCACATCGGCGACCCGGCGGCTCCCGACCGCGCGGCGCTCGAGGCCTGGCGCGCGGATCTCGAGTCGACCTGGTAGCGGCCGGCTATCGTATCGTCCGCGCATGAGCGGGGACGCCAGCCGTGCCGATGGCAATGTCGATGGCAATGTCCGGGCCGCCGAGGTCGTCCTGGCCTGCGCGGACGTGAACGAGACGGCGCGCTTCTTCGCCGGGCTCGGCTTCCGGGTCGACGCCATCGCGCCGGCCGACGATCCGGCGACCGCGCTCCTCGGCGGCCACGGCCTTCGCATCCGGCTCGAGCGCGGGGCAGCCGGCCCGCCCGGGCTCCTGCGGCTCCTGTGCCGCGATCCGTCCGCGGTGGCCGGCGGCGCGACCGTGCTCGTCGCACCGGGCGGCACGCGCGTCGAGCTGGCCCCGGCCGATCCGCCTCTCGCGCTGCCGCCGCTGGCGCCGTCGCTGGTCATCGCGCGGGCCGGCGGGGCGGCATGGCACGAGGGCCGCGCCGGCATGCTCTACCGCGACCTCATCCCGGATCGCCAGGGCGGCCGCTTCGTCGCCTCGCACATCCGCATCCCCGACGGCGGCCCGGTGCCGGACTACGTCCACTGCCACCGCATCCGCTTCCAGCTCATCTACTGCCACCGCGGCTGGGTGCGCGTGGTCTACGAGGACCAGGGCCCGCCGTTCGTGCTCGCCGCCGGCGACGCCGTGCTGCAGCCGCCGCTCATCCGCCACCGCGTGCTCGAGTCCTCGCCCGGCCTCGAGGTCGTCGAGCTGTCCTCCCCGGCCGAGCACGAGACTCTCGCCGACCACGATCTCGCGCTGCCGACCGGGCGCGTCGATGCCGGCCGCGACTTCGGCGGCCAGCGCTTCGTCCACCACCGGGCTGCCGGTGCCGCGCATCTGCCCTGGCGCGACGGCCTCGCGGCCCGCGACCTCGGCATCGCGGCCGCCACCGCCGGCCTCGCATCCGCCCACGTCGCCCGCCCGCTCGCGCGGCGAGGCGGCGCCGCCGCAGCGGAGCGCCGCCTCCACGGCGGGGAGCTCTGCTTCCTGTTCGTGCTCGCCGGCGGCGTGACCCTGGACCTCGATCAGGACGCGCACCGTCTGGCCGCGAGCGACGCCGCCGCCGTGCCGGGCGACGTGGCCCACGCCCTCGTCGACCCGTCGCCCGACCTCGAGCTCCTCGAGATCGCCCTGCCCGCCGCCGGCGCCAGTCCGCCTGGTCCCCCCTACTCCGGCGTCACGAACTTCGAGACCAGGCGGATGTAGGCCACCTGATAGCCGTTGCTGTTCTCGGTGACCGACCACGAGTCGAGCGGCCAGGACGTGTTGAAGTCCTTGTACGACTTCTGAGCGGGCTGGCCCCTCGGCGGCTCGAGGGGCTCGGAGCTGCACAGCGCGTTGTTCTCGGGGCTGCCGCACGACGCGGGGCAGCAGCCGTCCACGTCGTAGCTCGGGTTGGGGCCGCCGGTCAGGAAGCCGGGCGGCGGGCCGAAGGTCGACGTGCCGACGCGGTCCCACAGCGCGCTGCCGTTCGCGAACCACGAGTGATAGAACTCGTTGACCGAGCTCTCGGCGCCGAGCGCTCCCATGTTCGACAGGTAGACCAGGCCGAGCGGATTGACGCCGTGGATGTAGTGGAGGTAGCGAGCGGCCGCCGCGCGCGCCGCCGCGGGGTCGGCGCCGGGCACGGCGAACGACTCGAGATCGAGGAACATGTTGCCCTGCGAGCTCTTGCTGCGGTTGCTGCCCCAGGTGTAGGCGCCGAGGAAGGCGAAGTAGGGGTCGCGGTCCTCGCTCTGGGCCGGGAAGTTGTCGCCGCGGTCCATGGCCTCGAGATAGATCGCGCGGATGTCGCCGGCCACCGCCGGTGTGGCGGACGGAAGCGCGGCGTAGTGGAGCAGCATCTCCTGCTCGTCCGGCTCGAAGGGGTAGGCGAAGTGCCAGAGGACGAGGTGCACGGCGGCGTAGTTGCCGTCGACGAACTGCCGATAGACCTCCTGGCCGGTCGCCTCGAACAGGTAGACCGCGGCCTCGACCTTGCGGGTGAGGCGGCCGTAGTCGTCGGTCTCCTGCTGGCCGGCCCCGAGCCCCTGCGTGCCGGAGCCTGCGTCGTTGTTGAAGAAGAGGACGCCCGGGTTCGCGTCCGCCCACGCGAACGCCTGCTCGGCGCGCGCCGCGAGCTCGCCGGCGCGGTCCGCCAGCCCCGAGACGTCGCCGAGCACGGTCGCTCCGAAGGCGAACGCGGCCGCGCTGCTCAGGGTCGCCGACGTGCTCGCGGTGCCGTACAGGCTGGGCCCGGTCGCCGCCGACGGCGGGCTGGCGCTGGCCTCGCCGACGATGCTCAGCACCGACCCGTCCGGGTTCTGCATGCGAGACAGCCAGTCCAGGCCGAACAGGGCCTCGTCGAGGATGTCCGGCACGCCGTTGCCCGACTCCGGCACCCCCGTGTCGTCGCCGAACGCGCCCGGCGCCTCGCGGTAGGCGCGCAGGAGGCTCACCACGTAGCGGGCGTGCCAGCTGGTGTACTTGTTGTAGTCGCCCGCGTCGTACCAGCCGCCGTGCACATCGCGCGCGGTGGTGGCGTCGCCGGCGGCGTCGTAGCGGCGGGCCTCGCCGTCCTGGAGCGGCCCGACGTGGCTCGCGCCGTCCGCCCAGCCCTCGCCGGCCAGCTCGGCCGTCTTCTCGGTCCCCGCCCGCTGGTAGAAGAAGGCGCGCGTCGCGGCGCGCAGGACGTCGCGGTAGACGTCGTCGTCGATGCGAAAGACCGCGGACCGCACGTTGTTGGTCTCGTCGAGGACGTAGTAGTCGCCCTCCCGGGTGACCACCGAGAAATCGAAGCGCCACGCGCGATCTCCCGACGAGCCGTCCTCCGCCCCGCCCGACCACGCCACCGGCGCGCCGCGCGCGACCACGCCGCCGGTGTCGACGCACACGACCGCGTAGCGCGCGCCCGGCACGAACTCCTCCGCCCCGTCGAAGCCGGTGACCGGATCGCGCGCCACGGCGATCTTCTCGGCGTCCGGCAGATAGCCGAACTGATCGACCACGATGAACGGGCTCAGCGCCGGCGCCGCCCGATGGCGCATGACGTCGTCTCCGCGCAGGGCGGTCGCGCGCGCCGGCGCTCCGGTCGCGCGCTGGGCCGCCTCTCCCGGCGACTCCGCATCCATCTGACAGGCCCCCGCCAGCGCGACAGCGTGACCGACCACCACACAGACCACGAGGCGTGAGACCGCGAGCTGAGTCTTCATGGCTGCACAGGAGGAGGCGCTGTCTGCGAGTGGGTCACGCGGTCGCGCGCTCCGGATCGGCGCCCGCCCGGCCGGTCGACCGGCTCCCGCGGGCCCCGGCTCCGTGTGTGACGGGCGCGCCGCGCTCCATACTCCGCCGATGGGGCGCGCCGCCGACCGCTTCGGTGACGATCTCTACCGCGAGGTCACCGAGACCTTCGTCGTCGAGGAGAGCGGATGGGCCGCCGAGATGGCCGTCCGCGCGACCGGTCGGTTGAACGGCGTCAGGTCGGGAGCGCCGCTCGAGACGGCGGTCGTCTGGCTCGCCCCCGCACGTTCGCCTTCACGATGCCCGGCCGGCGCATCCATGTGAGCCGCGAGCTGCTCTCGCGCGGCCTCGGCGAGCTCGGCCTGGCCTTCATCATCGCCCACGAGATGGCCCATCACGACCTCGGACATCTCGACGTGGCCGGCGAGTGGCTGGAAGTGGACGCCGGGGGCGACTGCTCTCTCGCTGGTCTGCTCGTGCTCGACTTCATCCACCGCACCGGAGGTCCCGGTCTTCCGCGCGTGGCCCGCGATCCGCCGCGCGCCGGACGAGCCGCCCACCGAGTGAGACGCAAGCGCGGCGCCCGCGCCCAGCCAGGGCCAGGCTACCCCGCGGCGACGATCTCCTCGAGCGCCCGCCGCGCGTGGACCGGCAGCACCTTGCGCCGGTAGGCGGCCTCGTAGGGCACGTTGTCGAGCGGCTTGCCCTGCTTCTCGACCATCTCGCCGAGAAGGCGGCGGACCTCGGGATCGGCGAGCGGGCGCCCGACCAGCGCGTCGGCGCGCAGCAGCTTGGGCCGCGCGGCCAGGACGCCGACGCAGACCAGGGCGCGCCGGATGCGGGCCCTCGTGGAGTCGGTCTCCAGATCGAAGCGCAGCGCGATGCTGATGAGCGGGAAGTCGATGCTGCCGCGCACGGTCCACTTGCGGTAGCCGGTGCGCCACGGGCCGCGCGGCAGCGGCACCCGCACCTCGGTGCACAGCTCCTGCGCGCCCTTCTTGATGTGCGAGATGCCGTCGGTGTCGTAGTAGTCGGCGATCGGAACCTCGCGCTCGCCGGCCGGGCCGAGCAGCGCCACCCGCGCCTCCAGCGTGGTCAGGACCGGCACGCAGTCGGACGACATGGCCGCCACGCAGCTCTTCCCGCCCGGCACCACGTGGCACACCGTCCCGCCCGACTTGAGGCAGCCGCCGATCGCCCCGCGCCAGAACTCGGTCTGGTTGACGTAGCGGCAGCGCGTGTCGAGGTGGATGTTGCCGCCGACGGTGCCCATGTTGCGCAGGAGCGGGCTCGCCACGATCCCGGCCGCGCGGGCCAGGCTGGGGAAGCGCGTCGCGACCTCGGCGCTCTGGCTCAGGTTCGCCAGCTTGACCCCCGCGCCGATGCGCAGGAGGCCCGCGGCGCGGTCGACGACCACGCGGTCGAGCCCGCGCACGCGCGTGAGATCGACCAGCACCGGCGGGCGATCCAGCCGGTGCTTGAGGTTGGGCAGGATGTCGGTCCCGCCCGCGACGAGCCGCGCGCCCGGGCGCGCCAGCGCCATCACCACGCCCTCCACGGTCTCCGGGCTCACGACGTCGAATGGCGGCAGTCTCAGCATGGTCTCGGTCTCGGCATCGCCTCGGGCCTCACCTCGGCGCTTCAGGCCGGCGTCACGGTCGCGATGACCGCGGCCGCGCCGGCATCGCGCTGCTTGTGGGGCCGGAGCGCGCCGCTGGCCTCGAGCGCGCCGCGCGCCTCGATGGCGGCCAGCACGCGCGCGGGTGAGAACGGCGTCGCGTTCATGCGCACGCCGACGGCGTCGAAGATGGCGTTGGAGATGGCCGGGATGATCGGGTGAAGCGGCCCCTCGCCCGCCTCCTTGGCCCCGTACGGCCCCTGCGCGTCGGCGGCCTCGACGATCATGGCGCTGATCTCCGGCGTGTCAGGGAACGTGGGGATGCGGTAGTCGAGCAGGCTGGGCGCCGCGTGCACGCCGCCGTGGCGCGGGTCGACGGTGTGCTCCTCCATGATCGCCTCGGCGAAGCCCATGTACACGCTGCCCTCGATCTGGCCCTCGACGATGCGCGGCGACAGCGCCTTGCCGCAGTCGTGCGCCACCCACACCTTCACGACGCGCGTGATGCCGGTGTCGGGGTCGACCTCGACCTCGGCGATGTGCGCGGTGAAGCTGTAGGCCGGCGACGCCCCGATGGTGCCGCCGCGGTACTCGCCGTGGCGGTCGCGCGGCGTGTCGAAGTTGCCGACCGCCGCGAGGAGGCCGTGGTCGGTCTCGGCCATCTGGAACGCCTCGGCCAGCGAGACCGAGCGCGACGGGTCCTCGAGGTCCTGGGCCCGGCTGGCCACCAGCGTGACCCGCCGGAGCGGCACGTCCCACCGCTTCGCCACCGAGCCGCGCACCTTCCCGGCCAGGTCGCGTGCGGCCAGGAGACAGGCGTTGCCCACCATCAGGGTGATGCGCGAGCTGTAGGCGCCGAGGTCGACCGGGCAGAGATCGCTGTCGGCGCTGAGCACGCGCACGTCGGCCAGCTCGAGGCCCAGCTCCTCGGCCACGATGACCGCCAGCATGGTGTTCGAGCCCTGGCCGATGTCGTTGGCCCCGCTGAACACGCGCGCGCGCCCGCTGCGGTCGAGAGTGACCTGCACCGCCGCCTGCGGCATCTGGGTGGGATAGACGCAGTAGTTGGTGCCGCTGATGTACGTCGAGCCGGCCACGCCGAGCCCGCGCCCGTACGGCAGTCCTGCCCGGCGCTGCTTCCACCCGCTCGCCGCCTCGACCCGCTCCAGGCACTCGAGGAAGCCGTTCGAGCCCACGCGCATCTCGTTGACCGTGATCGAGTCGGCGCCGATGTCGTTGCGCCGCCGGAGCTCGATCGGATCGATGCCCAGCTTCTCGGCCGCCTTGTCGAGCTGGCACTCGATGGCGAAGCGCGGCTGCACGCTGCCGTGTCCGCGCTTGGGCCCGCAGGCCGGCTTGTTGGTGTAGGCGCGCCAGCTGTCGAACCGGTAGCTCGGGAAGACGTACGGCGCGCACAGGAGCTGTCCGGAATAATAGGTGGTGACCAGCCCGAAGCTCGAGTAGGCGCCGCCGTCGATGATCGTCCGCGCGTCCACCGCGGTGATGCGCCCGTCGCCGGAGAACCCCGTCCGGTAGCGCATCTTCATCGGATGGCGGCCGCGGTGGCTGTAGAACGCCTCCTCGCGCGTGTAGAGGATCTTGACCGGCCGGCCCGTCATCATCGCCAGCTTGGCGACGCAGAACTCGAGGTCGAACGGCTCGCTCTTGCCGCCGAACGCACCGCCGAGCGGCGGCTGGATGACGCGGATGCGGCTGGCCGGCATCTCCAGCACCCGCGCCAGCTCGCGGTGGAGGTAGTGCGAGACCTGGGTCGCGGACCACACGGTCAGGACGCCGCTCGACTCGACGTGGGCGAGCGCGCAGTGGGGCTCGATCGCGGTGTGGGTCGTGCCCTCGAAGAAGTACTCGTCCTCGATGACGAGGTCGGCCGCGGTCATCCCGGCGTCGACGTCGCCGAAGTCGAGGCGCACGTGCTTGGACAGGTTGCCGTGCTTCGAGTACGGATTGATGGGCTCGGCGTCCGTCGCGGCCAGCGCCTCCTCCGGATCGAAGATGGCCGGCAGCGGCTGGTACTCGACGTCGATGGCGCCGCACGCGGCGATCGCGGTGTCCTCGTCCAGCGCCGCCACCGCGGCCACGCCGTCTCCGACGTGGAGCGCCTTGTCCAGGCAGAGGGCGTTCTCGTCGGGCGTCCACGGGATGACGCCGTACGGGATGGGGAAGTCGCGCCCGGTGACGACGCCGAACACGCCCGGCATGGCGAGCGCCCGCGCGGCGTCGATGCGGGCGATGCGCGCGTGCGCGTGCGGGCTGCGCAGGATCTTGCCGTGCAGCATGCCGGGCAGCTTGAGATCGTCGGTGTAGCGCAGGACGCCGCGCATGCGCTCGACCGCGTCGACCTTGCGGTGGGGCTTGCCGACCTGCCAGCCGCGCGCGGTGGCGGCCTCGTCGCGTCCGTCGCCCGGCTTGCGGAAGTCACCCGGCATGGCTGCCTCCCTCGGCCGCGGCGCGCCGGTCGTCGGCCAGGATCTCGCTGGCCTCGACCACCGCCGCGAGGATCTTGGTGTAGCCGGTGCAGCGGCAGAGGTTGCCGGCCAGGGCCTCGGCCGCCTCGGCGGTCGTGACCGCCCGGCCGATCTCGCGCAGCCAGGCGTCCGCGGCCATCAGGATGCCCGGGGTGCAGAAGCCACACTGCGCGGCCACGTGGCGGTCGAAGCAATCTTGCAGCGGGTGGAGCTCGGCGCCGTACTCGCCGGTCAGCCCCTCGACGGTCTTGACCTCGCGGCCGTTGGCCTGGATCGCCAGCGTGATGCACGAGCAGACCGTGCGCCCGTCGAGCTGCACCGCGCAGGCGCCGCAGTCGCCCTTGTCGCACCCCTGCTTGCTGCCGATGAGATCGAGGCGGTAGCGCAGCACCTCGAGGAGCGAGTAGTGCGGCGGGGCGGCCACCTCGATGTCCTGGCCGTTGACCCGCATGCGCAGGAGGATCGGGTCGGGCATGGGCTTCTTATCCCAGAGGGGCGCGGACCTGGCAAGACCGGCTCGCCGGCGGCGTGGTAATGTCGCCGCGACGTGGCGCGGTTCGGCGAGATCGCGGCGGCGCTCGGTTGCGCGGTCCTCCTGGTGGCGTGTTCGTTCTCGGCCGATTACACCGGCACGCGCTACCAGTGCGGACCGAGCGGTGAATGCCCGGACGGGTACGCCTGCGCCGCCGGCTTCTGCGAGGTCGAGCGGGCTCCGGGCGCCGACGGCGGCGGCAGCGGCAGCGACGGTGGCGGTGGTGGCGGCGGCGGCGGTGGCGGGGCCGATGCCGGAGGCGGCGGCACCGAGGACGACGCCGGCTCGCGCGCCTGCCCGAGCGCGAGCGCGCTCCGGGACGACTTCTCCACCGACGCGGCGTGGACGATCACGAACCGGAGCGGCTGCGTCATCAGCTTCGACACCGGCCAGGTGGAGATGTCCGCCGTCGGGGGCCGCTGCAACGCGCGCACGATCGACAGCTACGCGCTCGACGGCCGCGTCTTCGTGCAGGCGGTCGACCCGGCCGGCGGCATCACCAAGGTCGGCTTCGGCATCTTCTACGGCGAGGCCTCGCTGGTGGCCTTTCGCGTCATCGGCGGCATCGATCTGGTCGTCCTGCTGCCGGGGGGCGGCCAGAGCGTGGTCGACTCGTTCCCCTTCGACCCCGAGCTCGATGGCTTCTGGGGCTTCCGCCCCGAGCCGGGCACCGGGCTCATCCACTGGGAGACGTCCGCCGACGGACTCGAGTGGTCCGATCGCGGGCTGTACCCGCCGCCCGGTCTCGCCGAGGACGGCTGCGTCGGCCTCGAGTTCCACGCCGTGGGCACCGGCACCACGGCACCGTCGGCCGCGTTCGACAACCTGAACCTGCCCGAAGGCACGGGACCAGGCGTGGAGTGAGGTCTCCGCTCCGGCGTCGATCGACGCAGGGGCGATGAGGCTCGCGATCCAGACACTGCCTGTCGGACTCGTGCGCGCGAGCTGAACGCTCGACCGCGGGTCGTGCGCGCGATCCGCTCGCGGGGCCGTGCGCCGCGCGCGCCAACGGTGCGTCCCGACACCGTCGATGACAGGCGCGACCGTTGCAGTCGCCAGCGTCCCGCCAGGAAGCCAACCACGGTCACGTACTCTGGAGGTAACGATGAGATCATCAGCGCTGTTCCTTTGCCTCATCGCGGCGACGGCGTGTTCCGGCCTCGATGAAGAGGTCGGTTCCGCCACGGGGGCCCTTTGCAACTGCGACCAGGAGCCTCGGCCCTGTTGCTGCTTGTCGCCCATCCTGATCGACGTCGCGGGGGACGGATTCCGCCTGACGTCGTCCGGGGATGGCGTCCTGATCGCCCCCGGTGCCGGCTATCAGCGGACGGAGAGGGCGTGGACCGAGCGGGACAGCGATGACGCCTGGCTCGTCCTCGATCGGAACGGGGACGGGACCATCAACGACATCTCGGAGCTGTTTGGCAACAAGACGCCTCAACCGCACCCGCCCGAGGGTCACGTCCGCAACGGGTTCCTCGCGCTGGCCGTGTACGACGATGGCGACGGCACGATCGACCGGAAGGACGACGTCTTCGCGAAGCTGCGGCTGTGGCAGGACGTGAATCAAGACGGCATTTCTCAACCGGAGGAGCTGCACGGGCTCCCCGAGCTGGGCGTGGCCGCTCTCTCGGTCGCGTATTCCGAGGCGCGCCATCCAGACGGGCAGGGAAACCTGTTCCGCTACACGGCTTCGGTCCGTGGCACGCCCGGCTCCACGGTCGGGCCGGCGGCGTGGGACGTCTGGCTCAGCGGCGCCAGGCCGGTCCGCATCGAGGGCGCCCTGCGGAGCGTGCGGACGGTCCGGTGGCGTTGCACGGCCTGGTGTGAACAGACCGCCAAGCCACCCTACGACCCCAACCTCGTCTGCCAGCCGCCTGTATTGACCGGAGTCGGGAGCTGGAGATCCACCCGGGACCAGGCATGCGTGAGCGCGAAGTCGAACTGCGAGAGCGGAATCGACATGTCGCGCTGCGCGGTGGTGAGCAGCACATGCAACCGGGACACGTGCACATGGGAGGAAACCGGCGGCGACGACGACGACGAGGGGTGTGCGTAGGGTGAGCCCGGTCGCTCCTCTCCGACGCGCGCCGCCGCCGCGGCGGTAAGCTCGGCGGATGTCAGACGAGATGCCGCAGCCCCGGTGCCGCCTGTGCGGCGCGAATGAGCTCGAGGCCGAGGACGAGAGGAGCGAGGGCGTCTGTCACGCGTGCCAGGGGGCGCAGGGCTACTGGCGGCTGCCGGCGTGGAACCGGCCGATCCGCCCGTGTGCGGGGTGCGGCTCGCGCGAGTTCATCCGGGCCCTCGCCATGGAGCGCGGCGCGCGCGGGGCCGACTACGTCCATGCGTACGCCGCGCCGATGGCGGTGGCCTTCCGCCGCATCGGCCAGCGCGGCCTCCTCGGGAGCATGAAGGTCGGGGTCCCGGAGACGCAGGTGGCGGAGCAGATCAGCGGGCTCGAGATGCTGATCTGCCGCGCCTGCGGCCTCACCACCTGGTACGCGCTCGACCCGGCCCACATCCCGATCGGCCCCGAGTTCGGGACCGAGATCCTCCGCGTGCCCGACTCGGATCCCTACCGGTAGGGGCCCGCCGGATCCGACGAGTCCGATCCGCCGACGGGGCGAGGGCGAGGCCGAGCTCTCACGGTGCCTGCTTGCACACCGCGTCGGGGAAGTCGTGGGTGAAGTCGACGCCGCGGCGGTCGTCGCGCAGCTCGAAGTGCCACATCCATGCCCACTGCACGCCATGCTGGCTACTGGCGGCGTCGATGAACCAGCGGGCGGTGATCCTGGCCAGTCCCTGAGGGGCGTCTTCCTGGCGAGCGAGCGCCCAGAGCTTCACCGTCGAGCACGTGGGTCGGCCCACGGGGAGCTCCCCGATCGTCATGCATGGTCCGTCGTCGCCCATCTTCCAGCCGTCGGACGGCGTCCACCTGGGCTCGGGGCAGGAGGTCATCATCATGGCCAGAGCGGCCGCGGTCGGGTCCTCGGTGGGCGCGCCGGTCGGGCGCGACGGATCGTCGGGTGGCGGCGGCTGCGGCGCCTGCGTGCTGTCGACCGAGATCCGGCCGTAGGTGGGATCGAGCGTCCCGTCGGGGCGGACGTAGTCGATCGAGACCGACTGCACGAGGTAGTTGCTGCCGAGCCGGGCCATGCCCTCTGCGACCAGCATGTCGGCGACGAAGGGCGGCGTCGGCCGCGGTGGCGACTGCGCCGCCTCGGCTGCTTCGCGCGCCGTGTCGCCGGGGTCCTCGCCCGGCTCGTGCGACGAGCACAGACTCACCAGCCCGCCGCAGATGAGGAAGACCGAGAGAAGCGCCCCGCCGAACAGCAGCCCGACGCGGGACGATGCCTGAGGCACCGGCGCGCTCGACGCGCTCTGCGCCGATGACACCTGTGATGACGACGCCGGTGGGGTCGCACCCGGTCCCGGGCGCGCTTCGCGGCGGGCGCGCTGGAGCTCGGCCTCGGCGGAAGCCAGTCTCTCCCTGGCCGACGCGAGCTCCTTCTCCGCCTGCTCGAGCCGCTCCTGCTGCTCGCCGTCGCTGGCCCGCTCGCGGTCGAGCTCGCGCTGGAGCGCGTCGGCCCGCGCGATCGCGGCGTCGTGATCGTCTCTGAGTGGCATCAGCTCACCGACCCGCTCGGATGGAGGTCGCGCCGCCTGAGGCTCATCACTCCTGCATACGCCCTCCGGCGACCGTCGATTCCCGGACCGGGCGTGAGGGCCTGTTGACCAGATAGATGCCGCCCGCGATCAGGGCCAGCGCGATGACCATGCCTGGCCCGATCGGCTCGCCGAGCACGATGCCGCCGGCCGCCACGCCGAAGATCGGCGTCAGGAACGTGAAGGCGGCCAGACGCGACGCCGGGTAGCGCGTGACCAGCCAGAACCACACCGCGTAGCTGGCGAACGCGACGACGATGATCTGATACGCGAGCGCGCCGATGATGAGGGGCGTCGCGCGCGTGATGCCCGACTCTCCCGTCGCCAGCGCGAAGACCGGGAGCACCACGGCCGACGTGCCGAGCTGGTAGAAGAGCGTCCGCACGGCGCTGGCCTGGCGCAGCCGGCTCGCCTTGATGAGCACGGTGGTCGCGCCCCACGCCACGGCTCCCCCCAGGCACAGGAGATCGCCGACCAGCTCGACGCGCGTCGGGAGGCGCAGGGCATCGGCGAAGGCGATCACGATGCCGGCGAACGCGATGACCAGGCCCGCGCTGCGGCCCCGCGTGAGGCGGTCGCCGGGCACGAACAGATGCGCGCCTATCGCCGTCACGAACGGCGCGGTGTAGAGGAAGATGACCCCGCGCGACGCCGTCGTGAAGGTGAGCCCGGTGAAGACGAGCAGGAACTCGCCCGCGAACAGGAGGCCGGCGGCGATGCCGGGCAGGAGCGTGCGGTCGCGCTCGACCAGCGGGACGCCGCGCCCGCGCGCCCACAGGACCAGGAGGACGGCGCTGCCGATCGAGCGCAGGCCGGCCTGCATCGCCGGCGAGATGCCCTCCCCCGCGATCTTGACCGCGACCTGGCTCAGGCCCCAGGACGCGCACAGGAGCGCGAGCACGCCGGCGGCGGCAGAATCGATCTCGTGGCGAGCTTCGGTGGTGATGAGGAGAACGTAGCGGGGATCGGGATCGCCGTCAGGTGCACCCTGTGGGCGATTCGCCCGATACACTGACCGCGTGAGCTCCGCGCAACCGGGCGCCGCGAGCGGACGGCGCGGGCGGCGCCGCCCGCTGGCCGCGTTCGCCGCCTTCGGCGTCTTCTGGGGCGCGTGGGGCGCGCTGGTCCCCGCCGTCCAGGCCAGCGCGTCGGCCAGCGACGCCGAGCTCGGGCTCGCGCTCCTCATGGTCGGGCTCGGCGCGCTGTTCTCGATGCGCGTGACCGGCGCGCTGGTCGACCGCCACGGCGCCGCCGTTCTGCCCATCGCCATGCTGCTGTTCGGCGTGGCCGGATTTCTGCCCGCGCTGGCCCCGTCGCCGATCGCGCTGGGCGCGGCGCTCCTCGTCGTCGGCGTCACGTCGGGTGCGGTCGACGTCGCCGCCAACGCGGCCGGCGTCGACGAGGAGGTCGCGTCGGGGCAGCCGCTCATGAACCTGGCGCACGCCTGCTTCTCGGGCAGCGTGGTGGCCGCGAGCCTGGCGACCGGCGCGCTGCGGGCGGCCGGCGCCGGACCGCGCACCGTCCTCGGCGTGGTGCTCGCCGTCATCGCCGCCATCGCGCTCGGGCCGCTTCGCCGCGGGCGCGCGCCGCACGTCCGCGCGCCGGCGGCGCGGAGCGGCTGGAGCTGGCCGCCGCCGGTCCTGCTCGGCCTCGGCGCGCTGTGCGCGCTCGCGTTCGTGGTCGAGAACGCATGGCAGACCTGGAGCGCGGTGCAGCTGGAGACGACGCTGGGCGCGGCGGCCGGGGTCAGCGCCGCGGCGCCCGCGCTGTTCGCCGGCGCCGCGATGACCGGACGCCTGTGCGGCAACCTGGTCGCGCGGCGGCTCGCGCGCCACGTCGTGCTCGCGCTCGGCGCGCTGCTCGCGGCGCTCGGCTCGGCCATCGGCGCGCTGGCCCCGTCGCCCGCGCTCGCGCTCTGCGGCGTGGGGCTGGCCGGGCTCGGCACGTCGGTCTGCGCCCCGACCCTCATCAGCATGGCCGGCGCGTGGGCGGGACCGGCGGCGCGCGCCGCCGCGGTCTCGATCGTCACGACCGTGGCCTACGTCGGCTTCCTGGTCGGGCCGCCGGCGGTCGGTCTGGTCGCCGCCGCGACCGCGCTCCCCACCGCGCTGCTCGCGGTCGCGCTCCTCGCCGTCGCGCTCGCGGGCCTCGCGCCGCTGACCGGAAGGCTCGCTGCAGGCGCGGCCGCAGCCGAGGGCGAGGGCGAGGGCGCCCGACCGCAGGCCTGACCCCGCCGCTGTTGCCCCTGTGAGGCTGCCTACAAAACCCGCAACGCGGGGACACACGGCAATCTTGCCGCCGTTCTTCTTGCGTATAGTGGAAGCATCCCGTGCAGCAGCAGAGCTCGGCGCGCTCTGCCGCTGCACTTTTCCGCCACTTCTCCGCGTTGCCACGGGTCCATGAGCTCGCACCCCCATCCCCCGGCCGTCACGTTCCGTCCTCCGGTCACCGGCGACGAGATGTCGGCCGCCGTCGCGATGGGCTACGCGGGCGGCTCGCCGTACATCTCTCGCGCGCGCTCGTACGCCTTCGTGGTCGACGAGCACGGGATGCCGATCGAGCTGGGCTCCGGCCGCTTCGCCAAGGCGTTCCTGGGCGAGGAGCTGTGGCTGCAGTCGAGGACGACGTTCCGGCGCCACGTGGCGATCAAGATCCTGCAGCGCGGCGTCTCGACCGAGGACCAGCAGCGCTTCCAGGTCGAGAAGGAGATCCTGGAGCGGGTGCAGGGCCACCCGAACATCATCGAGCTGCTCGCGTCGGGGGAGGCCGACAACCCGAGCTTCATCCCGCCCCCACTGCGCGGCCGGGTCGACAACGACTTCATGGTGCTCGAGCTCATGGACCTCTCCCTCGAGGAGCGGCTCAAGGGCTCGCGCGGGCACCGCCACCGCGAGGACCTGCTCGCGCTGCCGCCCCACATCCGCCTGGCGCGCGCGCTCGAGTACGTGGTGCCGGTGGCGACCGGGATCGAGTACGCCCACCGCCTGCGCGACACGTCGCACCGCGACATCAAGCCGGCCAACATCCTCCTCAAGCTGCCCGATCCGGCGCTGAGCGGCGCGGCCATGCAGGTCAAGCTCGCGGACTTCAACGTCGGCAACGTCGGCGACGTCGGGGACGTCGATCAGGCGCAGGACGCGGATCCGAGGCGCAGCACGGCGCGCCACCGGACGGTGCCGGGCACGCTCTACTTCCAGAGCCCGGAGCAGGAGACCAACACGTTCGATCTCCTGGTCAACGTCGCGCGAGGATCGCCCGAGGTCGACTACTTCGAGGACTTCTACATCGACATCTTCGAGAACGACGGCTTCCAGATCTTCAACCGGCCCGAGACCTACTCCATCATGGCGGCCGACCGGGCGCGCAAGAAGCTGGTCCTGTCGCGCCCGTTCGCCGAGCCGGGCGAGCACAACGTGCGCGCCCGGGTCATCAAGCAGGTCGGCCGTCCGGCCGACATCTACTCGCTCGGCGCCCTGCTCTACTATCTGGCCAGCGGCGCCTACGCCAATCCGAAGAGCCTGTACGACGCCTTCCGGCGCTTCATCGAGTACGAGCGGCGCGACGACAACAACAACGTCACCGCGTACGTCGGCCACGAGTACGGCCGCATCCACAACCTGCGCGCCCCGCGCGCCGACGCCGGCTCCGCCGTCGAGCTGGCCCCGAGCGACCGCTTCTTCACCTACAAGCACTTCCTCGACGGCAACGGCGAGCTCATCGACCCCGCGGTCATGCTGGTCATCGCGCGCGCGATGATCCGCAACAAGCCGGACAGCTACTGCTACTCGTGGGACGTGGCGACCGAGGGCGCCTCCGCCCTGGTCCGCGACCTCCTGTCCCTCTACACGGCGGCCAGCCTCGACCCGTCGCTGCGCCAGGCCTGGCCGGCGCCCCCGCCCGAGCGCCGTCGCCGCCGGCGCC
>DATFRY010000143.1:0-4571 GCA_035262925.1 Kofleriaceae bacterium | reverse complement strand
CGGATCGAGCAACACGTCGCGCAGCTCGCGCGCGCTCTGGAACCGCGCCGCCGGATCCTTGGCCAGGCAGCGCAGCACCACCTGCTCCACCGCCGGCGGCACGTGCGGGTTGATGCCGCGCAGCGCGGGCGGCGGCTGCACCACGTGCTTGACCAGCACCTCGCCCATCGACTCGCCGGTGAAGGGCAGCTGGCCGGTCAGCATCTGGAACAGCAAGATGCCGAGCGAGTAGACGTCGCAGCGATGGTCGACGTTGGGCTTGCTCTCGCAGGCCTCGGGCGACATGTAGTGCGGCGTGCCCAGCACCACGCCGGCCGCGGTCAGCTTGCGCGCGTCGGCGTCGCTCAGGAACTTGGCCAGGCCGAAGTCGAGCAGCTTGACGAAGTCCGGGTCGCCCAGCCGGTGGATGAGCATGACGTTGTCCGGCTTGAGGTCGCGGTGGATGATGCCCGAGTCGTTGGCGGCGGCCAGGGCGACGGCGATCTGGGCGGCGATGTGGAGCGCGCGCGGCGCGTCGAGCACGACGTGGTGGGCCAGGTCCTGGGCCAGCGTGCGGCCGTCCAGGTACTCCATGATGAAGAAGTGCTCGCCGTCCTCGGTCTGGCCGAAGTCGTGGATCTGGACGATGTGCTCGCTGCCGATGTGGTTGACCGCGCGCGCCTCGTTGAGGAAGCGGTTCACCACCTCGCGGTTGCCGGCCAGATCGCGGTGGATGATCTTGAGCGCCACCCGCTTGCCGATGTGCGGGTGCTCGGCGAGGAAGACCATGCCCATCCCGCCCACGCCGATGCGCGACAGGATCCGGTAGTTACCGAAGGCCTGGCCCGGGGATAGAGACAACGCCGGAGAGTGTCCCGCCCCGGCGGGTCGGTCAAGGAGCGCGCACGTTGCAGAACTGGTTGTAGTCGATGAGCTCGATCTTCGATCGATCGACGCCGGTCCCGCAGGTGGGGCAGCTCTCGTCGCGCCGCAGCTTGAGCTCCCGGAACCTGGTCTTGAGCGCGTCGTAGACCAGCAGCCGTCCGGCCAGCGTGGTGCCCCGGTCGAGGACCAGCTTGATGACCTCGGTGGCCTGGAGGACGCCCATGATGCCGGGCAGGACGCCCAGCACGCCGGCCTCGGCGCAGCTGGGCGCCTCCTCGGGAGGCGGCGGGGACGGATAGAGGCAGCGATAGCAGGGCCCGCCGTCGCCGGGGAACACGGTGATCTGTCCCTCGAAGCGGAAGATCGACGCGTGCACCACGGGGATGCCGAGCTTGAGCGCCGCGTCGTTGACCAGGTAGCGGGCCTGGAAGTTGTCGGCGCCGTCGACGATGACGTCGTAGCCGCCGAGGATGTCGAGCGCGTTCGACGAGTCGAGCCGCGTGCGGTGCTGCACCACCTTCACGTCGGGGTTGAGGCCGGTCAGCGTCTTCGCCGCGCTCTCCACCTTGAGCACGCCGACCCGATCGGTCGAGTGCAGGATCTGGCGCTGCAGGTTCGACACGTCGACCACGTCGTCGTCGACCATGCCGAGGGTGCCGATGCCGGCGGCGGCCAGGTACATGGACGACGGCGAGCCGAGCCCTCCCGCGCCGAGGCAGAGGACGCGCGCCTCGAGCAGCTTCATCTGCCCCTTGTCACCGACCTCGGGCAGCATCGTGTGCCGCGAGTAGCGGATCTGCTGCTCCGGGCTGAGCACGACCGGCGTGTCGAACGGGTGGCCGGCGCGCTTCCAGGCGCCGAAGCCGCCGGCCAGCGACGACACCCTGGTGTAACCGAGCTCGCGCAGCGAGCGGGCGGCCAGGGCCGAGCGCGTGCCGCCGGCGCAGTAGAGGACCAGCGGCCGGTCGCGGTCCGACACCGCGTCCTCGATGCGCAGCTCGAGGTACCCGCGGGGGATCCAGTGGGCGCCCGGGATGTAGCCCTGGACGTACTCGTCCTGCTCGCGCACGTCGATCAGGAACGGGGCCGAGGGCGGGGGCGAGGCCGGCTTGGGGCCGAGCGCCTCGCGCAGGGTGCCGACGTCGGTCTCGGCGACCTCGCTCTTGATGGCCTTGAGGTATGTTTGAAAGCTCGGCATCGCGCTGACTCCAGAGACCCGGATTTACCCGAATTCCCTCATCATGCGGCGCGCCTCCGGGGGTGTCAAACAATTCCCCGCAAAGCCGCTCGGAACCAGCGGCAATCGTGGTCCGGGTTTGACATCTCGCGCAGAAGACTGCACAAAGAGGGGACCGTGGCTCGCGCCATGTGGCGCGAAAGGAGTCCAGCGAGAATGTCAGAGCAAGAGGCGTACGGCGTCACTCCCGAGAGCGGGTCGGTCGATTTTCTCCCCAAGGCGGCCGAGGGTGAGGCGGGAGACGGTGAGGAAACGCTGGTCAGCCTGACCCGGCTGGCGGCGGAGAAGGTGCTGGAGATCCGCGCGTCCGAGGGCATCGAGGAGGACATGGCGCTCCGACTGCGGGTGGTGGGGGGCGGCTGCTCCGGCTTCTCGTACGACCTCTACTTCGACAGCAAGAACGAGATGGACCGCGAGCTCCAGAGCCACGGAGTCCGGCTGGTGGTCGATCAGATGAGCCTCATGTACCTGGTCGGCACCGAGGTCGACTACGTCGAGGGGCTGGCCGGCGCCGGCTTCAAGTTCCAGAACCCGAACGTCAAGTCGACGTGCGGCTGCGGCTCGTCGTTCCAGGTGTGACCGGGGCGATGCTGGCGTGAAGGCGGTGGCCGGGAACCGAGCTCCCCTGCCCCCCTCCGCGCCGCCTCACCGGCAGCTGGTCGACGACGTGCGCCGGCGGCTGGCCGGCCGCGAGCGCCGTCCGCTGGTCGTCGACGGCTACCGGCCGGCCGCGGTGGCGCTGCTCCTGCGCGATCGCGGCGGCATCACGCCACGTGCCGCTCATCGTGCGGCCCGGCGACATGCGCGCCCACGCCGGCCAGATCGCCCTGCCGGGGGGAGTGCGCGACGAGTGCGACGGCACGTTCGTCGACTGCGCGCGGCGCGAGACCCACGAGGAGCTGGGCGTGGCGCCGGGCCGCGTCGAGCCGCTCGGCCTGCTCGACGACGTGCCCACGCCGACCGGGTTCGTCATCACGCCGGTCGTGGCCGAGCTGGTCGGCGACGCCGAGTACCAGCCCAGCCCCCACGAGGTGAGCGCCGTGTTCGAGGCCCCGCTGTCCCTGTTCGCCGACCCCGCGACGGCCGAGGACATGGGTGAGCGCGAGCACCGGGGCATCCGCTACCGGCTGCGCGCCTACCGGTTCGGCGCGCATCGCATCTGGGGCGCGACGGCGCGCGTGCTCGAGGCGCTGCACGAGGTCCTCCGCCGTCCCTGAGCCCGGCGCGGTTGACGGCGACCCGGCGGCTCGGTTACGCGGAGGGATGGCTCGCCCGCTCCGCCTGTCGTCGGACCAGATCCTGAGCGCGGCCGAGCGCGTGTTCGCCCGCCGCGGCTACGCCGACACCTCGCTGCGCCAGCTCATGGCGGCGGCGCGCGTGTCGACCACGGCGTTCTACGCCCGGTTCGCCTCGAAGGAGGCCGTGCTGGTGGCGCTGGTCGATCGCCTGCTCGGCGAGCTCTACCGCGCGATGGGCGCGGTGCTGGTCGAGGTCAAGTCGCGCGAGGAGGCGGTCGAGCGCGGCGCCGACGCGGTGGTCGCGACCCTGTCGGGCCACGAGCGGCTGGTCGCGCTGGTCCTGGGCGAGGGGCTGTCGAGCGCGAGCGTGCGGGCCGGGCTGGCCCGCGCGTACCGCGCGCTGGCCGAGCTTCTCGCCGCGCAGCTGGCCGGCGCCACGCAGGCGGCGGGTGAGCCGCTGGCCGATGCAGGCTCGCTCGCGTGGGCTTTCGTCGGCGCGGTGCAGCTGCAGATCGCGCGCTGGGCGGTGTTCCAGGAGATCGATCGCGACCAGCTGTCGGCGGCGATGCGACAGGTGGCGCACACGCTGCTTCCCGCGGTGGCCGCGCCCTCGTCGGGCGGGCGGCGGCGGCGGCCGCGCAAGCGGTGACGGGGGCGAACGCGCCCCGCGTCGCGCCGCGCGTCGCGAACCGCTTGTGACCCGCTTCCGGACCCGAGACAATGATCCAATCCGGGAGGTTCGATGACCGAACTGACGAGCATCGTCGGCCGTGCGCGTGAGCTCGCGCGCACGGTGGTGGCGCGCGACTCTTCCGAGGTCGACACCCAGGCGCGGTGGCCCGAGGCGGGGCTGCGCGCGCTCCAGCGCGAGGGCCTGGGCGGGCTGGTGGTGCCGGCCGCCAGCGGCGGGCTCGGGCTCGGGCTCCTGGCGCTCGCGCGCGTGTGCGAGGAGCTGGGCCGCTCGTGCGCATCGACCGGCATCAGCTTCGGCATGCACTGTGTGGCCAGCGCGGTCATCGCGGCCAAGGCGACTCCCTATCAGCGCGGGCGCTACCTGGAGGCGATCAGCGCCGGGCGCCACTTCACCACCCTCGCGCTCAGCGAGCCGGGCAGCGGCGCCCACTTCTACTACCCGCAGACGCGGCTGGTCGCCGAGTCGCCGGACATGTACCGGGTGACCGGGGACAAGGTGTTCGTCACCAACGGCGGCCACGCCGACTCGTACGTGGTGT
>DATFRY010000142.1:0-18462 GCA_035262925.1 Kofleriaceae bacterium | reverse complement strand
CGCCTCTCGCGCCACATCGAGCGCCGCGTCGTCGAACGCCTGGACCCCGCTCGGTCCCGGCACGTGCATGGCCACGAGATCGCCCTGCTCGTCGATGTCGAGCAGGAGCAGCGCCGACAGGCCGGGCCGGTTGAGCTCGTGGCCGGGCGGCAGGCGCAGGCGGACATCGCCCAGGAACGCGCTCCACGGCTGCGCGAAGCGCGGGGCCACCCGCGTCAGATACTCGACGCCGCGCGCGCCCGGGTCGGGCCGCGGCGGATCGCCGAGCGGCGGACCGGGCTCGAAGTCGGACGGATAGACGGTCGACTCCTGCGCGCGGCGGCACGCGGTCGCCAGCCCGCCCGCCGGCGCGGCGGCGAGCGCGGCCGCGAGACCGGCGAGGCCGAGCGGCGCGAGCCCTCGCCGCTTCAGCCGGCCGCTCCTGGCTGCCACCGTGCGATCGCGCTCTCGGTCGAGGCCCGCGCCCGCGATCACGACTCCGCCCCCGACCGCCGCGCCTCGATGGCCAGCCCGAGGTGCCGTCTGACGCCGAAGTACAGCTCGGAGACGGAATAGGCCAGGAGGTCGCGCAGCCGGTCCTTGGCCGACAGCGTCGAGACGCCGGCAGACTCCACCGCCACTCGCCGCGCCGCCGTCTCGAGGTCGTTGCACAGGATGAAGCCGACGCGGTTGGCGGTCAGATCGGTCGCCGTGCGCCAGCCCCCGATCTCGCCGTTGCCGAGCCCGCCGGCCGCGCCGGCCTGGCGCGCGATGGCGGCCACCTGGGCCAGGACCGGCCCGGGCACCGACTGCGACAGCTGCTCGGCCAGACGCGCCGCCTCGGGCGCGACCTGGTCGAACCCGCGCACGCCCGACGCGGTCAGCGCGGCCGCGAACGCGCTCTCCAGCATCGGCAGGGTCGACATGGCGTAGCTGACGTAGCGGTCGGGCCGGAGGTACGCCATCCGCTTGCCCAGGTCGAACACCAGCTCGCGCTCGTTCACGCGCTCGATGTGGCCCTCGCCGACCAGCAGCGCGGGGCGCAGGCGGCCGCGGTCGGTCGTGTTGGCCACGCGGAGCCCGTCGCTGGTGCCGGGCAGGACGTAGAGCTGCGGGTCGGGCTCGATGCCGAGCACGCCGGCGGCGTAGCGGACCAGCCGCGCGACCGGCTGCCCCTCGTCGCCGACCTCGATGCGGTCCCGGGCCGACAGGTGAAACGCGGCCGGCGGCTGCGCGGTCGACGCCGCGATGCCGCCGACCAGCGACGCGAAGATGGCGTTGACCCGGCGGTCCTCGCGCGCGTGCAGGATCGCCCTCTGCCACAGCTCCTCGGTCAGCCGGCGCCGCGACAGGACCAGCTGGCCGGGCCGCATCCGCTCGTACAGCTCCTGCTCCTCGCGCCCGGCCGCGCGCAGGAACACCAGCGCCTGGGCCAGGCAGAACGCCTTGTCGCTCTCGCCCTCCTCCCGGTAGAGGCGCGACAGCGCGCGGTAGAGCTCGACGCGATCCGGATCGGCCTGCACCAGGAGCTGCAGCTCCTCGATCGCGTCCTGGCGCCGCGCCTCGCCCGACTCCAGGTAGAGCTCGACCAGCTGCTCGTGCCGCTCGCGGTTGTCGGGCTCGAGCGACGCCGCCACCTCGAAGGCGGCGATGGCCGACTCGCGGTCGCCCAGCTCCTCGAGGCAGAGCGCGCCCAGCCCGGTCCACAGCGGCAAGAGGACCTCGGCCGGCGCGTCGTCGCCCATTCGCTTGATGAGGCGGCGATAGATCCGGGCCAGGCTGCGGCCCTCGCCGCGCGCGCGCAGGAGCGGCTCGAGCGCGCGCAGCGCCCGGTCCATCGAGGGATCGTCCTCCAGCGCCTGGTTGAGCTGCTCGATCGCGAGATCGGGGTCGCGGATCTCGTCGCGCGCGATGGCGCCGGCGGCGAAGTGGTACTTGGCCTTGCGGCGCGGGTCGGTCTCGCTGGCGACCAGCGCCGCCAGCGTCTCCAGCGCGCGCCGCCACTGCTTGCTCTCGCTGTGGACCTCCAGCACCTTGTGCAGGAGCGCAAACGACCCGGGGCGGATCGCCAGGCCCTCCTGGTAGGCGGCGAGCGCCGCCGCGGCGTCGCCCAGCCGCTCGCGGTGGACGTCGCCTACCTGACCCAGCAAGAGGACGCGCGCCTCCTCGTCGCCCACCGCCATGAGCTCGCGCTTGGCCGCGACCAGCGCCTTCCAGTCGCCGAGCCGCTCGGCCAGCTGGACCAGACCCTCGAGCGACGGGAGGTGGGCCGGGTCGCGCTCGAGCGCGCGGCGAAACGCGTGCTCGGCCTGCTCGAGCCCGTCGCGCGCGGCGGCGATGAGCCCGAGCCGGTGCCACATCTCGACCAGCTCGGGGCGGGCCAGGCCCGTCTGATGGCGGGCCAGCGCGTCGCGGTGGGCGGCCTCGGCCTCGCGCCAGCGCTCGTCGCCCCCCGCCTCGACCGCGACGGCGTGCAGCGCCGAGGCCAGGCCGACCGCCGCGGACTTGCTGTCCGGGTCCGCCTGCGCCGCGTTGCGGTAGTGGACGACCGCCTTGTGCCGCATGCCGAGCTCGGCGCTGGCGCGGGCCAGGTTCGCCTCGCGGCGGGCCCGCTCGCGCCTGTCGCCCGCCGGCACGATGCGCACCAGCATCTCGCGGATCGGCAGCGATTCCTCCCAGCGCCCCTCGGAGTCCAGCCGCTCGGCCGCGCGCACCCCGGCCGCCTCGTGGTCGGGATCGAGCTCGAGGGCGGCCAGCCACAGCTCCAGCGCGCGGGCCCCGTCGCGCAGCTTCTCGTCGCAGGTCGCCGCCGCCTCCATGAGGATCTCGACCCGGTCCAGGCGGCTCCTGGCCACGCCGGCCGCCTGCTCCAGCCGCGCCGCCGCCTTGCCCCACTGCGCGGTGGCCTGGTGCACGCGCGAGAGCGCGATGAGCGCGCCCTCGTGGTTGGGATCGAGGGCCAGCGCCTTCTCGAGATACTGCTCGGCCACGTCCGGATCGCGCAGCGACTCGGCCGCGATCGCGGCCGCCTGCACCCACCGGTCGGCTGCCCCCTCCCCTCCCAGGCGCGCGTGGCGCACCACGACCTCGAGGCCGCGCGCGGGCACGCCGGTGCGCAGGTAGAGCGAGGCCAGCGCGGCCAGCGAGTCGCGCCGGTCGGGCTGCGCGGCGAGCGCGTTCTGGTGAGCCTCGACCGCGCGCGCGACGTCGTCGAGCTCGCGCTCGTAGACCTCGGCCGCCTCGCCCCACTTGTCGGCCCGCGCCGACGGCGCCCGCATCGCGGCGGCGTGGCGCTCGAGCACGCCGGCCAGGCGATCCCAGCGCCCGTCGCGCCGGTACAGCCGCTCGAGCCCGGCCAGCGCGTCCTCGGCGTGCGGATCCGCCTCCAGCACGCGCTCGTAGCTGTGGATGGCGCGCTCGGTGCCGCCCTCGCGCGACTCGCTCTCCATCGCCAGCCGGCGCAGGAGGCCGATGCGCTCGCTCGACGACGCCGCGTCGCACAGGCGCTCGATGGTCATGAGGTACAGGGTCGTGCGGCCGACCTGCGCGTAGAGGTCCTCGAGCGCGCGCAGGGACGCCACGTCGCGCGGGTTGCCGGCCAGCGCGGCCTCGTGGCGCGCGATCGCGCCCTCCACGTCGCCCAGCTTCTCGGCCCGAAGGGTGGCCAGCTCGCGCCGCGCCACCACCGCGCGCTGGGCCTGCCCGGTCGCCTCCCACAGCTCGGCGCGCCGCTCCAGCACGCCGGCCAGCAGCGACCAGCGCTCGCCCTTGCGGTGCAGCCGCTCGAGCGCCGCCAGCGCGTCGTCGCAGTCGGGATCGACGTCGACCGCGCGCTGGTAGGCCTCGATCGCCTTGGCCGACGAGGCCAGCTGGGTCTCGTGCAGCTCGCCCAGCGCCAGCAGGAGCTCGATGCGGCCGGAGGCGCTCGGCTCCAGGTCGACCAGCGTGATCAGCTGATCGGCCAGCTCCGACCAGCGCTGCTGCTGGCGGCACAGCTCGACCAGCCCGCGCCGCGCGTCGACCCGGCTGCCGTCGAGCTTGACCGCCTGGCGATAGGCGGCCAGGGCGTAGTCCACGTGGTCGAGCTTGTGGTGATACCAGCTGCCGAGCCGCGCCCAGTAGCCGGCCGCCACCTCGCGGTCCTCGATCTCGCCCGCCACCTGCGCGATGTCGCCGATGAGCTCGGGCCAGCCGCCGGTGTCGTCGGCCAGCTTCTCGGCCCGGTCGAGGGCGTCGGGATCGGACGGGTCCTCGCGCAGCGCCGCGCTGAGCGCGGTGAAGGCGCGCGGCAGGTCGCCGATGCGCGTCTCGAACACGTCGGCCACCTCGCGCAGGAGCGACGCCCGTCCCGGCGCCGAGCCCTCGATCTCGACGCGCGCCATGAGCACCTCGACCAGGCGCTCCCACTCGCCGCCGGCGCGCGACGCCTCCTCGATCGCGGCCAGGTGCGCCGCCGCCTCCTCGTCGAACGGGTCGTCCTGCAGGAGGGCCAGCCAGCCCTCCAGGTCGTCGCGCTCGGGCCGCCCGTGGCCCAGCCCGATGCCGGCCACCGCGCACGCGCGCCCGAGCTCGCGCAGGAACTCGAGCAGCGCCTCCCGCTCCTCCTCCTCGGAGCTGGCGCCCTCCAGGTTGATGACCTGGATCTCGTGCTCGCTCATGAGCTCGTCGATCGCCACCTGGTTCAGACCGGAGGCGACCAGGAAGTGCTCGCTCTGCGGCGGCTCGAACTGGCCGAGCAGGCGATCGAGCAGCGCCGACAGATCCGGGTCGCCGGCCCGGAAGCCGACGAACACCAGCGAGCCCTCGGAGTAGTAGCCGCGCAGGTGGCGGCACAGCGGCTCGGCGCGGGCCAGCATCAGGCGGATCGAGCGCGGCGTGATGACGTAGGAGCCGACGTCGCCGAGGATCTTGAGCACGGTGCGCCGGCGGCGGTCGAGCTCGGCCGCTTGCTCCCAGCTCAGCACGCGCGGCGGCGGCCAGCCGTCCGGCAGGTCCTGCTCCATCGCGCGCTCGATGAGGTCGCCGGGGAACGTGGTCCACACCTGGCGAAAGGGCAGTCGGGCCAGCGCGCGCGCGATCGGTGTCAGCGCCGGCACCGCGCCCCAGCTCTGCGCCATGTGCCGGTCGCACGCCTGGTTGCCGAGCGTGCGCCCGAGCAGGCTGACCGCGCGCACGAGCTGGCCGGCATGCAGGAGGCCGAACACGTCGCGCGCGGCCCACTCGTCGCCGACCTCGCCGCGCTGCATGAGCGCATGAGCCATGCGCTCGAGGAGATGCTTCCAGCCCGGAACGCCCACTCCGGCGCCAACCACCAGCACTGCCCGGCCGCTGCGGATATTCTCGACGAGTGACTCGGGGATCGTGTGCTCCAGCATCCTGAACCCCCAGCGATCCTTCCGCTTTCCCGGCCCGCGACCGCTCGCACGGTATCCCGCGCTCCCGGCTGACGCAAGGGGTTTCCAGACCGCGTCCGCCGCGCCGGGCGCGGTATAAAAGCGAGCTCGATGTGGAATGAAGTCGTCGCCATCTATCGCGCGTCGAAGAAGCGCCGCGACATCAACTGGTGGACCGAGAGGGTGTGTCGACCGCCCGCCGCCGTCGTCGTGTACTTCTTGCGCAACACCCCCATCACACCCAACCAGGTCACCTTCCTCTCGCTGGTGGTGGCCGCCGGCTCCGGCCTCATGTTCGCGCTGCTGCCCGGACACGCGTGGCTCATGCTGGCTGCGCTCGTGTTCGAGCTCTCCTTCGTGCTCGACTGCGCCGACGGTCAGCTGGCCCGGCTGCGCCGCCAGGCGTCGCCGCTCGGGCACCTGCTCGACTTCCTCATGGACGAGATCAAGGCGATGTTCATCTTCGCCTGCGTGGCCTACCGCCTGTGGCACGGCGGCGGCGACGATCTCTACCTGGTGGCCGGGCTGGGCGGGCTGTTCTCGCTGGCCTCCGGTCTGACGCTGACCTCGTTCATGCGCCGGCCGGAGTACGGGGCGCCGCCGCCCACCGCCGACGGACAGCCGGCCGTCGTCGCGCGCCGGCGCGGGCCGATCGGCCTCGCGGTGTCGACCCTCGAGCACGGCGCCCGCATCGTCGTTCACTACCCGAGCTACATCTGGCTGTGCGCGCTGGTGAACCGCATCGACATCTACTTCTGGGCCTACGCCGCGGTGAACGCGCTCTACCTGGCGCGCTGCCTGCTCTCGGTGTACCTGCGCCTCGGGCGCACCGCGCCGGAGCCGGCGCCGCTCGCGAGCGGCGAGAAGGCGGCCCGGTGACGCGGGTCGACAAGGCGATCATCATCGCGGCGGGTCGCGGGCGGCGGCTCATGCCGTACACCGACGAGATGCCCAAGTGCCTGGTCCCGGTCGACCACCGCAGCATCCTCGGCATCCAGGTCGACGCCTTCCGGGCCCACGGGGTGCGCGACATCGTCCTCATCCGGGGCTATCTCGGCGACGTGCTGGCGGCCCGGACCGGCGAGGTGGGCGGAGGGATCCGCTTCGTGGACAACCGCGAGTGGGAGCACAACAACATCCTCGAGTCGCTGTTCTGCGCCGAGGACGAGATCGACGGGCCCGTGCTCCTGACCTACAGCGACATCATCTTCACCCCGGAGGTGGTGGGCGCCCTCATGGCGGCCGACGGCGACATCAGCCTCATCATCGATCGGGCCTTCCGCGACGTGTACGAGGGGCGCAGCGATCACCCGCTGCCGGAGGCCGAGGTGGCCGATCTCGACGAGCGCGGGCTGGTGCGGCGGGTCGGCAAGCGGGCGCTTCCGCCCGACGAGGCGTTCGGCGAGTTCATCGGCCTGGCCCGATTGTCGGCCGCCGGCGCGGCGTGGATGCGCCAGGCGTGGCGAGAGCTCGGCGCGGCCTATCGCGGGCGCGAGGCGGAGCCGTTCCAGCGCGCGCCCAGCTTCCGGGCCGCGTACCTGACCGACATGTTGCAGCACCTGATCGACGCCGGTCGTCCGGTTCACCCGGTGGCGATCGATGGACAGTGGCGCGAGATCGACACCGTGCAGGACCTGGAGCGAGCGCGCGCGATGCTAGGATCGGCCAAGGAGACATGGAGATGAGGCGACCAGCACGCAATCTCGTCTGCGCTCTCGGGTTCGCGGCCGCGCTCGCCGCGTGCAACGCCAAGCCGACCCAGGAGCAGTGCGAGCAGGCAGTGACCAACATCCGCAAGGTGACCGGCCAGAGCCAGACCGAGGGCGGCAGCGCCCGCGGCGCGGCGGTGCGGTCGTGCCGCGCGCAGTCGAACCGCAAGACGGTCGAGTGCTACATCGCGGCTCAGTCGGTGGACCAGCTGTTCCAGTGCGGCGGCGAGCTGGCCGGCCCGGTGCGCGCGGCGGAGAAGAAGCGCCTCGACTCGGCCGGCCCGGCCGGGGGGGGAGCCGCCGGAGCGAGCGGCGCCGGATCCGGCGCGGGTGCGAGCGCGGGTGCGGGCGCGGGCGCGGGCGCAGGAGAGAAGCCGGCATCCGGCGCAGGCTCCGGAACTGGATCATCGAGCGGGTGGTGATTCGAGGCCGCGGGGCGGTCGTGGTCATCGCGGCGCTCGCGGCCCTGGCGCCCGCGCGCGCGCGCGCCGGCGACCCGGCCGCGGCTCCGGTCGATCTCGTGGCCGCGCTGGCGCCCGATGCCGGCGCGGCGGTCGCCACCGCGGTGCTGGTCGGCCGATCCGGCCAGCTCTATCACCCGGTCGCGCCCGGGCGCTGGCAGCGGCGCACCGTCGGGGGCGTGGCCGTCGATCTGCGCGGCGCGGTCCGCTCTCGCGCGCGCGCCGACGAGGTCCTCGCGATCGGCGCCGACACCCCGCCCTTCCGCTTCGCCGGCGGCGCGTGGCATGCAGAGCCGCTGTCCAATCGCGGCCCGACCGCGCTGACCGCGACCGGCCCGCTGCCGGTCCTGGTGGTCGGACGCCACGTCTACACGCTCGAGGGCGGCGCGTGGGTGCGCCGCGCCAGCGCCGCCCACCGCGTCACCGCGGCCTGGGCCGCCGGCCCCACCGATCTCATCGTCGCCGTCGAGGACGGCCGCGTCACGCGATCCAACGGGCGCCGGTTCACCCCGCTCAGGTCCCCTCTGCCTGCCGGAGAGTCGATCGTCGCGCTGTGCGGCGCCACGCCGGCGGCGGTTTTCGGGCGCAGCGAGAAGGGCACCTGGATCCGGATCGATCGCTCCGGCGCGGTCGCCATCGCGCCGGCCGGCGACGTCCCAGGCTTCGAGGAGCACGCGTGGGGGCCTGGCCCCGACGGTGCGCTGTGGCTCGCCGGCACCGCGCCGGCCGGCGGCGGGCGGCGGGCGCTCCTCCTGCGCGCGGATCGAAACCGGATGGTCGCGGCCGCCGACATACCGGCCGTGGCGGACGGCGATCGCGTGGTCGTGGTGCTGGGCCAGCCGTCGACCGGCGAGATCCTGATCGCCACCGCCGCGGGCGTCGTGCGAGTGCGCGACAAGAAGGGGACGTGGAGCGAGGGCAGCGCATCCAGCGCGTTGCCGCCGCTGCCATCGCCGCCAGCTGGAGGGCGTTCGGGAGCACCGGCGCGCACGCGTTGACCAGCGAGATGCGGCTCGATAGGCTGTCCGCCCGGGACACTGCTCAATGACTCGAGTTCTGGTCGCCGACGACGACCCGTGGATCCTCCGCATGGTGGCCGCTGTGCTCGGCCAGCGCGGCTACGAGGTCGACCTGGCTCGCGACGGCGAGGAGGCCTACGGCAAGGCGCTCCAGGCCACCCCCGACCTGCTCATCACCGATGTGATGATGCCGAAGATGGACGGCTGGAGCCTGGTCAAGGCGCTGCGCGCGCGTCCGGAGCTCGCGTTCCTCCCGGTCATCTTCCTGACCGGCCTGGCCTCGGAGGACGACCGCATCCAGGGCTTCCGGCTCGGCGCCGACGACTACATGGCCAAGCCGTTTCGCTTCGAGGAGCTGGACCTGCGGGTCGAGCGCACGCTCGGGCGCAGCCGGATGGTCGAGCAGGTGGCGCGGGAGCAGATCGGCGCGGTCGATCCGCCGATCCCCGAGCCGGTCGACACCGAGGGGAGCGGGCCGCAGATCGGCCTCCTGGGCCGCCTCGAGCAGGTCGGCCTCTCGGCCCTGCTGACGCTGCTCGAGATGGAGCGCAAGACGGGGATCCTGGTGGTCGAGCGCGAGGCCGGACGTCCGGGCGGCACCCGCCGGCTGGGCCCGACCGGCCGCGTCTTCCTCGATCGCGGCAAGGTCATGGCCGCGCGCATCGACAACCAGGACCGGCCGGTCAACGCCGATTGCATCTATCACATGCTGCGCTGGTCGGCCGGCAGCTTCGAGTTCAACGAGGTCGAGGTCGACATGACCGACGAGATCGGCGCCAGCACGACGCACCTCCTCATGGAGGCGGCCCGGCGGATCGACGAGGGCGACGGCGGATAAGCAATACCGGTAATTCAAATTACGCGAGTCGAGTTGACTTCGAGGTGCGAGCGCCACATGATGCCCATCTCGCGAGGGGCCGTGAAGATCGTCCAACCACCCATCATCGTGTCCGTTTGCCTCGAAACACAGCGGCGCATCGCCTGGTCGCGCGCGCGCACCGCGAATCCCGGACCCAGCGGCGATCAGCCCGGGCGGTCTGCGGGCACCTCTGCGGCGCACCCCTCGCCGGGCGAGAGCCCGGACGCGACCTGAGCGACCCGAGCGAGGTGTGCTCCGGCGCGCAGCGGTTGCGCGCTGCCAAAGCAGCGCCCCGAGGCGTGGAAAGTCTCTTCATGGGTGTGATATGCGCTGAGTCTCCGCGCGGGGGTACCGCCGGTCGGGGTCGCGCTCTTCCGTCCCTGGCCTCATTCGTGGCCCGCCCCGCCGCCGCGGAAGTCCAAAGGAGAGATCGATGCGACGCGTGACAGCTGGCCTGTTTGGTCTGGGTGGTGGTTCGCTCCTGGTTGTCCTGGCTCTTGCCGGTTGCCCGGGCGGCGCGACGCCTCCTGGATTTCCGGGCAAGGGCGGAGACAAGGCGAGCTCCGTGGATCCGAACACGTGCGGCAACTACGCGGCCAGCGAGGCGGGTGCCAAGCTGAAGGCGTTCCTCGAGGCGACCGTCGCGCTCAACGAGACGGTCGTGAAGATGGAGGCCGAGGTGAAGGTCTCCTGCTCGGCGATGGCCGAGAAGCTCGGCGTCAAGGCCGAGGGCGACACCGAGGCGGTGTGCCACGCGGTGTCCGAGGCGATCAAGGCCAACCTCAAGGCGGGCATCAAGGGCAAGGCGGCATTCAAGGTCGACTACAAGCCCGCAGTCTGCACCGTCAACGCCGACCTCGCGGTCGACGCGGTGGCCAAGTGCGAGGCGAAGGCATCGGCCGACGTGAAGGTCCGGTGCAGCGGCACCTGCAAGGGCACGTGCGAGGGCGCGTGCAAGGGCAAGTGCGAGGGCTCGGCCGGCGGTGGCGGCGGCAAGGGCGAGTGCAAGGGCAAGTGCAGCGGCACGTGCGAGGGCAGCTGCTCGGGCGGCTGCGAGGGCTCGGCCGACGTCGAGGCGAGCGCCGAGTGCAAGGCGAAGGCCGAGGTGTCGGCCAACGTCGAGGCCGAGTGCACCGAGCCCGAGCTGAACATCGAGTACGACGCCAAGGTCGTGGTCGACAAGCCGAAGGTCGAGGCGGTGGCCGAGGCCCTCAAGGCCGGCCTGCCCCAGCTGGTGAGCGCCCATGCCAAGCTCGAGGGGCCGATCGCCCTCACCGTCAAGAACTGGGAGAAGACCGCCAAGAACCTGGCCAAGGCCAGCGCCAAGCTCTACAAGTCGCTCGGCGACCAGGCCGCCTGTGTGGGCGGACAGCTCGCGGCGGCAGCAAACATGGTTGGCAAGGTGAAGGGGTCGGTCAGCGTGTCGGTCGAGGCGTCGGCCTCGGTGTCGAGCTCGGCCGGCGCGAGCGGCGGCTGAGCCGCTGCGGATCGGCGCCGGGCCGCCGGCGCTCCCCCCGGATCATCGGTACTGAACTGGCGTGGCTCGAGTGAACTCATCTCTTTGTCGGCCGTCGTCCGCGAGCGGGCGGCGGCCTTTTGATTTGTTTCGCCTCGGGCTCTTCATCGTGAGCGTTTCACCGTGAGAACACTGACCGAGTTTTCTGGTGTGGTCGTGAGGCGGGCGCAGGTGGTTCGCGCCGAGAAGGTTGCCACTGGCCTCGAGGGTGACGCCCTGGCCGACGCCGTTGGCGCGGAGGTCGGCGTGTCCGGCGACCGGCTCGCGCGGCTGCTCGAGGTCGTCGGCGCGGCCGGCGACCGGCTCCGCGACGTGCGCCTGGTGCGCGTGTACCAGGGCGAGTCGGGACCGAGCGGCGCCATCACCGTCGGCGAGTTTCACTACCAGCTCGACCGCATGGCGAGCGCCGCGCCCGCGCGCAGTCACGACGAGGGACGCGGCGGTCGCGGGCGGCGCGAGGGCGGGCCCGGCGGAGGCCGCGGCCGACCCGGCGGGTTCGGCGGACCGGGCGGTCCGGGGGGACCGGGCGGCGGCGGACCGGGCCGACCCGGCGGTGGAGCGCGCAGGCCCGGCGGCTTCGGCGGCCCCGGCGGCTTCGGCGGACCGGGCGGCGATCGCGGCGAGCGCGTCAATCCGCGCGAGGTGCCGGTCGCCGGCGCCGGCTGGATGCTGTCGCGCGCGCCGCGCGATCCGGCGGACGAACGGCGCGATCGGGGGCCGAGGCGCGGACCTCCGCGGCGCGACCGCGATCGCGATCGCGATCGGCCGCGAGGCGCGCGTCCGGGCGGCGGGCCCGGCGGACCGGGCGGGCCGGAAGGCGCCCGCGGTCCGGGCGGTCGCGGCCCGCGGCGCGATCGCAGGCCGGGCGGCCCGGGCGGCGCTCCTCGCCCGCTGGGCGCCGTGGGTCCGCAGCCGTCGGATGTGACGGGGATGCTGCCGGTGCCGGGCGGAGCTCCGGGGGGCGGCGCCGGGCCGCATCCGGCAGGAGCCGACCCGAGCAAGCCGAAGCGCAAGCGCCGTCGGCGCCGCGGCAAGCGCCCCGAGGGCGCGACCGGCGCACCGGGACAGATGCCGGCGCAGGGCGAGTCGCCGGTGCAGGGCGAGTCGTCGGTGCAGGGCGAGGCGCCGGCGCAAGGCGAGGCCTCAGTGCAGGGAGAGACGCCGGTGCAGGGCGAGGCGCCGGTGCCAGGCGAGTCGTCGGCGGAGGGCGAGACCCGTCCCTATGGGGCTCCACCTCCCGAGCACGCCGCGACCGAGCAGGCCGCGACCGAGCAGGCCGCGACCGAGCACGCCGCGACCGAGCACGCCGCCCCCGAACACGCCGCCCCCGAGCAGGCGCCCGACCAGCCGCACGAGCGGGACGACAGGAAGCCCGATCCGTCGTCCGACGACACGTAACCAAAACCGCGGCGCCGCCAACGGTGTCTGAGTCTCGAGTCCGCCCTCGCGCTAGAGTGGGGCGGGTCTCGAGACCCGGTAGTTGGAGGTGTGACATGAAGAGGTCCATCCGCGGCTCGTTCGCCGTCCTCGCGCTCCTGCTCCTCGCGAGCCCCGCTGCCCGCGCCGATGTCTCCGAGGCGGTGCAGAAGAAGTTCAAGGGTCAGATCCTGGTCTCGTCCGAGCCGCTGCCCGACAGCGCGACCGACGAGGCCGAGCTGATCCGCCAGCTCAAGAAGGCCCACACGGGCCTGCTCACCCACAGCAAGGGCGAGAGCGTCCCCGTGTGGCGCTTCCACTTCATGGCCTTCATGGACCGGAAGCCGTCCGCGACCCAGGTCTCGCTCGACTTCTACACCGACGACAAGAAGAAGGCGTTCGTGGCCCAGAAGCGACTGGCCGGCATCGACCAGACGCTCACGCTGCTCCAGGCCGAGGTCGAGCTCAGCGAGGACGACGGACTCGCGGCCGATCGCAGCTACGCGGTCAAGCTCACCTGCGAGGTCAAGGGCAAGGAGGTCGTCCTGGCGACGACCAAGCTGCGGACCAAGTGACGGCACCAGGTGACGGTGCCGCGGCGGTGATTTTTCCGGGGCCGCGGGAAGCGTCGGCGAACCTCGAGCGTCATAAGGCGCATGGGACTCGCTGAACGACGCGCGACGAAATCATTCCAGGAGAAGAGCTTCCCCGCCCTCCAGGCGGACATCGAGAAGCTCGCCGGCTTCCCGGTGCCGCTCGAGATCAACTGGGAGCAGCTCGCCAAGGAGAGCCACGCCGACGGCTACGACGAGAACTGGCGCAAGGTGTACTTCCAGCCGGTGCTCGACGCGCTCAAGTCGATCTGCCGCGACGACCTGGGCAAGGAGGCGCTCGCGGCCGGGCTCAAGAAGATCGTCTTCTGCAACACCAAGGACACCTACTCGGCCGAGGCGGCGGTCAGCTTCACCGGCGGCGAGCTGACCATCGACCACGATCCGTGCACCAACGTCGACTACGTCAAGGACCGGGCCGACGCGGTGCAGAAGTCGCTCGAGAAGGGGCTCTGATGGCCTCGGCCGACCCGGTCGCCCGGGTGCGGCCGCGCTCGCCCCGTCGCCTGCTCGAGGAGCTGGCCGGCGCCGCCGAGCGGCTCGCCGCCACCGGGCGGCCGCGGCCGCGCGTGACGCTCCACCTCACGACCGGGCGCGATCTGGTCGGCCGCCTGGTCGCCGTCGGCGAGGACGGCGGCTCCGCGGTCGCGGCCCTGCACGTGGGCGGCGACGCCGACCTCGCGCATGTTCGCGTCGACCTGGTCGCCGCCGTGACGGTGCACGAGCCCATCGTGCCGGCGCGCACCGCGGCGCCGGCGCCGGGCCGCCTCGAGCTCGCGCGCCAGCTCAAGGCCCGCTCGCACGCCCTCGCCTCCTCGCTCGGCGCCGAGCTGCCGATCGCCCTCGACGAGGGGGTCGCCGGCGATCCGGACCTGCGCGCGGTCGCCGCGCTGCTCGCCATCCTCGACGACGCCCTCGCGGCGGTGATCGCGGATCCGATGGGCAGGGAAGCCGTCACGAGCCAGATCGAATCGCTGCGCCTCGGGGCGGGCGAGGAGTCCAGCGCGCGCCTGGTCGGCCGCGTGCTCCACCTGCGCGCCGCCCGCGACGAGCTGGCCCAGTGGACCCCGGCGGAGCTGCGCGCGGCGATCGAGAAGGCGCTGTAGCCGCGCCGCACGCGGAGTCGGTCGCTAGCGGAGGGCGGGCCGAAGGCCCAACCGACGGTACGTTCTGGGCCAGGCGACGAGGTCGCCGCGCGAATACGGAGTCGGGCTGCTAGCCGCGCCGCGCGCGCGCCTTCTCGATCGATCGCCTGGCCGCGGCCACCACGGCGGCCGGCGTGATGCCCAGCTTCTCCATCACCACCTCGCCCGGCGCCGAGGCCCCGAATCGATCGATCCCGACCGCCTCGCCGGCATCGCCGATCCACTGGCTCCACCCGAACGTGACGCCGGCCTCGACCGAGACGCGGGCCCGCACCGCCGGCGGCAGCACCTCGTCGCGATACTCGGCCGGCTGGGCGGCGAACGCCTCCCAGCACGGCAGCGACACCACGCGCGCGCGCACGCCGGCGCCGGCCAGCTGGTCCTGCGCGGCGACCGCGACCTCGACCTCGGAGCCGGTGGCCATGAGGATCGCGTCGGGCGCGCCGGCCCCCGCCGGATCGCGCAGCACGTACCCGCCGCGCCGCAGCCCGCTGGCCGGCGCGAACACCGCGCGGTCCACCACCACCAGGTTCTGCCGGCTGAGCACCAGCGCGGTCGGCCCCTCGCGCCGGTCGACGGCGAAGCGCCATGCCTCGACGGTCTCGTTGGCGTCGCCGGGCCGCACGACGAACAGGTTGGGCATCGCGCGCAGCGCCATCAGGTGCTCGACCGCCTGGTGGGTGGGCCCGTCCTCGCCAAGCCCGATCGAGTCGTGCGTCCACACGTAGATGATGGGCTGGTGGTTGAGCGCGGCGATGCGCACCGGCGGCCGCATGTAGTCCGAGAAGCAGAAGAACGTGGCGGCGAACGGGCGCAGCCCGCCGTGGTACTCGATGCCGTTGCACACCGAGCCCATCGCGTGCTCGCGGACGCCGAAGTGGAGGTTGCGCCCCGCCCCGCTCTTCGCGTCGAACGAGCCGCCGCCCGACAGCAGCGTCTTGGTCGAACCGCTGAGGTCGGCGTCGCCGCCGACCAGCTCCGGCACGCGCTTCGCGATCGCGTTCTGCGCCTTGCCGCCCGCCGATCGGGTCGCCACCTTCTCGCCGGCGGCGAAGCTCGGCAGCTCGCGGTCCCACCCGTCCGGAAGCTCCCCGGCCAGGACGCGCTTCCACTCGCGCGCCATGTCGGCGTGCGCGCCCGAGTAGGCGGCGAAGCTCCTGTCCCACGCCTCGCGGACGGCGTGTCCGCGACGGCCCACCTCGTCGGCGTCGGCGCGCACCTCGGCCGGGACGTGGAACGGCTCCTGGCTGGTCCAGCCGAGCGTGCGCTTGGCCAGCGCGACCTCGTCCTTGCCGAGCGGCGAGCCGTGCGCCTCCGACGTCCCGCCCTTGTTGGGCGAGCCGTAGCCGATCGTCGTCTGCACCAGGATGATCGACGGGCGCGCGGTCTCCGCCACCGCCGCCGAGATGGCGGAGTCGATCCCGTCGAGGTCGCGGTTGCCGTCGTCGACCCGCGAGACGTGCCAGCCGTACGCGGCGTAGCGGGCGAGCACGTCCTCGGTCGCGAACGTGAGCGAGGTCGGCCCGTCGAGCGTCACATTGTTGGCGTCGTATAGATAGATGAGCTTGCCGAGGCCCAGATGCCCGGCCAGCGACGCGGCCTCCCCCGACACGCCCTCCATCAGATCACCGTCCGACACGAGCGCGAATGTGCGGTGATCGACAATCGTCTGACCGGGTCTGTTGAACCGGTTTGCGAGCATACGCTCGGCGATCGCCATTCCCACCGCGTTGGCGGTGCCCTGCCCCAGCGGCCCGGTCGTCGCTTCGACCCCGGGTGTGAGGAAGCGCTCGGGATGACCGGGCGTCCGGCTCTCCCACTGGCGGAACGACTTCAGGTCGTCCAGCGACAGCTGGCCGCCGTAGAGGTGAAGCAGACCGTAGAGCAGCATGCTGCCGTGCCCGGCCGAGAGGACGAATCGATCACGGTCTGGCCATGTCGGGTCGCCGGGATCGAAACGCAGATGACGCGTCCACAGGACGTACGCCATCGGCGCGGCGCCCATCGGGAGACCGGGGTGGCCCGAATTGGCCTTCTCCACGGCATCCATCGCCAGGGTGCGAAGCGTGTTGATCGAAAGCTCGGCCAGGTCGCGATTGGTCACACATGCCCCCTCATCGAACGAGAGGACACTACCCGATGCAGTACCGTCCCCGCCACTCTCGACCGGCTTGGCACAATGAGCGGCATGACAACGATCCGGTGGCTTGATAACTTCGCCCGGATGTCTGGGACTCTCAGGCCGCTCGCAGCGGCCGTGCTCCCGTTCGGGCTCGTCGCCGTCATGGCATGCGGCGGAGGCGGTGGCGGCGGCGACGACGGCGATGACGACGATGGCACCGTCGTGACCGACTGGGAAATCGTCCAGCAGGACCTGCCGGGAGCGCTGTTCTCGGTCTGGGGCACCGCCGCCGACGACATCTGGACCGTGGGCGGCGATCCCGACGGCGCAGGTCCGTCGGTGATGCACTACGACGGCACCGACTGGCAGGCGCTCGACAGCGGCTCGCCCGGCGATCTCTGGTGGGTGTTCGGTCCGGAGACGTCGGCCGGCGGCACCGTCTACATGGGCGGCGACGGCGGCCGGATCCTCGCCTACCGCGACGGCACCTTCACGCCGATGGAGACGCCGCGCACCGATGTCGTCGTGTTCGGCATCTGGGGCTGCGGGCCCGACGACATGTGGGCCGTCGGCGGCGCGCTGGGCGGCGCGAGCGGCGGGTTCGCGTGGCGGCTGGAGCCCGGCGAGGGCGACGAGCCCGGCCGCTGGATCGACGCGCCCGGCTTTCCGGCCGAGGTCGCCGCCGACGACGCGGTGTGGAAGGCCTACGGCCGCTCGTGCGACGACGTCTGGCTGGTCGGCACCGACGGCCTGGTCGTGCACTGGGACGGCGCGGCGTTCGCGGCGGATCGCGTCGGCGGCGAGTCGCTCTTCACCGTGCACGCCAGCGGCGATCGCTTCGCCGCGGTCGGCGGCTTCGGCACCGGCCTCCTGCTCGAGAACGAGGGCGGCGACTGGGTCGACGTGTCACCCGAGGACTCGTCGCCGCTGGTCGGCGTCTGCCTGACCGAGAGCGGCGGCGTCGCCGTCGGTCAGTTCGGCACCGTCGCCGAGCGCGACGGCGCCGGGCCGGGCGCGACGTGGACCAAGACCGACACCGGTCTGTTCGTGGATCAGACACTTCACAGCGTCTGGGTCGACCCGACCGGGGACGTATGGGCGGTCGGCGGCCAGGTTCTGAATGCACCCTTTGTCAATGGCTTGATGCTGCACCGAAAAGGTCGTTAGGAGCGAATCATGAGGCGTTGGCTCGAAATCGCGATCATGGCGGCGACAGCGGCGGGAACCGCGGCCTGCGGCGACAACCTCCAGGCGGAGAACCCGTGCCTCGACCAGGAGCGCGGGACGGCCTGCACCTGGCTCGGCCTGCCCGGCCAGGAGGGCTTCAACGGCGACGGGCTCGATCGACTCGAGACCAAGGTCTACTGGACCATGGACATGCTGTGGGCCTCGGACGGCACGGCCTGGTTCCACGACTGGAACAACCACCTCGTCCGCCGCGTGCTGACCGACGGCACGGTCGAGACCATGGTCGGCTGGGCCGATCCCATCTTCCCCGGCGACGGGGTGCCGGGCAATCCGGCCGCCGAGCTCAGCGAGGAGGGCGCGCTGGGCACCGACGTGCGCCTCAACCACCCGACCGACTTCGCCGAGCTGCCCGACGGCACCGTGCTGCTGATGGCCTGGCACAACCACAAGCTGCGCCGCATCGATCCCGAGACCGACTCGGTCAAGATCGTCTGCGGCCGCGGGGCCGGCTTCGCCGGCGACGGCGGCCCGGCCGACAAGGCGCTGTTCAAGCAGCCCAAGAGCCTCACGGTCGACGACGCGGGCAACATCTACATCGGCGACCAGCAGAACTTCCGCGTGCGCCGCATCGACCCGGACGGCGTCATCACCACCATCGTCGGCAGCGGCGTGCAGGGCTTCGCCGGCGACGGCGGCCCGGCCATCGACGCCGACCTGGGCTGGGAGGCGGGCGACAACCCGGAGCCGTCGGGCGGCCTTGCCGTCGCCGACGGCGTGCTGTACGTCGCCGACACGCTCAACAACCGCATCCGCGCCGTCGACCTCGAGACCGGGATGATCGAGACCATCGCCGGCACGGGAGAAGCAGGCGCGGCGGGCGACGGCGGCCCGGCCATCGACGCGCAGCTGAACGGCCCGCGCGACATCGAGATCGGTCCGGACGGCGACCTCTACCTCGCCGACACCGACAACAACGAGGTGCGCGCCATCGACCTCGGCACCGGCGAGATCCGGCGCGTGGCCGGCACGGGGGTGAACGGCCTC
>DATFRY010000141.1:0-13488 GCA_035262925.1 Kofleriaceae bacterium | reverse complement strand
CGTAGAAGGCGTAGATCGACGCGATGCTGCCGTCGCTCCACAGCCAGAAGAGCGCCGTGATGGTCCCCGACACGAACAGGGTGAGCGCGAGGGTCGCCCGCCGGGAGAAGCGCTCCAGGGCCCGGTAGTTCAGGCGGGCCGCGGCCACCGCGAGGACCGCGATGGCGAGGTAGACCCAGGGCAGCTGCTGGGCCGGCAGGTGGGTCAGAAACAGGGTGTCGCGCGCGGTCTCGAGCATCGCGTGACCCGCCAACACCCCGAAAAAGGTGAAGAAGGCCACGGCGACCTGGCTCGTGGTGGACCGCGGTATTCCGAATGGGGGCTTCACGGACCGTGGGCGATGCCGGCGATTTCATGCCGGCGATGTCTCCATGCTGTAACGCCGCACCGGGGGCGCGTCGACCGAGGCCGCATCAAGGCGCTCCGGGGGCGCGTTTCGGGTTCCGCTCAATCGAGGCGATTCGAGGTCACTCGAGCTCGAACACGACCTCGCCGATCGACGTGTCGCGGTCCTCGGTCACGCCGATCCCGGTCCACCGCACCTGCGCGGGGAGGAGCGTGTCGGCCTGGGCATCGAGGAGATCCGCCCTGACCTCGTAGGTGCCGGCGTCGACCTCGCGGGTGGTCGCAGCGCCCAGGGCGCAGTCGAAGGTGTCGGCCTCGCCCGCCGCCTCACCCTCGCGCACCATCTCGACGAGCACGTACCTGGCCCCCACGTCGGTGCACGCCGCGTCGGCGCCGGCGCTCACCAGGCGCCAGCTCATGCTGATGGTGCCGCGCGCCGGCTGCGCGTCCGGGATGGAGGCGTCGGGCTCGCCGTCGTCGTCTCCGCCGCACGCGGCGAGCGCGAGCGCAGCCAGGATGAAAAGCGGAGCGATGAGTCGGGTCATGCGCGCCTCCTCGAGCTCGCGCCAGGGGCCGGGTTCGGCGCCGAGCGGGCCCAGTGTAGCCGAGGGCCCGGCCGACTGCGAATCCGCGCGCCCGCTTCCGCCCGCGGGGGCCAGCCAGGGCCGACTTCCGCCGGGGCGCGGCCTGACGACGTGCCGCCCGCGCGCGCGTGGCCGCGACCCGCGCTGGAACGGAAACCGGGGCTCGCGCGTTACAGGGGCGGTGACCTCGCAGGCGAGTCGCAGGTGGATCGCGCGGCCCTCGATCGCGGCGCTGGCGCTGGCCGCGCTGTTCGTCCCCGCCGCGGCCCGCGCCGATCCGCCCGGCCCCGCACGCTTGATCGGAGTGCAGCTGGTCTCGCGCATCGGCCGCGCGCCGGTGGCCGACGATCGACCCAAGCGCGCCCTGGCCCGCGACGGCGTCCGCCTCTACGCGGTGCTGGTCGCCCGCGACGGGGCGCACACCGCCTACTACAGCGACGCCGGCCCGGTCGTGGAGATCGGCGGCAAGCGCAGGCCGGCGCGGCCGCTGGCCGAGGCGCCGGCGGCGCGGCTGGCCTGGTTCAAGGTCGAGCCGCGGGTCGAGAGCATGTCCAACACCGAGAGCGGCCAGTTCCGCTTCGAGCCCATCGACTACGCCGAGACCGAGGTGGAGCGCTGGCGGGGGCAGGCCTCGGTGGCCGCCGACGTGCGCCCGACCCTGACCACCGACCGGTGGCACGGCATCGGCACCATGCGCTTCAAGCTGCGGGCGGCGACCGCGAGCGGGACCTTCGCCACGCCGGGCGCCGAGGCGCGGCGCGGGCGCGGCTCCGGCGGCCTCGGCGACGCCGTCCAGCGCGTCTCGCTGCGGCGCGACGACAGCTACATCGGCTTCCTCGGCGAGCTGTTCGGCCAGCCCTACATCTGGGCCTCGGCCGGGACATCGAACGCGGCCCACCAGAGCGAGCGGCTCGAGGGCGCCGACTGCGCCGACTTCGTCATCTACGGCCGCCGCCGGATGGGCGAGGACCGCGACTACACCTGGACCGGCGCGCTGCCACAAGTGACGCGCCTGCTCGCCGCCGGGCGGCCGGGCAAGGGCGGCGTCTACCTGGACGCGCGCGGCCGGCCCCTGCCCTTCCCGCAGGTCGGCGACCTGGTTCTGTTTCCCCGCCACGTGGGCGTGCTGGTCGAGGACCGGGGCCGGCCCGGCGTTCTCGACGGCGCCGACCTCCTGCTCCACGCCTACTTCGCGAGCCCGCGCGCGCAGCCGCTCGGCGAGACCGACTACCGCGACGCGCCAGTGGAGCTTCGCCGCTGGCGCTGATCTGCCGGAGGCGCCGGCGCCGGCGCCGACGCCGATGCACCGACCCGCCCGGCCCGGTCCGCGGGCGGCCTACAGAGTCTCGTCGGGCCGGATCGGGTTGATGACCGCGCCGCTGGCGATCTTCGGATAGAAGAAGGTCGACTTCTGCGGCATGAACTCGCCGATGTCGGCGACGGCCTTGACCTGCTCGACCCGCGTCGGATGCATGAGGAAGGCGACCTGGCCCTCGCCGGCCGCCGCCCGGGCCAGCGCCTTGGCGGTGTCCTTGACGTACTCGATGTGGGTCTGGGCCTCCTGCGCCGCCCGGTCGATGCCGAGCGCCTGCTCGAGGATCACGCCGTGCAGCACGGACACGTCGAGGCCGCTCACCGCCGGGGCCCCGGCCACGCCCGCCTTGGCCGGCGACATGTCGTGGCGCAGGGACAGCAGCACCGGATCGCGGCCCGGGAAGGCGGCCACGACGCTGGGCTGATGGCGGGACGCCTCGGCCAGCGCGCTCCGCACCGCAGCGGCGTCGCGGGCGGCCCCGGCCAGCGGCTCGACGTCGAACCAGGTGCGGATCCGGGCCAGGAAATCGTCGGCCTGAAAACTGGCCAGCCCGAAAACCAGCCGATGGATCGGCAGCACCACCAGGCCGGGGTCGTCCATGTTGCAGAGGAAGAGGGTGCCGAACTCGGCGGTCGATCGGCTCTCCAGCGCCCCGCCGGCCCGCTCGCGCATGCGCTCGCGCAGGGCCAGCATGGTCTCGTAGCGGTGGTGGCCGTCTGCGATGTAGAGCTTGAGCGGGGCGAGCACGTGCACCACGCGCCCGATGACCTCGGCGTCGTCCACCCGCCACAGGACGTGGCGCGTGCCGTCCGCGCTGGTGGCGTCGATGGTGGGCGGCTGCCGCTCGGCGCGCGCGAAGGCGCGGTCGGCCTCGCCCGCGGGATCGGAGTAGAGGGTGAAGATCTGCGAGAAGTGGGCCCCGGTCGCGTCCATCAGCTTGAGCCGGTCCGCCTTCGGTCCGCTCAGCGTGCGCTCGTGCGGCAGGACGATCCGCTCGTCGAAGCGGTGGAGCCGCGCCGCCGCGATGAAGCCGCGCCGGGTGACCGGGCGGCCGCCCAGCTCGGCGCTGGTGAACACCTGATGGTACCGGTACAGGGCCGGGCGCTGGTCGCGGCGCAGGACGCCGTCGGCGAGCCAGCCGTCCAGCACGCGCGCCGCGTGGCCGTACTTCTCGTCCCCCTGCCCCTCCGGCAGGATCAGCCGCACGGCGTTGTGCGGGTCGCGCGCGAGCAGCTCCTGGCGCTCCGGCTCGTCGATGACGTCGTACGGCGGGGCCAGGACGCGCGAGGCCTCGACCCGGCTGGTGTCGTAGAGGATGCCGCGAAACGGGGCGATCTCGGCCATGCCCCGCTTTTATCACAGGGCGCCGGCCCCGCCCGAGGCCTCAGGCGCCGCCCTGGTCGAGCGCGATCGCTCCCGGCCGGACCAGCCGCAGCCCGCCGTCCTCGCCGACGATCACGACGGTCGAGGGGGTGCCGGCGCACACGCCGCCGTCGAGGTAGCAGGCCACGCCGTCGCCGAAGACCGCGCGCGCCTCGGCCACCGTGGCGGCCGGAGGCTGACCCGAGCGATTGGCGCTGGTCGCGGTGATGGCGGCGCCGAACCCGCGAGCCAGCGCGCTCGCCACCGGGTGGCTCGACACCCGCACGCCGACGCCGCCGTCCGGGCCCACCACCTCGGGCGCGAGCTCGGGCCGGGCCGGCACGACCAGGGTCAGCGGGCCGGGCCAGTGGCGCGCGGCCAGCCGCTCGGCCGCGTCGGGCCAGACGCGGGCCAGCGCGCGCGCGATGTCGGCCGCGCCGGCGATGAGCGGGAACGGCGAGTCGGCCGGGCGCCCGCCCTTGAGCGCCGTGACCCGCGCCAGCGCCTGCGCCGACCGCACGTCGACGGCCAGGCCGTAGCTGCTCTCGGTCGGCAGGCACACCACCTCACCGCGGGCCAGCGCGGCGAGCGCCTCACGCATGCGGTCGGCCTCGCCCGAGGTCACTTGCGCGGCGTCTCGCCCGACAGCGACGCGTCGTCGGCCACCACCTTGGCCGCCATCGCCTCGCGCCGGGCGCGCAGCCTGGCCTCGAGCGCCGGGTCCGACAGCGCCAGGATCTGCGCCGCCAGGATCGCCGCGTTGGCCGCCCCGTCGATCGCGACCGTGGCCACGGGCATGCCGGACGGCATCTGCACGGTCGCGTAGAGCGCGTCGGCACCGGCGAGCGGCGTGCGCGCCAGCGGCACGCCGATGACCGGGAGGTTGGTCTGCGCCGCCACCGCGCCGGCCAGGTGGGCCGCGCCGCCCGCCGCGCAGATGAAGACGCGCAGCCCGGCGTCGCGCGCCCCGCGGGCGTACTCCGCCGTCCGGTCCGGCGTGCGGTGCGCCGACATGACGCGCATGACGTGCGGAACGGCGAGGTCGTCGAGGACCTCGTCGGCCGGGCGCATGGCCTCGAGGTCCGACTTGGAGCCCATGAGGATCGCCACCAGCGGTGCGGTTTCGCCCATTTCAGCCTCTCTGCGTCTCGATCGGATCGATCGGTTGGATCGCCTGGTGCCAGATCATCGGGGCGCCGCGCGGGCGCCGATGTCGCGGCGGAGCTGCATGCCGTCGAACGAGATGCCGGCCACGGCCTGGTAGGCCCGCGCCCGCGCCTCCGCCACCGTGTCGCCGACCCCCGTCACGCCCAGCACGCGCCCCGCCGCCGTGACCAGCCGCCCGCCCACGGCCGCGGTGCCGGCGTGGAACACCAAGACGTCGGCGCCGGCCGCGTCCGCGCCGGCGATCGCGTCTCCCGTGCTCGGCTCGCCCGGGTAGCCGCGCGAGGCCAGCACCACGCACACCGCCGCGCGGCCGGAGACCGCCGGCTCTCCGTCGGGCAGCCGCCCGATGGCCGCGCCGTGGAGCCACGCGCCCAGGTCCGCGTCCAGGCGCGCCGCCACCGGCTGTATCTCCGGGTCGCCGAACCGGCAGTTGTACTCGAGGAGCCACGGGGCCCCCGACTGGTCGACGATGAGGCCGGCGTAGAGCACGCCGCGGAAGTCGATCGCGTCGGCGCGCAGCCCGGCCAGGGTCGGCTCCAGGATGTCGCGCCGCACCCGCTCCATGAGCGCCTCGCCGACCCAGGCCACCGGCGACACCGTGCCCATGCCCCCCGTGTTGGGGCCGCGGTCTCCGTCGAAGATGGCCTTGTGGTCCTCGACCGGCGGCAGCATCGCGCAGCGGGTCCCGTCGGCCAGCGCCATGACCGAGACCTCGCGGCCGCGCAGCCGGCGCTCGATCACCACGACCAGCCCGGCCTGGCCGAAGCGCCCCGCCTCCAGCATCGCGCGCGCCGCCTCGCGCGCCTCGTCCTCGCCGTCGCACACCACCACGCCCTTGCCGGCCGCCAGCCCGTCGGCCTTGACCACCACCTCGCCGCCCAGCGCGGCGAGCGCCTGGTCGACCGACGCCATGTCGGCGCACACGCGGAACTCGGCCGTGCGGATGCCGTGCCGGCGGAAGAACTCCTTGGCGAACGCCTTCGACCCCTCCAGGCGCGCGGCGGCGGCCGACGGGCCGAACACGGTCAGCCCGCGCGCCCGCAGGCGATCGGCCAGCCCGGCCACCAGCGGCGCCTCGGGCCCGACGACGACCAGGTCCACCTCGCGCGCGAGGGCCAGCGCGACCAGCCCGTCGTGGTCGTCGACCGCGACGGCGACCGCCGCGGCCACCTGGGCCGCACCCGGGTTGCCGGGCGCGACCACCACCTCGTGCCCCGAGGCGGCCAGGCGCCAGCACAGCGCGTGCTCTCGTCCCCCTCCGCCGACGACCAGGATCCTCATGACTCGCTCAGTGCCGGAAGTGGCGCATCCCGGTGAAGACCATGGCCAGGTCGTGCTCGTCGGCGGCGGCGACCACCTCGTCGTCGCGGATCGACCCGCCGGGCTGGATGATGGCGGTCGCGCCCGCCTCGGCAAGGACGTCGACCCCGTCGCGGAACGGGAAGAAGGCGTCGGACGCGGCCACGCTGCCCTCGAGCGGCAGCGCCGCCTTGAGCCGCGCGATCTTCGCCGAGTCGACGCGCGACATCTGCCCGGCGCCGATCGCCGCCGTGCGGGTGCCGCGCCCGTACACGATCGCGTTCGACTTGACGTGCTTGCACACGCGCCACGCGAAGTCGAGCGCGGCCAGCTCCTCGGGGCCGGGCGGCCGCCGGCTCACCACCCTGGCGTCGGCCGCGGAGATGAGCGCCAGGTCGGCCGACTGGACCAAGAGGCCTCCCCCCACCGAGCGCAGCGCCCAGCCGACCTCGCCCGCCGACGGCGTCATGTCGCCGACCGCGAGCAGGCGCAGGTTCTTCTTGCCGGCCAGGAGCTCGCGCGCCTCGGCCGAGTAGCCCGGCGCGACCACGCACTCGAGGAAGGTCTCGCCCAGCTGGCGGGCCAGCTCGCCGCCGACCTCGCGGTTGACCGCGACGATGCCGCCGAACGCCGACACCGGGTCGGTCTCGCGCGCCAGCCGGTAGGCCGCCGCCACCCCGCTCTCGTCGCTGGCCGCGCCGCACGGATTGGTGTGCTTGATGATGACCGCGGTCGGTGCCGCGAACTCGAGGCAGAGCGCGAGCGCGGCGTCGCAGTCGAGGATGTTGTTGTACGAGAGCTGCTTGCCCTGCAGCACCTCGGCGGCGGCGAGGCTGGGCCGGCGGCCGCCGCCCGGCAGGGGCGAGCGCGCGTCCCGGTAGAACGCCGCGGCCTGGTGCGGGTTCTCGCCGTAGCGCAGCTCCGCGGCCCGCTCCCACTGGACGGTGAGGGTGCCGGGAAAGGCGGCGCGCGCCCCGCCCTCCTCCAGCGACGTCAGGTAGGCCGCGATCGCGCCGTCGTAGGCCGCCGTGTGCGCGAAGGCCTTGCGCGCCAGACGGGCACGCGTCGCCGACGACACCGCGCCGCCCTCGCCATCACCACCGCCGCCGCCCTCGCCGCCCTCGAGCTCGGCGAGCAGCGCGCCGTAGTCGTCCGGGTCGACCACCACCGCGACGCGCTCGTGGTTCTTGGCGGCCGAGCGGATCATCGACGGCCCGCCGATGTCGATGTTCTCGATCGCGGTCTCGGGGTCGACGCCCGGCGCCGCCACCGTGCTCTCGAACGGGTAGAGGTTCACCACCACCAGATCGATCGGATCGATCCGGTGCGCCGCCATCTCGGCGCGGTGCGCGTCGGTGGCGCGGCCAAGCAGGCCGCCGTGGATGCGCGGGTGCAGGGTCTTGACCCGCCCGTCGAGGATCTCGGGCGCGCCGGTGTGGTCCGAGACCTGGACCACGTCGACGCCGGCCTCGGACAGGGCGCGCGCGGTGCCGCCGGTCGACAGGATCTCCACGCCGAGCCGGCGGAGCCGCTTCCCCAGATCGACCAGCCCGCGCTTGTCAGAGACGCTGACGAGCGCCCGCCGGACTGTCGTGGCGGGCGGCGGTGCGGTTGCCATGCGGACTTCTAACAGCCCGCTCCGACACCGTCAATCGCCGTCCCCGAAGCCGCGCTCCAGATCGCCGTCACCGACGGAGAATCCCTCGAGCGGCGACGCCATCTTGAGCTTGAGCAGCCCGCGCACCTCGACCTGCCGGATGCGCTCGCGGGTGAGGTTCATGATCTCGCCCACTTCCTCCAGCGTGATGCCGGCGCGGTCCGCGACGTCGAGCGCGCAGGTCTCGCGCATCTCCCACGGCTCCAGGTCGGGGAAGTTGATCTTGATCGAGCCGGTCTCCGGGTTCACGTCCAGGTAGAGGTGGTGCTTGCACGCCACCCACGGGCACGGCCGGATGTCGTTCTCGCACTGCTGCCGGGTGTTGGGCCGAGGGATGTCGACCGGCGGGTTGAGCAGCGCGCCCAGGCGGAGCTCCTCGCGCGTGAGCCGCTTCATCGCGATGGTCCTGGAGCGCGGGCGGGTCCGGCGCGAGCGGCGCCGGACCTTGCGGCTCACCGCCGGCGGCGTCGCGCCCGCCTCGCCGCCCTCCTCGCCGTCGTCGTCGCCCGCCTCGCCCTCCTCCTCGTCCTGGCTCTCGAGCTCCTCCTCCTCCTCGCTCTCGACCTCACCGCTGGTGGCGAGATCGATGGCGGCGTCGCGCTCGAGCGACTCCTCGTCGTCTCTCTCCTCGCGCTCGTCGTCGAGATGAGTGTCCATGCCGTCCTCCTGGCCACCTTGTGCCCGCCGGTGTTCCGTTGGGCGGGCGGACTGCTTCCGCTGCGGGTGATTCGCGGGCCCCATCACAGAAGCTCCTCGGCGCTGCCCGCCGCGCCGGCTCCTCCGAAGCTGTCGTCCGACGGCCGCCCGACCCGGTGCGACAGGTCGTCGAGCCGCTTGAGCAGGTCGTCCGCCGTGCCGCGCGCCTCCGCGAGGTCGCGCTTCAGGCTCTTCCTGGCGCGCGCGTCGAACCGCGGCGCCTCGATCTCGCCCTCGAAGCGGTGAAACAGCGCGGCCAGGCCCTCCTCGAGGGTCTCGAGCAGATCGCCGAAGCGCAGGAGCTCGGCCTGGATCTCCTCGATGGTGCGCCCCTCGTCCATGAGGCGGCGCACGCCGTTGATGCGGCGCGCCGCCTTGGCCGGGTAGACGCCGAGCGAGCCGCGATGCTTGCCCTTGCGCCCGACCCGGCGGCTGCGCGGCACCAGGCCGAGCTGCACGTACTTGCGAAACGTGGCCTCCGAGAAGCGCAGCCCGCGGCTCGCGAACAGGTCGACGATCTGTGCCGAGGTCATGCCGTCGGGGTGATCGGCCTCGAGGCGGCGCAGCTCCTCGTCGCTGAAGAGCCCCTTGCGGGAGGAGCCCCCCGAGCTGCCGGAGCCCGAAGAGCCTCCTCCGCGGCGAGCGCGGTTGGCAGCGACGAGCGACGCGACCAGGGCCAGCGACCTGGTGTCGCCGACCTCGACCCGGCGCACTGCCGCCGACGGATCGGCCTGTCGCGCTGCCTGTGGCGTCTTGCCTGTCACGTGGTCCCCCCGAGCGCCGGTGCGCTGTGCACGGTCCGCGGCTGCCGACACGCGATGTCGTCCCCTCGGGACGCGCCCCCTCTCACCTGGCGTTCGTCGCGCATCCCGCACGTCTTCCAGCGAAGCGTTGCTCCCGTGCGTTGAGTGATTCGACTGTATTCTACTGAATAGAGTCGGTCAAGAATACTTAACCCAGTGGAGTCAAGTTTTTATCTGGGTCTTTGTTCAGGTCGACGGCGCGTTGTGCTACGTCTCTTGCGTGCCGCGAGCCGTCGCCGTCGCCCTCGCCGCCGCTCTCCTCGCAGCGTCAGCCGTCGCCGCGCGCGCGGACATCGACGGCGATCAGTTCGAGTCGAGCGCGTGGCGCGTGCACATGACCGCGCCCAAGAACTGGCAGCTGACCGAGAAGACCGCCTACCCCAGCATCCTCCTGCGCCTGGTCCGCCGCGCGCCCGACGGGAAGATGATGCTGGCCGCCGAGCGGCTCGCACCGGGCGTGACCGCGCTGGCCTACGCCCAGCGCACCGCCGGCATCCTGCGCGCGATGCGCTTCGAGGTGCGCTCGCCGCAGCTGCACTCGTCGACCGGCGCCTACTTCATCGACTCGCAGGGGCGCGGCGCGTTCCTGCGCCAGGCTTTCCTGGTCGCCGGCGGCATCGGATACTCGCTCACCCTGTCGGCTCCGGACAACCGCACGCGCAGCCAGCACCTGCGCGCGTTCGACTTCGCGCTGCGCTCGATCCAGATCCTGCACGCTCCGGCGCCGCCGCCGCCGGAGCGACCCGAGCAGTCGGAGTCGAAGACGCCGGCTTCGCCCTCGCCGATCGAACCGGGGGCGCCGCCGGCAGATGATGAGGACCACCGCCATGAGCCAGGCCTTCCCCACCCCTGAAGCCGCCGCGGACGCGCTGCGCCGGGCCGGCTACATCGCCGACCCGCCCATCGCCACCACGCTGTACCTGGCCGACGCGCTCGACAAGCCGGTCCTGGTCGAGGGCCCGGCCGGCGTGGGCAAGACCGAGCTGGCCAAGGCGACGGCTGCCGCGCTCGGCACCGAGCTCCTGCGCCTGCAGTGCTACGAGGGGCTCGACGAGGCCAAGACCCTGTACGAGTGGAAGTACCCCAAGCAGCTGCTCTACACCCAGATCCTGCGCGACCACCTCGGCCAGCTGCTCGGCGACGAGACCGATCTGCGGCGCGCGGTCGACCGCATCGCCGCCCACGAGGACGCCTTCTTCTCCGATCACTTCCTGCAGCCGCGGCCGCTCCTGCAGGCGATCCGGGCCGACCGCCGCGTGGTCTTGCTCATCGACGAGGTCGATCGCGCCGAGGACGAGCTCGAGGCGTTCTTCCTGGAGGTGCTGGGCGAGTTGCAGGTCACCGTGCCGGAGCTGGGCACGCTGCGCGCCCGGCACCGCCCGCTGGTCTTCCTGACCTCCAACGCCACCCGCGAGCTGTCGGACGCGCTGCGCCGGCGCTGCCTGTATCTATCGATGAGCTTCCCCGGGCGCGAGCGCGAGGCCGAGATCCTGGCCGTGCGGGTGCCCGAGCTGGCCTCGTCGCTGGCCGGCAAGCTGGCCGCGTTCGTGGCCGAGCTGCGCCGGCTCGACCTCAAGAAGCTGCCCAGCGTGTCGGAGACCATCGACTGGGCGCGGGCCCTGGTCGTCCTCGGCATCGACCACCTCGGGGTCGACGAGGTCAACCGCACCCTCCACCTCCTGCTCAAGTACGAGGGCGACCTCGAGCTCGCGCGCGAGAAGGGCCACGGCCTGCTCGAGGCGGCGGCCAAGGTGGGCTGAGGCCGCCGGGCCGGTCAGCGCGGCACGAAGCCGCGAAACGGAAGGCCGGGGAGCGCGGTCAGGGGGAAGCGCTGGGCGCGCACCGCCTCGCCGACCGGGCCGACCTCGGCCAGGCGGCGCGCCCGATCCGGCCGGTACTTGAAGGCCTTCTTGTACCAGCGCAGGCTCCCGATCTCCCGGCAGCCGAGCGGCAGGTCGCTGGCCGCGCAGTAGATGCGCACGTGCATGTGATCGTCGTGGGCCAGCCCGCCCGATGGCTGATGGAGCAACTCCGCCGCCGCCTCGACGAGCTCGGGCGGCGCGCGCCGAGCCAGCGCGCTGTCGATGACCCGCTGCTTGAGATCGTCGGAGATGAAGATGTACGCCACCTCGGCGACCGGGTTCTCGAGCACGGCCTGGACCAGCGCCCAGTTGGCGGCGTCGTCGAAGTAGACCGGCCGCTCGGCCGGCCGCCCGCGATCCGGCAGGCTGGCGCCGTCGGCCCCGTAGCGGCGCATGACGTCGGCCGCCACCGGGCGCCCGGCCGCGTCGCGCGCGAAGAAGACGAGGTCGACGTCGCGCCCGGTCTGATGCGAGCGGTGCCAGGCGCTCGGCCCGCCGTGGGCCGGCGACAGGTCGGCCACCGCGAGCGGCCGCCCCAGGCGGAGAGGCTGCATGGTGCGGCCCAGGTGGACCACGAACGACACCAGCTCGATCGTCCCGTACTGCAGCCTCCGGTGCGCCCACGTCGGCGGCACCCAGTAGCCGTCGCCGGCCGGCGGCAGCAGGGCCGGTTCGAGCAGCGCCCCCCGATGGGGCGGCCCGAACGACACGCTGGTCCCGTCGTCGATCATGCCGGCCGACGCGCAGCCGGCGAGGACGACCGAGGCGAGAGCGCCGCGAAGCACGGTTCAAAGATACGAGAGAACCGCCAGACGCGCCAAATCCGCCACCTGGAGGAGGACGAGCCGGGAGCCGCCGAGCGCGACGACCCCGGACAGCGGCGACCCGGACAGCGACGACCCGAGGTCGGCGCAGGCGGAGAGCCATGGCCGAAAATCAGAAAGCCGTCGGCACGGGCCGACGGCGTCCACTTCCTCGCGGTCCGCGGCGGCCGCGGCCGCGCCTCGCGGCTAGGTCGTCTCCTCGAACTCGGCGTCGATCACGCCGTCGTCGCGCTGCTGCTGCTCGTCGTGCTGGCCGTTGCCGGCTCCCGGGCCCGGGCCGCCGCCCTCGCCGCCCGAGGCGCCCTTGTACATCGCCTCGGCCACCTTGTGGGCCGCCGACTGCAGCGACTCGAGGGCCGCGCGCAGGTCGGAGGCGCTGGTCGGCTCGCGGTTGGCGTCGAGCACCTGCTGGGCGCTCTTGAGCTCCTCCTCGGCGCGCAGCTTCTCGGCGTCGGGGATCTTGTCCGCGTTCTCCTCGATCAGCTTGCGCGTGCCGTAGACCAGCGAGTCGAGCTGGTTGCGCGCCTCGATGGCGTCCTTGCGGTCCTTGTCCTCGGCCGCGTGCGACTCGGCGTCCTTCACCATCTTCTGGATCTCCGCCTCGCTGAGACCCGACGACGCGGTGATGGTGATGCTCTGCTCCTTGCTGGTCGCCTTGTCCTTGGCGCCCACGTTGAGGATGCCTCTGGCGTCGATGTCGAAGGTGACCTCGATCTGCGGCACGCCGCGCGGCGCCGGCGGGATGCCCTGCAGGTGGAACTTGCCGAGCGTGCGGTTGTCCCGCGCCATCGGCCGCTCGCCCTGCAGCACGTGCACCTCGACCGAGGTCTGGTTGTCGGACGCGGTCGAGAAGATCTCGCCCTTGCGGGTCGGGATGGTGGTGTTGCGCGGGATGAGCACCGTGCTCACGCCGCCGAGCGTCTCGATCGACAGCGACAGCGGAGTCACGTCGAGGAGGAGGATGTCCTTGACCTCGCCCGACAGCACGCCGGCCTGGACCGCCGCGCCCAGCGCGACCACCTCGTCCGGGTTGACGCCCTTGTGCGGCTCGCGCTGGAAGAACTCCTTGACCTGCCTCTGCACCATCGGGATGCGGGTCGAACCGCCGACCAGCACCGCCTCGTGGATGTCCGAGACCGACTTGCCGGCGTCGGCGAGCGCCTTCTTGCAGGGCTCGATCGTCCGCTTGATGATGTCCTCGATCATCTGCTCGAACTTCGACCGGCTGAGCTTCATGACCAGGTGCTTGGGCCCGGTCGCGTCCGCGGTCAGGAACGGCAGGTTGATCTCCGTCTCCTGCACGCTCGACAGCTCGATCTTGGCCTTCTCCGCCGCCTCCTTGAGGCGCTGCAGCACCATCTTGTCCTTCGAGACGTCGATGCCGCTGTCCTTCTTGAACTCGGCGATGAGCCAGTCCATCACGCGCGAGTCGATGTCGTCGCCGCCCAGGTGCGTGTCGCCGTTGGTCGACACGACCTCGACGACCTTGTCGCCGACCTCGAGCACCGAGATGTCGAACGTGCCGCCGCCCATGTCGAACACGGCGATCAGCTGCTCCTTGGTCTTGTCGAGGC